>CAMHNO010000004.1 GCA_946186575.1 uncultured Prevotellaceae bacterium
TAGACAATTACAAATTAACACTTTTCTTTCTTGAAAAAAGTGACGAAGTCAGGAGTGAAAATCATTTACATGGGCAACAACAGTGGTGATGAAGTTCCTCTTACGAGGCACTTTTTCATTAGATAGCACAAGGACCAAGCTGCGAGGGTCTTCAACCCTCTTGCTTGGTCTTAGCGACAAATAGCATCTCCGATGCATTCAGCGCCTTCGACGCTCATTGGCTCATCAACATTAAACACAGTTTTTTTTGCAGGTGACCCGAAAAATCCGTAGTTTATAATGTTTTGCAACACCCTCTCTTGTGCCATGTCTTTGTTTTTTTCTTGGACGCTCCCTCTCCCCCTTTATCCCCCTCTCGGGCAGAGGGGAAACCCACAGGAGAGACAGGTGTTAGGCGGTTCTTGTTGCTCTTGTGCATCATGTCTTTGTTTTTTTCTGAAAAAAGATGATAAATATGCAGCTTCAGTGAATAATGATAAATCGCAATGAATATTATTAATAATAGGTGTAAAAAACTTGTATTTTTTTTGTTATTTTTCAACAAAATAGCCTAAATTTGCCCTCAAATAGATTTTTTGACTTTATAAACTAAACTTTTTTTGCTCACCCTAAGAGTAGGGGAGCAACACACTAAACCAAACTTACACAAGTTACCTTGCTTAGAAGACGGCGATGGATGTTGCAATGAACCCAAACCACCACTGTTCATTTCCTCAGTATTAGCTCTAACTGGGCACTTTTGTATCGAGTCACCTCAGATTGATGCGTAACGCTCACTTGCAGCACTATGCACAGTCGTGGCGATTATGTGTGTATTAACACGACAACTAACCCTCTAAATTGATATTAAACAACTATTTTTCAACGAAATTCTGAGACAAAACAAAAAATTTATTATTAACCAAACTTTTCAATTTATGTTAAAGAGAAAATTTTATCTAAAACTACTCATGAGCCTGCTGCTCACGGCACTCACCGTGCCGCAAGCGTGGGCTGAGACAGCAGATGTGGGTGGTTCATCACCCACCAACACTGTGCCCTTGAATGGTATGTATGGCGATTATGGATACCATAGTCAGATGGTTTATTCACAAGCCATGTTAGAAGATGCTGGTTTGCCAGCAGGAGCAAAAATTACTGCAATTACCTTTTATGCACAGGGTGATATCAGTGCAACAAGTGGATCTGAAAACAACCCACTAACCATTAAGATGGGGCAACCTGATGGCACTTCTTTGTCTAGTTTTATTACCGATGGATTGACAACAGTGTCAACAACTGGTGATATTTGGTCTGGAAACACATCGGTCACTTTACAATTCGACAGCGAGTATTCTTATGATGGTGGCAATCTTTTGATTGATGTGTCATGGTCAAGGAACGCAAGTGGTAAATATGGAACTATTTATTGGTTAGCTTCATCTGCAACTGGAGCTTCGCGCTATGCTAATAATAACAGTTCGGGTGTAGAACAAAGCTCAACCTCTAGCAACTATCTACCCAAAATTACTTTCACCTACGAACCCGGTGAGGCCCAGGACTATGCAGCTAAGGTGTCGCCCAGTAGCTTAGATTTTGGCTCACTTCTTGTTGATGCTACCGACACAAAGAGTGTGACCATTCAAAACAAGGGCGCCTTGGAACTTCCTTACACAATCACAGGATTAAATGCTCCTTTCAGCACTACTTCTACTAGTGGCTCGATTGCCGCAGGTTCAGATGTTAGCGTACCTGTTACCTTCACTCCCGCCGCTGCAGGTTCTTTCGAAGGCGACATGCTAATTTCATTCCCTGGAAGTGGGCTTAATGATGTTACTGTTCATGTTACTGGCTCTGCCTCAGATGCTATCTGCAACGGAACAGATGAGAATACCTATTTGCCAATCTATGGCTATTGCTATGACTACACTCAAAAGAACCAAATGATTTATCCTGCATCATTACTTACTAAGTATGTGGGCAAAAATATTACAGCTCTTAAATTTTATACCAAAGATGGTGTGAAATATAGTGATGGTTCTTACAATGTATCGTTAGGTACAACAACTCAGAGTGCCTTCGCATCAGCAACTCCAGCAAGTGCTACACTTACAGTCGTTAAATCTGATTTGACTGCTACCGATGGTGTGAGCGGCAATGAACTAACAATCACTTTTGACGAACCTTTCTTGTATGAAGGCGATAACCTTGTTGTAGACTTCGAAGTTGTCACTAAAGGTACTTGTGACCCATATAGCAGCCGAACAAACTTCATAGGTGCAAATCAATCATCTAACACCGCATACTATAGCTATGTGACCTATGGTACTAATAGGGTTTCTGCTATGCAGCATTTCCTTCCAAAGATTGACATAACTGCTGAAGATGCTGGTCCTGTTCCCACTATCACCGTTGATCCCGCTACTGTAGAGGCATTCAGCACTGAGGTTGGTACTCCTGTAACTGCTACAGTTAATGTTACTGGCGAGAACTTGACTGGTGACATCACAGCTACTGTCAGTGGCGATGATGCCTTCACTGCAGCTCTGGAGAATGGTGTGCTCACCATTACTTACAACCCCACTGCTGCCGGCAACCACACTGCAACTGTCACTCTCTCGAGCGAGGGTGCTAAGAATGTGACTATCGACCTCACTGGTACCGCTACCGCTCCCGCTGTTGACTATGCAGTGACCATGAGCGACAACACTGGTGCTCACAACTATGGCAACGTATTGGTTAACAGTTCAAATGTTTGGACTCTTACTATTACCAACAATGGCACCCAGACCGTTACTCCAACTCTGACTGGTCTTGAGGCTCCATTCTCTACCACTTACACTGCTGCACCTCTGGCTGCTGGCGAGAGCGCAACCATTAGCATTAACTATGCTCCCACCGAGCTTGGTGAGCACAGCAACACCATTGCCATCTCGTTCCCCGAGGCTGGTGATGCTATCGCTACCTACACTTGCGAGCTCACTGGTAAGGCTGTGGATGAGTCATACGACCCAAGCGATGAGAATGAGGTGGTTAAGCTCGTTACCGTTGACCAGCGCAGTATCTATGAGCCTGCATTCATCGACAATGCTAACGGCAACACCACTCCCCAGCAGCTCAACTGCTACGACATGCGATTCAAGATGGCTCAGCCAGACGATCCCGCCAAGCGCATCAAGGCCGGTGACCTGCGTCCAGGCAACAACCTCTTTGAGTTCTATGCTATCGACGACTTTGGCACTGAGTTCCGTTTTGCTACCATTAACCTCTTTGCCGAGGGTCAGCCTTCAAGCAACCCATCGGTTAACGCAATGGATGCTCCCATCAAGGTGACTCCTTCGGTTGAATACTACACCGAGGATGGTATGCCCGTGCATCCCACCTATTCGCACAACACCACTCTCAACTACACCGAGAAGACCTACAACGACATTAACGAGCTTGTAGACCTTGAGGGCGTGATTGACTACGTGAACGACACTTGGTCGGCCAACACAGCCACCAACGCACATCCCGACCACTACAAGTTCCAGATTCGTGGTGTGGGCCAGTATGGTGACATGGTTACTTCGCTTACTGCAGAGTACGTGGAAAGTCACATGACCGGATATGGTAATCAGCTCGTTATGCCCGAAGGATGGGAGCGTGGTTCGTTTGCTGGTCCAAACAACGAGGCTTCCGATGATGTACACACATTCTATTATTATGACCTCTACATCAAGAAATCTTTCTTCGATGAGCGTGGTATTACCGGCCCTGTGACTGTGGTTGTAAACACAACCCTGTCGGGTAGCGGATTTAATGCCGATAACTACAAGGCCATGAGCGTGAATGGTGTTGAGCAGATTATCGCAAAAGAGGAATTTAAAGACTACTCTTGGACAGTGCCCTTGTTGGATGAAATACCTTCCAGTTCTATTGTTGAGCAAGTGCCTATGGGCGTGGTTATCCGACTGGTATCTACAGGTGCCGACTTTAACAGAACCACTGGTATTTACATCTATGGTGGTGGTACTGGCGTGAGCAACGTTGACACAGTAGGCATCTACAAGTCGTCGATGAACGTGAAGGCCTACACTCAGAAGCAGGTTGATGACGACACCGATCGCAGCCTCGTGGCTATGCGAAGTGGTGACACCAACACCGCAAATGCCGACGTTAACGTATTAGCTTATGGCGATGCTGCTGTTACTGGTTACAAATTAAATGAGAATAGTAGCGCCAGCACCACCGGCATGAATCAGGTGGCAACCGCTACTCATAATGAGAATGGTAGTTATACAGTGAATAGTGTAAGCGCATATAATGCTACTTACGACTTTGTTCGCGACGAGTCGCTTGGTAACATCAACGGTATGTGGCTTCCTATGTACCCTGCCGATCCTTCTAAGTACTTCTTGCCCGTAACTGTAGCTAACGGCGTGGGTGACGACGGCGTTGTTCGCTCTAATAACAACACCTACGGTTCTGCTATGCAGCAGGTAGAGAAGAATGGTTCGGTAGACTTCAGCTCAAGCAAGTGCTACAAGAGTGAGTACACTTGGCTCAAGAATGGTGTGACCTACGCAATCTACAACCCAGAGGTTGATCTCACAAGCGAGTTGCCTGCCGCAACCGGCTATGAGCTCTACAACTACCGCTTGTGGGTAGACTACGATGACAATGCTCCAGCATGGGACTTCGACGAGGATCTCCAGCTGATTGCTAAGATGGACCGCCCACTCTATAGTGGCCAAGAAACCCATATTGGTGGCGTAGGAGCAGAGGAAAGAAAAGATGAATGGGCATTCGTTGCTCCTGCTGATCTGGAAGAGGTGAAACTTGTTGCACGTTTCTATTACAAGAAAACTTCTGGCAGCAAGGCTCCAAGCCTCAAGGCTCGTCCCACCGATAGCGACCGTCTCTACTACGTTGTTGAGAAGCAAATCACAGTTCCAATGGATCAAATCATTACTGGCATCGACAATGTAGCTGGCAAGACTGTGGCTAATGTTAAGTACTACAACATGATGGGTGTCGAGAGTGATGTTCCATTCCAGGGTGTTAGCATTGAGGTTACTACCTACACCGATGGCTCGCGCTTAAGCCGCAAGATCATGAAGTAATTTTATTGAGGATCAATGCAAATTGTGAATTGATAACTTTATCATACGCTTGAAAGAATAGGGCGACCCGCTATGGGCCGCCCTATTTGTGTGATGTCGAAGAGTGGGATTCTTGGTCGGACGAAGTCGGACAGAGAGTCGGACAGAGTCGGACATCACTTAACTCACAGCTCCACTCTCACCTCTCACCTCTCCACTCTCACCGCTTAACTTTTATGAATCGTTACCTGTGTGGCACCGAAGCCGTATTCCTGGAAGCTGGCGTCCTGTACCGAGCATGCTGGCCACTTGCGCTTGAGCTCGGCCAGGATGGCCTTGCGCAACACGCCCTCGCCCTTGCCGTGGATGAAGACAATTTTCTGCCCCAGGTTGTCCTCATTGGCCTTCATCACCTCGCAGAACTTAGCAAGCTGGTAGTTGAGGATGTCGGCATTGGAGAAGCCAGCCAGGTTGTCGACCAGCTCTGCAATGTGCAGGTCTTGGACGATGGTCTCCATCTTCTTTTTCTTGTGCACTGGCTTGGGGGCTCGACGCGGGTGCTCGTCGTGGCGTCGCTTGTCGCGCATGGCATTCTCGAGTGCGCTGCTGTCGATGCGCAGTGGCTTGGCGGGCAGATCGTTGCGTGTGATTTCGAGCTGCAGCACAGGTGTGTCGAAATATTCGCTCTCGTGAAAGCTGTGCAGCTTGTAGAATTTGGTTACATCAAGCTTCAGCTCCACCAGCGCCGGATTTTTGAGCTTGAATCCCTTGCCTTGCTTGAAGGCGATGTACTGCACCGCCACGTGAGTCATCGAGTTCAGGTCGTTGTGTCCAAACTCGTCGAGCGGCACCTGGGTGTTAGGCTCCACAATGTCGTGGTAGCGAGTGGTCCACTCGTGGTCTTCGTCGCCACGGGTGAGGTAGGCAAAGTAAAGGAAGTAATTGCTGTCGTTCACGAGCATGGAGTAGAACGTGGTGGTGTTCAGGTGCTTGATTTCTCGAGGCTCGTAAGCGAGCACGATGTTAAGCACCTCGCCCTCCTCGGTCTCGAAGACGGGCTCCAGCGGCTTCTGAGGCTTGGGGGCCGGCACGTCGGGTTCCACGAGCTTGCTCTTGATTTCGAGCGGTTTCTCGTAGGTGACATGATGCTTCTGGGCTGTGTCGACCACCACCACCTCTCGCGCCAGCGCCGGTCGCTCAAAGCCGTCGTTGTCTTCAACATACACCATTTTGCCCTCCACGCGGGTCACTCTGCCGCCTCCCACATCGTTAAGAAAGCGCACTATATCGTTAACTTTTACCATGTTATGTAGTAGTTTTGATGTTCATAAAGGTACAAAATTACTCATTTTTTTCGGTTTGTTCTTGATGTGGCGCGATAAAATGGCTAATTTTGCAAAAAAACTTTTTCCTCTATGCAAGAACTGAAATGCGACGTAAGCGAGGCGACTGCTATCGTCGACCGCGCCACCTACGTGAGCCAGTATCGCGACGTGGCGACCTTCGAGGCCTGCTGCCGCCAGTGCCCCAACTATGGCAACCGCTGGGGGTGTCCGCCGTTTGACCACGACACGCTTGGCGAACTTATGCAATATGAGCGAGTGCTGCTGGTGGGCATCAAGATTGCCCCTCGCGACCGCAAGCTGCCCATGGATCGCGTCTACGACATCATGCGCCCCGAACTCGAGCGCGCCAACCAGCGACTGATAGAGCTCGAGCATCAATGCCATGGCATGGCATTCGGCTTCGTGGGCAAGTGTCCGCATTGTGGCGATGAGCCTTGTGCGCGCCGCGATGGCAAGCCATGCCGTCACCCCGATGTGGTGCGCCCCTCGCTTGAGGCCTACGGCTTTAACGTGTCGCTCACGGCGAGCCAACTATTGGGCATCGACATGCTGTGGAGCAGCGACGGCACAGTGCCGCGCTATCTCACGCTGGTGTGCGGCCTCTTCTTCAACGGCCCTGACCTGCAATGGAGTTTTTGATTTTCTGACATCTGATTTCTTGAAATTTTAGTGATTCTGTTATGACTATTGATGAGATATACATGCGGCGAGCTCTGCAGCTTGCCAGGCAGGGTGGGGGGCATGCCTCGCCCAACCCCATGGTGGGTGCTGTGATTGTGCACGACGGCAAAATCGTGGGCGAGGGATTCCACCGCTGCTGCGGCAAGGGCCATGCCGAGGTCAACGCCATCGCCAGTGTGCGCGACGAGGCGGTGTTGCCGCAGAGCACAATCTACGTCACCCTTGAGCCATGCTCCCACTATGGCAAGACACCACCCTGCGCCAAGCTCCTTGTTGATAAAGGCATAAGGCAAGTGGTGGTGGGCATGCTCGACCCCTTTGAGAAGGTGAGCGGCCGCGGCGTGGCCATGCTGCGCGAGGCTGGCATTGAAGTGGAGGTGGGAGTGCTGGAGCAGGAGTGCCGCGAGCTGAACAAGCGCTTTGTAACAGCTCACACCACAGGCATGCCGTGGGTGCAGCTCAAATGGGCGCAGAGCAGCGATGGCTTCATGGCAAGCAGCACTGGTGCCGTGATGCTTAGCACACCGCTCACCCAGCGATTTGTGCACCGCGAGCGCTCGCTGGTCGACGCCATTGTGGTGGGTGCTGGCACGGTAAAAATCGATAATCCGTCGCTCAGTACTCGCCATTGGAGCGGCAACTCGCCACTGCGCGTGGTGCTCGACCGCAACCTGTCGATTCCAAGCAATTGCCAACTGCTTAATGATGGAGGCAAAACGCTGATATATAACGAAATAAAGGAAGATATTAAGGGTTGTGTTGAGTGGGCGAAACTTGACACCAAAGAAACAAAGAACTGGTTGCGTGACCTCTATCATCGAGGCATTACGAGCGTGATGGTCGAAGGCGGCGCCAATGTGCTCCAGCAGATGCTCGATGCCGGGTTGTGGAACGAAATGCGCATAGAAATCGCTCCCGTCACATTAGGAGGGGGCATAAGGGCGCCCAAGGTGGATATGAGCAGAGCTGCTCATCAAGAAATAGACGGCAACGTTTTAAGTTACATTGCTAAAAGCTAGACCTACCATTCGCTGCTGGCTCCACCACCACCGCTGTCGCCGCCGCCCCAGTCCCAGTCGCCGTCATCGTCATCGTCGCTGTCCCAGTCGAAGTCGTCATCGCTGTCGCTGTCCCAATCACCATCATGGTCATCGGTTTCATCGTTGCTGCCCGGTCTCAGGCCGTGACGTCGTAGCTCCTTGCGCCAACGTTCTTCGTCAATCTCATTCAGCTTTTTATATCTTTCGTTAGTTGATAATGTGGGCGAGGTTCGCATGGAATAATTGTCAAGTTTGATGGGTCTGAAATAACAGTACCACAAAAGCCCCATCAAACTGATGTAAATGACTGCATATGTGATGCCTGTTTCCCATCCTTCGAGTGCCATGTCCAGGCCCGAATGAATGAGGACGATAATCATTCCAACTAAAGCCGTGATGCTCACAAGCCATCCGTTGATGCGTGCTAATTTGTCGGCCTTCTCGCGCGATGGTGTGCCCTGGGCGTAGGATATCTTGTTCAGGCTATTGATTTTAGAACCAATAACAAGCGCTGTGATGCAGAGTGCAAACCCAATGAGGTCAAGAAAGACATAAAAGAATGAAGTTATTCCTGTGATGCCCAGGAAGAAGTGGCCCGCAACGCACGCAAGTACTATCCACGCTTCCTTGATCCAGGTGGGGCAACGAAAATCATAAGGATTCTTCTCCTTAAGCTTAAGCGGAGGTTGAATTAGATTCTCGAGATTGTCGGTGTCGAGCTTGTTGATTCTTTTGCGAAGTTCCTCAACTTCGCGCTTCGACTTCTCTATCTCTTGTTGCAGATTGCTTAATGGATTAGAGGCACTTGTTAAAGTTATGACATTTCTTTGGGCAAACAGGTCGGCAAGTTCGAGCAGAGAGCCCGCTTTCGCCCAATTGCTCATGCCTTGACGCCACACTAGCATGTCGCTGGTGAGTTCATGAGCGAGCAATTCGTTTTTTTTGAATGGGCCTTTTTTCTGACCTCCTGCTTGTGCGATGTAATAGTTCATAACCAAAAGAGCCTTAGATTATTACCATGAGCTGCTGGCACCACCGCCGCCGCTGGAACCTCCTCCCCAGCTCCATCCGCCACTACTGCTGCTTGAACTTGAGCTCCAACTGCTGCTGGAACCAGAACTCCAGCTTGAGCCGCTGCTCGACCGTCGGCTTGAGGATGGCGTGATTGATGCTGCAATCAATGGTGATGCCATGATTGAGTACCAGTCACTGTTGGTGGGCATGAAGAAGAAGTACCAAATCAGGCCGCAGAGCAGGATGTAGAAAATTGAATAAACAATCACTGCGATGCGAGAGTTTGACTCTTTCTCCTTTTGCTTTTCTTGGAGGAATGTCGCAATCTCTTGCGGATACTCGCCTTTCATGGCAGGGGATATGAGGCTCACCGCTTTGCGCACTGCCAATCCGTAGTTGTTCTCTTTGAAAGCCGGTATCATCGAGTCGGTCTGGATTTTCTTGCACAGCAGGTCGGGAAGGGCTCCCTCGGCGCCATATCCCGTGTGGATGCGCACCTGTCCTCCGCTGTTTTTTGTTTTTGGCTTGATGACGATTAGCACGCCGTTGTTGAGCTCCTTGTCACCAATTCCCCACTCTTGGAACACTTGCTGGCAGAAGTCCTCGATTTCCATCCCATCGAGCGACTCTACCGTAAGCACAACCACTTGGGTTTTGTTGTACATATAGAGATTGCGCAGCGAGTCTCTGATTACACTATAATTGGCTGAGTCAATGACATGTGCGTTGTCATAAATAAGGTCGTCGGCAGTCTTGGGCCTTGGCGGAATTTGTGCCGTTGCCACTATCACTGCCATTATGGCAATTAATGCCAGAGCTATATATCGGGTGTTGATAATCTTTTTCATAGTGCTTGAGTTTTAGCAGATGTAGACATAGTAAGCCGATTGTACAAGTATTATCAAGAATCCTGCGGCGGCAGTAGCGCTCACTAAAAATCCGTTGAATTTGCTCAACTTCTCGGCTTTAAGTCGCGACTCGCTATCCTTTTGGTGGGAGATTATGTTTAAACTCTTGATTTTCTGGCCAATTGCTATTCCTGCAATGCTGAGGATAGCTCCCACAATGTCAAGGTAGATGTAGAAGAATGTAGTCCAGCCAAATAATGCCATCAGTGCATGGCTGATGACGAACACAAGCAGCCAAATTGCCTCGTTGCGCCAGTCGGCTACAGGGTAGTCATATTTGGTTTTTTTCTTGTTTTTGGATGTCTTTTTCTTTTCCTCTTTTTCCTTCTGCTTTTTCTTTTCCTTTATCTCGGTTTTGCGTTTCTCGCGAGCGGCGACAAGCTTTTTGTTTGCTTCCGATTCTTTTTGCTCAAGCAGAGTCTTCAGCTCATCTATTTCTTTTTTTGTGTCGTGGAGCTCTCGCTGCAGGGTTATGGTGTCGGGCATGGGCGGTGGTGCTTGTGTGGGAGCAGGCGTTGGTGGTAGTGGTGGTGGCGTGGCAACAAAGAGATCGCTGAGCTCGTCAACGAGTTTTGCTGCTTTCCACGCAGGCATACCGCTGCTCCACACCAGTGAGTTGGGTTTGAGGCCGTTTGCCAGCAGTTCTTCTTTCTTGAACGGCCCGGCGCGCCTCTTACCGGGTAATGCAATGTAGTAGTCCATGTTGTAATGCGTTGATTTGTCTGTTTCTGGTTGTTATTTATTGCAAAGATAAAAGAATTTTGCTGATTATCAAAAAAATCAATTGAGATAACAAATAAATCATGAAATTGAGCTGTAATTGACTGTCATCTCATGGGGGTTGAAATGGCCGATCGTTAAAAAGGTGTAAAAAAACCTTTTTTGCCTTTTATTATCTTAATTTGGGTGTTGCCATTGGTTGTTAAGTATTAATTTTACAGCGTGAAAAAATGGGCAATTTTGATTAAATAATCAAGATAATTGATGCAAAATGCCTATTTTAAACGTTTTTGTTGTAACTTTGCAAGTTGTTTTTAAACATTCGACAATGAAAAGATACTTTCTTATATATTTAGTGATGGCTGCGATGGTGGCAATGAACCTGCAGTCATGCAATAAAAAAGACGAGCCCGAGAGCTCTACGTCAACCGACTACACCGTGTATTCGAGCGCAAGCACAATGGTGAGCTCGTTCTCGCTGAAGGACAACTCCAAGATTCTTGCCAACCTCTCGAATGTGAAGTTTGCCATCGACCAGGAGCGTGGCCTCATCTATAATGCCGACTCGCTGCCGAAGGGCACCCGAGTGAACGCTCTGTGTGTGGACCTGACCTGCGCCAGCACAGTGAGCTCACGCCAGTTCATAGTGAAAAACGGCAGTGTGCAGGGCGACACCACAATCACTTTCACCAGTTCGTCGCGCGACTCAATCGACTTCACTGGCGACGTGACGCTGCGCATCATCTCGCGCGATGGCAACCACACGCGTGACTACAAGGTGAGCGTTAACGTGCACAAGCTTAACCCCGACACCATCACCTGGCCTGAGAGCCAGCGACGCGAGCTGCCCGACGTGAACGGCACGCTCACTGCGTCGAAGACTGTGGCCCTCGACGACAGCTTCGTGAGCCTGGTTCATGATGCGGACGGATATGCTTTGCTGGCCATCGACACCTTAATGAACGAGGGGTGGGAGAAAAAAACGCTCGCATTGCCATTCACGCCACAAGTTAAGAGCTTTACGGCAACAAGCGACGCAATCTACCTGCTCGACACCAATGGCGAATTGTTCAAGAGCACCAATCTGGGAACCGACTGGACCGACTGTGGCGTCGCATGGCAGACCATCGTGGGAGGCTACGACAACAAGTTGTTAGGAGTGATGCGTGATGGCGAGCAGTTCAAGCACGATGAGTATCCTCGCTCGCAGGGCTTTGTGCCAAGCCAGGTGCCACAGGGGTTCCCGGTGACAGCCATGAGCCAGCTTGTGATGGCAAGCAACGAGTGGACATCACAGCAGCAAGCGATGATTGCCGGTGGCGTGCTCTCGAGTGGCGCGCTAACCAACAACGTGTGGGGCTATGACGGCAAGCGCTGGGGACTCTTGAACCAGAGCGGCGGCGCCAACGTGCTCCCCAAACTTCACGACGCGGTTTTGCTGAAGTATTATACCTGCACCTTCGACGACAGTTACTCACTTGTGAAGAGACACACTTGGATGGTGATGGGTGGGGTTCTCGAGAACGGCTCTTACAACACTGTCACCTACACCTCGGTTGACCAGGGTCTGCACTGGAATACTGGCAGCACTGGCGTTCAGAAGCCCGATTACATGCCATCATTCTTAGGCGCTCAGGCTTTCACCGTGGTTCGTCGCACCTCGCGCAGCAACGCGCCTCGCCTGCTGGGCTATAACCCAGGCCAGATTACACCCCTGACCGAGTGGGACAGCCCCTACGTCTACCTCTTTGGTGGCTATGGCGATTCCGGCAATGCCCTTAACAATGTGTGGGAAGGCGTTTTGACTGGCGTGACTTATCGTCCAGTGTATTGATCTTAATCAAGGTTAAGACCTAAAAATGTTTAATTAATGAGCTCTTGGTTGAGACTGATATACTAATTTGAGGCAAAAAATCGTTTTTATATTTATCACAATTCACACAACATTTAGCACAAAGCAACGATAATGAAAAAACGAATTGCAATACTGATGCTGCTTGCTTCAGCTCTCATGGCGGTGAGTGCGCAAGACTACCGCTACGAAGTGGGTCCAGCGCTCGGTGTGACGGGCTATCTGGGCGATGTGAACAACAGCAACATGTACAAGATGCCTCGAGTGGCCGGTGGCGGCTTGTTCAGGTACAACTTGAACACTCGCTTTGCCGTGAAGGGCAATCTCTTCTATGTGGGACTTGCGGGCGACAGCAAGAACATTGACTCGCAGTTCCCGAATGGAGAACAATATAAATTCTCGTCGCATGTGATAGACCTTGGCGCTCAGTTTGAGTTCAATTTCTTTCACTTTGGCGAGGGAGCTAAATATAAGAACTACAAGCGCTTCACGCCCTACATTCTTGCGGGAATAGGGGCTGAGATGGCGATTGTGGGAGGCAAGTTCAACATGGGCATGGTGCTGCCGCTGGGTGTGGGCATGAAGTTCCGCCTGAAGCCGCGCCTGAACTTAGGTTTTGAGTTCACCATGCGTAAGTCGTTCAGCGACAAGGTGGATGGCATCACCGACCTCTATGGCTACAAGCATGGCATTGCCAAGAACACCGACTGGTACTCGGTGGCTGCTTTCACTATAACCTACGAGTTTAGCAAGCGCTGCGTGAAGTGCCATTATATAGAATAAGCAAATTAAAATTATTAAGATACACACACGAAAACAAATAATATAATGTCGGCGATTGAGAAAATAGACAGGGCGCGCCTTCCAAAGCATGTTGCTATCATCATGGATGGCAACGGCCGCTGGGCAAAGCAGCGAGGGCTATTGCGTTCGATAGGTCATGAAAACGGAGTGACTACCGTGCGGCAAATTACCGAGATGGCAAGCGAGCTTGGAATAGGCTTCTTGACACTTTACACGTTCTCGACCGAGAATTGGAATCGTCCGCAGGACGAGGTTGACGCTCTGATGAACCTGATTGTTGTCTCGATTGAACAGCAAACCCCCGACTTGATAAAGAATAATGTGCGCCTGACCACGATAGGCAACATGGAGAGAATGCCCAGCTTTGCCCGCGAACGCCTGAGCAAGTGCATGTCCGACACCAGCCATTGCACAGGGCTGGTATTGTGCTTGGCATTGAGCTACTCGGCAAGATGGGAAATCGTGGAGGCGGCCAAGCGAATTGCCCGTAGAGCTATGGCAGGCGAAATCCAAGTTGACGATATCGACGAGGACATCGTTGCCGGAGCTATGGCTACTTGCAATATGCCTGACCCCGACTTGCTCATTCGCACCGCTGGCGACGAGCGCGTGAGCAACTTCTTGCTGTGGCAGATTGCCTATAGCGAGCTCTATTTCACACCAAAGTTCTGGCCCGACTTCACCAAGGAAGACTTCTGCGAGGCGATAGTCAATTATCAGAGCCGCGAGCGCAGGTTTGGAAAAACCAGTGAACAACTCACCATCAACGATCAAAAATGAAACTATGCGATATTTTAAGGTTTTAATCATCATTTTACTCTTCATGGGACTGGGTGGAGCCACAGCTCTTAAAGCCCAGGAATCCTATACTGTCAATGACACAATCTTCAACCCCAAGCTTGTGTTTAATGGCATGCCAAGCAAGTATGAGATTGCAGGCATCAAGGTGACGGGAGTTGATAACTATGAGGACTATATCATCATAGGCTACTCTGGCCTGTCGATAGGTCAGCGCATTGACATTCCTGGTGGTGAGCTCAAGGCAGCCGCCAAGCGCTTTTGGCGACAGGGATTGTTCTCGAAGGTGCAAATCAGGGTAGAGAAAATTCATGGCAACAAGGCTTGGCTGGAGTTTGTTCTCAGGCAGCAACCTCGCATCTCCAAGGTCAACTATCTTGGCATGAAGAAAAGTGAGCAAAAGGATATCACCGAGCGATTGGGCAACCTTGTGGGTTCGCAAATCACCCCCAACATTGCAAGTCGCATTGAGCAGATTATAGAGAAATACTATGCCGCAAAGGGCTTTGAGAAGGCCACTTGCAAAGTTCAGCAGCAAGAGGACCTGAGTAAGCAAAACGAGGTGATAGTTGATATCATTGTCGACAAGCACGAGAAAATCAAGGTGCACAAGATCTACATCGAGGGCAACGAAGTGCTGAGCGATGGTGCTATCAAGAGAGCCATGAAGAAAACCAATGAGGGCGGAATCCTTAATGTGCTCAAGTGGTTCAGCCAGAAGAAGTTTGTAAGAACCGACTACGAGGATGACAAGCAGCGCATCATCGACAAATATAACGAGAAAGGTTATCGCGATGCTGTGATTGTTTGGGATAGCATTGCCAACTACGACGAAAAGAGCGTGGACGTGTACATGCGCATCGAAGAGGGACACAAATACTACATCTCCAATATCAACTGGGTGGGCAACACCGTCTATCCCACTGCAGTGCTCAATGGCGTGCTGGGATTTGAAAAGGGTGACGTCTATAACCAGAAGTTGCTCAACAAGCGCACAAGCGAGGACGATGATGCCGTTGCCAACATGTACATGAACAACGGCTACCTCTTTTTCCAGATTGTGCCCACCGAGACTAAGATTGAAGGCGACTCCGTCGAACTTGAGATGCGAGTCTATGAAGGGCGTCAAGCACGCATCAACAAAGTGGTAATCAATGGTAACGACCGCCTCTATGAGAAGGTGGTAAGGCGTGAGCTGCGTGTGCGACCGGGCGAGCTCTTCAGCAAGGAAGACCTCGTGCGCTCGGCACGTGAGATTGCGCAAACCGGCCATTTCGATCCAGAGAAGATGGACATCCGTCCCGAGCCTAACGAGGAAGACGGCACCGTCGATATCATCCTGAACCTCGAATCGAAGGCCAACGACCAAATCGAAGTTTCGGCAGGTTGGGGACAGACGGGTATTATTGGTAAAGTCACACTCAAGTTCACCAACTTCTCAATAAAGAACTTGTTCCACCCCTCGGCCTATAAGGGCATCATTCCGCAGGGCGATGGACAGACATTCTCGATTAGCGCGCAGACCAACGCCAAATACTACCAAGCCTACAGCCTCTCGTTTGTGGATCCCTGGTTTGGTGGCAAGCGTCCTAACACCCTGTCGGTTTCGGCATTCTACAGCCGCACTACCGGTATCAACTCGTCGTTCTACAACACTCAATACCAGAACTACATGATCAACACCATGTACAATGGCATGTACAACGGCTACAACAGCTATAATCCCTATTATGGCAGTGGCAACTATTACGAAAATGCCTACGACCCCAACAAGTATCTGCAGATGGCTGGTGTGACCATCGGTTTCGGTAAGCGTCTGAAGTGGCCCGACGACTATTTCACCCTCATGGCCGACCTCAGCTACCAGTGGTACAGCCTCAAGAATTGGGAGTATATGTACTACATGAAGAATGGCGTGAGCAATTCTCTCGTACTGGGTCTTACGCTCTCGCGCAACAGTATCGACAATCCTCTCTATACTCGTCGTGGTAGTTCGTTCACCCTCTCGTTCCATGCCACACCTCCAGCCAATCTTTTTGGCAAAAAGGACTGGAAGGCACTGAGCGAGGCTGGCACCGATGCTGCTAAGAAAGACCTATACCGCTGGATCGAGTATTGGAAAGTTAAGTTCCAGGCCAAGACCTACACGCCGCTCACCGACCCCAACGGGCGCTGGACTCTCGTGCTCATGACACGTGCCGACTTTGGACTGCTGGGCAGTTGGAACAAACACTTGAAATCGCCGTTCGAGACCTTCTATGTGGGAGGTGATGGCATGAGTGGTAGCTACACTTATGCTACCGAGACCATAGCTCTGCGTGGTTATGAGAACGGCTCGCTCACACCTTATGGTCAGGAGGGTTATGCCTATAACCGCTATGTTGTGGAGCTGCACTTCCCATTGATGCTCTCGACAAGCGCAACTATCTATCCTCTGATTTTTGCTGAGGCAGGTAATGCCTGGACAAGCGTTAAGAAGTTCAACCCCTTCGACCTGAAACGTTCGGTGGGTGTGGGAGCTCGCATCTATCTGCCAATGATAGGCATGATGGGTATTGACTGGGGCTATGGTTTCGACACCGATGCCTATGGTCGCAAGGGTGGTAGCAACTTCCACTTCGTGCTTGGACAAGAGTTCTAAGGTTAACTGATGGCAATAATTAAACTTTTAACTTAAAATTGAGTCAAAAGCAAGCAGATATTAACAGTTAAAGACATACAATAAAATCAAAATGAAAAAGTTTGCATTATTATTAGTGGCTATGGTGGCTTGCATGGCACCAGCCAGCGCACAGAAGTTTGCCCTCGTCGACATGGAGTATATCTTAAAGAACATTCCTGCCTATGAGATGGCCAACGAGCAATTGAAGCAAGTGTCACAGCGATGGGAACGTGAGGTGGAAGAGCTCAAGAAAGAAGCCGACACCATGTATAAGAACTATCAGAGCGACATGGTGTTCCTCACCGACGATCAAAAGAAGAAAAAAGAAGAAGAGATCGTTGCCAAAGAAAAAGAGGCATCGCAGCTCAACTACAAGTACTTTGGCCCACAGGGTGAGCTCTTCAAGAAGCGTCAGTCGCTGATGAAGCCCATTCAGGACGACATCTATGCAGCCGTGAAAAAGGTGAGCGAGGAGCGAGGAGTGCAGGTTATCTTTGACCGTGCATCGTCGCAGAGCATAATCTTTGCCTCGCCCAATATTGATGTCAGCAACCAAGTTCTTGAGAAATTGGGCTATTCAAAGTAAAAACTCATTGAAAAACTACATTATTAATAACAAACCAATTAATTGATTATGTTAAAGAAAATCTTACTTGCAGTCCTCGTGGCTGCTCCCTTGTTCGTTCAGGCTCAAACAGTGAAATTTGGCGCATTGAATCCTCAAGAAATTCTTAATGTGATGCCTGAAATGACAACTGCCAACAACACGCTAAGTCAACTTCAAGAGAAATATGTTGCTCAGGCCAAGACCCTCGAGGACGAAATCCAGAAGAAGGAGGTAGAATATCAAGAGCTGGTAAAGAATAAGGCAGCTCAGGCAACTCTTGATGCCAAGCAGAAGGAGTATGAAGACCTGTTGGGACGTTATCAGACCTTCCGTCAAACAGCTCAGCAAGATATGCAACGTCAGCAAGAGACATTGTTTGCCCCCATCCAGCAAAAGCTCATGAATGCCATTCAGGCAGTGGGTGCCGAGGGGCACTACGCTGGCATTCTCGACTCGTCGAGCTTACTCTATCGTGGCGACAACATCGAGGATATCTCGGCCAAGGTTAAAGCAAAACTTGGCATTAAGTAAATAGCTTTATTGCCACTTTAAAAGTTAAACTATTGATTGCAGCACGGCGGCTCACAGAGTGGGCGCCGTGTTGCTGTGTTTATGCCCCTGGCTCAGCCGCGAGGCCAATAAAAAATAGGCATGCAATGGTGCGGCGAATTGTAAAATAATTACTACCTTTGCAGTAATAACACAAAACTCACACAACAATGAGAATGAATATTAAACGATTAGTGATGCTCATGGTGCTCGTGGTACCAGTGGCTATGATAGCTCAAGTGAGGATTGCCACAGTCGACGTGCAGTCGATTTTCGAGGCAATGCCCGAGACCAAGGCGGCTACCGACGTGCTCAATGCTCTCTCTGAGCAGTTACACAACGAGTATGCCATGATGCAGCAAGAGTTCAACGGCAAGTATGCAGCCTATCAAGCTCTGGCTGCAAGCGACACTCCTGCCACTATCAGAGACCGCAGGGTGCGAGAAATTCAAGACGGCAACCGTGAGATTGAAGATTTCTTAGCCGCCAGCCAGGAAAGTCTTGCTAAGAAGAAGAAGGAACTCGAAGCGCCCATCTATGCCAAAATTAACGAGGCCATAAAGCAAGTGGGCGATTCGGGCGGCTACACCTATATCTTCGACATCTCGGCCATGCCAGTAGTTTATGCTGGAGCAGGGGCCGTCGATCTGACTACGGCGGTGAAGAAATGGCTGGGGCTTGAGTAGGAGTGTGGTCTCTCTCTTGCGTGAGGATTCATCGAAATTTATCGCTGATATGTCCGACACCATGACTCCCGAGCAGCGACATCGCTGCATGAGCCGCATCAAGAGCAAGAACACTAAGCCCGAAATGATAGTGCGCCGCTGGTTGTGGAAGCAGGGTTATCGTTATCGCTTGAATGTGTCGCAGCTGCCCGGCCGCCCCGATATTGTGTTGCCACGCTACAGCACGGTGATTTTTGTGAACGGCTGCTTCTGGCATGCACATGAGGGCTGCGACAAGTATCGAGTGCCGTCGACCAATGCCGACTTTTGGCAAGCCAAGTTCAAGCGCAATCGTGAGCGTGACCAGCGCAACTACAAGTTGCTGCACAAGATGGGGTGGCACGTGCTTGTGGTGTGGGAATGTCAACTTGTGGCTCAGTCGCGCAGTAGCACCCTCATTGCGCTGTCAAGGCGGTTGAGCGAGATTTTTCTGGATGTTCACAAGGTGAAGCGCTACAACAGTGTCATCGACGATGATGTGGCCCTTGCCGCCGAGCCTTGACATGGAACCTCACGTTGACAAAAAAGGCAGTTCGTGCAGTTGTGAAAAAGTTTTTAACAGCGATGTAACAAATTGCTAAAATTATCGTTCTATATTTAAGATGGGGTGGTAAATAGTTTGAAGCAAGACCCGATCAATAGTCGATATCAATCTTGTTTGAGCAATTTATATCACCCACTTTAAAAAAGAAACTATTTATCAGGAAATAATTACTTTTATAATTATTTATGAAGATAACATTCTTAGTGCCGCCAGTTCTTGACGATCAGCGACCAGCCGAGCGCTCGGCTGGGTGCACAAGGGTGGTTTATTTTGCACCTAATATATATGAACTCACAGTAATTGGAGTGGTAGAGGCCGAGAACATGGGGCCAGTGGCCTATGAAGATTTTGTGTTCTACAAGAAGAACGAAGTTGACTTTCGAAACTTCTTGAGCCATGACGATAGCGACATCTACTGCATCTGGACCGTGAACCTCTCAATCGAGAGTGACCTCAGGGCTATTGAGATAATGCAGAAGATTCGCCCCGAGGCGCGCATCATCATGATGGGTCCTGGGCCGTCTTATTTCATAGACAAGTGCTTGGTCAACGACCGTGTTATCATTGTCAGAGGCGAGCCCGAAGCTACTATTGTGGAGCTGCTGCATGCGCTCGACGAGGACAAGCCACTCGACAATATCTTGGGCATCTCATGGCTGGACAGCGATGGCAAGGTCGTGAACAATGGCTTCAGGCCACTCATTGTTGACCTTGACGCGCTACCACTGCCGGCACGACATTTCATTGCCGATCGCAGCTATCACAATCCCAAAATCAAGCGCTCGGGCTACACCACAGCTTTCACGTCGCGCAACTGCCCCTATCATTGCATCTATTGCGTGCCAAGCTCACTCACCTTTGCCCGTGAGATTGAGAACAAGCGTTTCACAGGTCGCAAGCCCACCATCTCCTATCGCACCGCCGAGAGTGTCGACCGCGAGATGGCTATTCTGCATGAGCAGGGCTACAAGGCTGTGGGATTCATGGACGACAACTTCATCTGGAACGAAGAGCGCACGCGGCTCATGTGCGAGATTATGAAGAAATATGGCATGCTGTGGGGATGTCAGGCTCGTGTCGATGCCATTACCGAGCCCATCGCCAAGATGCTGGGCGAGAGTGGTTGCCAGTATGTGGACCTGGGAGTGGAGTCGTTCAACGACGAGATTCTCAAGTACGTGCGCAAGGGCATCACCACCGAGCAGATTTACGAAGCCATAGGCTTGCTCAAGAAGTACAAAGTGCCCGTTAAGCTCAACGTGCTCATTGGCAGCAGTCCGCTTGAGACCAAAGAGACGCTGCGCCACACGCTGCGCGAGGCCAAGAAGCTCAAGGTCGACCAGGTGATGTTCAACATCGTGTCGCCCTTCCCAGGCACCGAGTTCTACAAGTTGTGCAAGGAAAACAACTGGCTATCGACTGGCGACTATGTTCCCACCGATGTGCAGCGCGAGTCAATCCTGAACTTGCCCAATATCTCGAGTACCGAGATGGAGAAGATCCTGTTCAAGAACAATTTGAGCTATTTCATCTCATGGGGCTTCATCTCCAAGCAGATGCGCCGCTTTACCAGCTTGAGCGAGTTTACTCATGCAGCCCGAGCGTTGAAAATTAAGCTCTTTGGTTAACAAAAGGCTGAAATGACACGTCTCTCCATCATAATAATCACTTACAACGGCTTGGGATTTTTGACCCGTTGTCTGGCTTCATTGCAAGACTACATCGGCGACCCATCGTGCGAGGTGATTATTGTTGATAACTATTCGACCGACGGCACGCTCCACTTCCTGCGTGAGAACTATCCTCATCTGCAACTCATTCTCAACAGCGAGAACCGCGGTGTGGCTGCTGCGCGCAACCAGGGCATCGCTGTGGCTAAGGGCGAGAAGCTGCTCCTCCTCGACAACGACACCGAGGCTACTGCCGAGGCCATCGACGCCATGAGCAATTACCTCGACACTCACCCCGATGTGGGCCTGTGCGCCTGCCGCCTCGTCGACAAGGAGGGCATTGCTCAAGATAGCTGCAAGCCTTATCCTGGCTTGATGATTAAAGTGAGGAATGTGCTGGGAATTGGCAACAAGATGCGTTACACCCCCAATGCCCAAGGAATTATAGAACCAGTGTATGTGATTGGCGCATGCCAGATGTTCCCTCGCAAAGTGGCAGAAAAAGTGGGCATGCTCGACGAGCACATCTTCTACGGTCCCGAAGATGCCGACTGGTGCCTGCGCATCAAGCAAGCGGGCTGGCGCATCATCTGCCTTAACAACTACACCATTGTGCACGACTATCGGCGCTCAACGCGTCGCAGCCCATTCTCAAAACTCGGCCGCATGCACATCAAGGCCCTGCTCTATTTCTACTGGAAGCACAAGCGATTATTTTGAAACATTTAGAGCGCCACCCGTCACCGCTATGAGTTTATTGTTATTATTGCCGCTGCTATTTTTTTGCCACTTCCTGGCTGATTTCTGTTTTACTACTCCCGCCATGCTCAAGGCCAAAGCCACAGGCAAGAGATGGTGGCACATTGCATGGCATGCCGCGGTGCATGCCACACTCATGGGTGCAGTGCTGATGGGGATGATGGTTCCTCTCTATGGCGTCTCAATAAAAGCTTGCTTGTTGCTGATGGCTTTTGAACTTGTCACTCATTTTATAATTGACTATGCCAAGGGATGGACAGCTCGCACATTCCCTCGTTATGCCGACCCTGCCCACAAGCCCTATTGGGTGCTCTATGGACTAGACCAACTGTTGCACCAGTTGGTCATTCTTGCGATTGTTGCTCTAACGGCTTTTTTCTCCCAATATCCCGTTTTGTGACGGTTCATCGCCATGGCCCTGAGGCGCCAGTTGCTGCTTGAGGCGCTTGCGGTAGGCCTCAAGGTACTGGTGCTGGCGATGACGGCGTGCGGCTTCTTTCTTGGCCTTCGCCTTGAGGTAGTCGTTATAGTGGTTTTCAACGTAGTTGTCGGCCATATCTTTAATGCATAATTCAAAATGCACAATGCATAATGATGATGAAATTTAGTATAAAGAGACTATGTTGTTATAATGGGTTATTCTCGTGCGAAGGAGTCGCTGAAGAGGGTGCGGTTCAGGATTGAGCGGCCCAGGGTGAGCTCGTCGGTATACTCAATCTCGTTGCCAACGCTCACACCGCGGGCCAAGATTGTGATTTTCACGTCGGGGTAGGGTGCGAGCTTGCGATAGATGTAGAAGTTGGTGGTGTCGCCCTCCATGGTGGCGCTCAGGGCAAGAATCACCTCACGCACATGGCCATCGGCCACTCGCTGCACTAAGCTCTCTATTTCAATATCTTGTGGGCCAATGCCATCCATGGGCGAGATGAGTCCTCCCAGCACATGATAGAGGCCATGGTGCTGTGCTGTGTTCTCAATGCTCATCACGTCTTTCACATTCTCGACCACACACACCGTGCTGCGGTCGCGCGACGGATTGGAGCAAATGGGGCACACCTCGGTCTCGCTGATGTTGTGGCACACCTTGCAATATCTTATCTCCTTGCGCAGCCTGATGATGCTCTCGCCAAAGCGCGTGGCCACATCCTCGTGCTGCCTGAGCAGGTATAGCACAAGCCTCAGAGCCGTTTTGCGGCCTATACCAGGCAGCTGTGCAAACTCGCTCACGGCGTTCTCGAGCAGAGTTGAAGCAAATTCTTGTTCCATGATGCAAAGTTAGGTAAAAAACATTAAATAGCCAAGTGGTGTCTTGTTTAGGTAAAAAAAATGAACTACCTTTGAAGATTGATAACAGACATGAGATTTCTGATTTTAATCGAACACTATCTATGGAAAGTAAAAACATAAGCGTGCCCAGTGAGTTTGTCGACATCTGTCCCATTCAGGACAAGGATTTTCATAACGAGATGTCGATGCTGGTGAACGAACCCATGTTCAGGCACATCGTGAAGATGATTGCGCCAGAGTATAGCTTCTCGCAGCTGCGACTGCTATTGCTGAGCTTGAACTCGAAACATGAGTTTCAGCTCAAAGTGATGAAACCCGTGGTGGAAGGATTGCTCAAGAAAACCTCGCAGGGCCTCACGGCAAGCGGTCTTGACAACCTTGCCAAGGATGTGCCCAACACTTTCATCACCAATCATCGCGACATCGTTCTCGACTCGGCTCAACTGAGTTACCTAATGGTTGAGAACGGGCTCGACACATGCGAGATTGCCATTGGCAACAACCTGCTCATCTATAACTGGATCACGCGTTTGGTGAGGCTCAACAAGTGCTTTGTGGTGAAGCGCAATTTGGGGCGATTGCAAACCATGGCAGCCGCCATACAGCTCTCGCGCTACATCCACTTTGTGCTAACGCAAAAGCAGGGCAGCGTGTGGATTGCACAGCGCGAGGGTCGATGCAAAGACGGCAACGACCGCACGCAGGAGAGCTTGCTCAAGATGCTCACCTATGGCAACCGCGACGTGTCGTTTGTCGAGAGCCTGAAAGAGCTGAACATAGCTCCAATAGCCATCAGCTATGAGTATGACCCCAACGACCGCCTCAAGGCTCGCGAGTATCTGCTCAAGAGCAAAAACCCCAATTACAAGAAAACTCAGGAAGACGACCTTGAGAGCATGAAGATTGGCATAATTGAGAACAAGGGTCACATTCACTATGCTTTCACGCCTTGCATCAACGACAAGCTCGAGAAAATTCCTGCCGACCTCGACCGCTTGCTCATGGTGCAGCGCATTTGCGGCATCATTGACCATGCCATTCATGCCAACTACAAGATTTTTAAGACCAACTATATTGCTCACGACTTGCTCTTCGACAACAAAGACTTTGCTGAGCATTATAGCACTCAGGACGAGAAGGAATTTCGCGACTATCTTAATGCACAGCTCGACCGCATCACCGACATCCCAGTCAATGCCAGCGACCGCAACTACATGCTCAAGTACATGCTGCAGATGTATAGCAACCCACTTACTAATCAGATAGAGGCTAACGGATAATTAACTGAACATGACCATTAGGTGGATTCCTCTCGTCGTACTGCTTGTCGTGAACTTTGTTCTCGACTTGTGGACATTGCGCAAGCTGTGGCACGACAAGCGATGGCACAAGGTCAAGACTGTGATGTGCGCGTCGCTCAGTGTTGTGCTGCTGGTCCTCATCGTTGCTGTGATTGTCATCCCGGGGCGGGAATGTTCCGACTCTACATTCAGGTTCTTGATGTGGTCGCTGTTCGTCTATTATTCGTTCTATATGCCACGCTACTTAGCGGCAATGGTGTGGGCTCCCACTCACCTGAAAAGGAGCGGGCAGCGCACGCGACGAGCCGGGAGCATTGCAGCTACATCGATAGGGATTTTAGCTTTTGCCTTCATGTGGAGTGGAGTGTTCTATACTTCCAATAAGATAAAGGTCAACCGAGTTGAACTGGAATTTGAGAATCTGCCACAGGAGTTTGACGGATATCAAATTGCACAGTTCAGCGACACTCATTTGGGAACATGGAGTGGCGACACTCGCTTTATTGCCGAATGTGTCGACTCAATCAATTCGCTGGGTGCCGACATGATTTGCTTCACCGGTGACTTGGTGAACCGGCACTCGGCCGAGGCGCTGCCATTCAAGAAAGTGCTGTCAAAACTTCATGCGCCCGACGGGGTGGTCTCGGTGCTTGGCAACCACGACGATGCTCACTACAAGAAGTGGCCTTCGCCTCAGGCCCAACAAGCCGATGCCGCAAAGCTTGTCGACATTGAGAAGGAAATGGGATGGAAAGTGCTCATCAACGATCACATCATTTTGCGGCGCGACACAAGCGAAATGGCTGTGGTGGGCACTAAATGCTTCGAAGGATGGCCATTTGCAAGATATGCCTCGCTCGACACGGCCTTAGTGGACTATGCCACAACCAAGCGATTTGTCGTACTCTTGCAGCACATCCCCGACCAGTGGAAGATGGACTCCTTCTATCAGAAGCGAATCGTAATGCTGCGCGTTGTGGACAAGGTCGACCTCATGCTCTCGGGGCACACCCATGCCATGCAGATGATGATAAGCTTGCTGGGGCGCAACATCTCGCCAGCAGTTTTTCAAACCAAGTATTGGGGAGGGCTTTACACCGAGGGTGACCATAAGCTTTACACTAACATAGGGCTGGGAATGGTGGGAATGCCAGCCCGCCTGGGCGCCGCTTATCCCGAAGTCACTCTCATAACGCTGAAGCGGAGGGGCGAGTGCATAGCCGATGCCGATGGAAATAGAATTCAATCGGTTCCACTCCCCAAGCAATTCCCTCCCTGGAAATAAACACAGATAGTTGGGTGCTTAGCAGCGACTCATAATTCACAACTTACAACTGAAACTCATAACTTATAACCATATATGGCCGACAAAATTTCCACTCTCATTTCGCAGGAACTCAACATTCCGCTCAATCAAGTGTCAAGCACAGTGAGCTTGCTGCGCGACGACAATTCAATCCCCTTTATTAGCCGCTACCGCAAGGAGCAGACGGGAAACCTCGACGAGACGCAAGTGCAGTCGATAGATGCTCGCATGGCTTACTACGACGAGTTGCAACGACGCAAAAACACGATTTTGAAGACCATCGAAGCACAGGAAAAGCTCACCGATGAACTGTCAAACCGCATTCTCAACTGCTGGGATGCTACCGAGCTCGAAGATATATACCTGCCCTACAAGCCCAAGCGGCGCACTCGTGCGCAGATGGCTCGTGAAAAAGGACTCGAGCCGCTGGCTAAGATGATTATGTCGCAGAAAGGGGGCGATGTAGGCAACATGGCGGCACGCTTTGTAGATGGCGACAAAGTAAGCAATAGCGACGAGGCTATTGATGGCGCACTCGACATCATAGCAGAGTGGGTGAGCGAGAACCAGACGGTGCGCAACAGCGTGCGTCGCTCGTTCCGCTACGATGCCATTCTAAACTGTACCGTTGTGAAGGGCAAGGAAATAGAGGGGCGCAACTATGAGTTTTATTACGACTTTTCCAAACCACTCAAGCGCATTTCGTCGCACCAGTTGCTTGCCATACGCCGTGGCGAGAAAGAAGGTTTCCTCAAGGTGAGCATCGACATCAACAACGACCGGTCTATCGACAACGTGTGCCGCATTGTGGTCAAAGGTAAAGGACAGTCATCTCAACTGGTTGAGGAGGCTGCCGAGGACAGCTTTGGGCGGCTCATAAAGCCTTCTATCGAGAATGAGTTTGCTGCTCTGTCGAAGGAGCGTGCCGATGAAGAGGCCATCGACATGTTTGCTCAAAACGTGCGTCAGTTGCTCTTTGCTCCGCCACTGGGGCACAAGCGCATCCTTGCCGTAGACCCCGGTTTTCGCACTGGCTGCAAGGTGGTGTGCCTCGACGAGAACGGCAACCTGTTGCACAACGACGTGATTTATCCCACGGCTCCCAACTACGACATTGAGGGAGCCACAAAGAAAATCCATAATCTGGTTGAGACCTATAAAATCGATGCTATAGCACTTGGCAACGGCACTGCCAGCCGAGAGACCGAGAAATTCCTCAAGCGCATACGCTACCATCGCAACGTTAACGTGTTTGTGGTGAGCGAGAACGGGGCGTCGATCTACAGCGCAAGCAAGATTGCCCGTGATGAGTTCCCCGACAAGGACGTGACCGTGCGTGGTGCAGTGTCGATTGGCCGCAGGCTGCTCGACCCGCTCGCCGAGCTTGTGAAAATCGATCCCAAGTCGATAGGGGTGGGGCAGTATCAGCACGATGTGGACCAGAACAAGCTCAAAGAAGCGCTGAACTATACAGTGATGAGCTGCGTCAACAGTGTGGGTGTGAACCTCAACACCGCAAGCAAGGAACTGCTCACCTACGTGTCGGGGCTCGGTCCCGCTCTGGCACAGAACATTGTGGACTATCGTGCCGAGCATGGCGATTTCAAGAGCAGGCAGGAGCTACTCAATGTTCCCAAACTCGGTCCCAAGACATTCACCCAGGCTGCTGGTTTCTTGCGTGTGCCCGAGAGTGACAATCCACTCGACAATAGTGCAGTGCATCCCGAGCGATATGCTCTGGTGACTAAGATGGCACGTGATTGCGACTGCTCGGTGGCCCAGCTTATAGCCGACCCCGAGAAGCGCAGCAAAATCGACATCAAGCGCTACGTTTCGCGCGAAGTGGGAGAGCTTACCTTGATTGATATCATGAAGGAGCTCGAGAAGCCCGGCCGTGACCCTCGCAGCGAGGTCAAGGCCATGGAGTTTGACGAGAGCGTGCACGAGATTTCCGACCTAAAGCCCGGAATGGAACTGCCAGGAATTGTGACCAATATCACACAGTTTGGGGCCTTCGTCGATGTGGGAGTACACAAGGAAGGCCTCGTCCACGTTTCGCAACTAAGCGACAAGAGGGTGGAAAATCCAGCTAAAGCAGTGAAGCTCAATCAGCACGTGCGCGTCAGGGTAGAAAGCGTGGACCTCGAGCGCAAGCGCATAGCCCTCTCGATGAAAGGCGTGAAGCAGCCATGACAGTGGTAGCTATAGTTCCTATAGCTCCTATCAATTCACAGTAGTTCCTGTCAATCTCTTGTCAAGTGTAACATTATCGTAACTGGAATAATTTCCTAATTCACGGTATCAGAAATAATTTTGTACCGATTTTTGGATTGAGAAATATTTGCCAAAAAATGTATAATGACCAACACATCTAACTACATAATGCTGGCCTTCGAGTTGCTCGGGTCGCTGGGATTGCTGATTTTTGGAATGAAGATGATGAGCGACACGCTCCAGAAGATGGCAGGACCACAGTTGCGACACCTCTTGGGGGCTATCACTTCTAACCGATTTTCGGGAATTCTTGCTGGAACTTTTATTACATGTGCCGTGCAGTCGTCGTCGGCAACAACGGTGATGACTGTGTCGTTTGTCAGCGCAGGGCTGCTCTCGCTCTCTCAGGCAATATCGGTGATTATGGGTGCCAACATCGGAACCACGCTGACGGCATGGATAATGTCGCTTGGCTATAATGTTGACCTCACGGTAGTTGTGTTTCCGGCATTCTTCATCGGGCTGTTGCTAATCTACAACAAGCGATTCAGGCTTGCGGGAGACTTGCTCTACGGCACCGCTTTTGTCTTCTTCTCACTGGTGCTGCTTAGCGCTGCAGGCAAGTCGCTTAACTTGGAGAATAACCCGGAGGTTATTGATTTCTTCTCGTCGTTCGACACGGGCAGTTATCTTACGATTCTGATATTTCTTGCCATTGGAACGGTTATCACTTGCATAGTGCAGTCGTCGGCGGCTGTCATGGCCATCACAATTCTGTTGTGCTCCACGGGTGTGCTCCCCATTCACATGGGCATTGCGCTGGTCATGGGCGAAAACATTGGCACTACCGCCACGGCCAACATTGCCGCCCTGGGAGCCGGCACACAAGCCCGACGCGCAGCCCTGGCTCACTTGCTGTTCAACGTTTTTGGTGTGATGTGGGTTTTGTGCATCTTCTATCCTTTTGTTGACCTGGTTTGCCTGATTGCAGGTTACGACCAAACTGGCACTCCTATGGCTTCTCACATCCCCATTGTGCTGGCTGTTTTCCACACTTGCTTTAATGTGGCTAATACTGCAGTGCTCATCTCATTTGTGCCCCAAATAGAGCGCGTGGTGTGCTGGCTGTTGCCCGAAAAGAAGGAAGCAGACGACGACGGCTTTAAACTCAAGTATCTAAAGTCGAACCTCATGCAGACTCCAGAAATCTCGGTCATGCAAGCTCAGCAAGAGACTATTCACTTCGCTCAGAAAACTCAAGACATGTTCTCGCTCGTGCGCAAGTTGCTTAACGAGAAGAAAGCATCAAACTGGGAGAAAATCTATGAGGCAATCGAGAAGCAGGAAGACGAGGCCGACCAGACCGAGATTGGGATTGCACGTTACCTGGGAAGCATCAGCGATGACCACCTCTCGAATGAGACTAAAAACCTGGTGAGAACCATGCTGCGTGAAATCAGCGAGATAGAGAGCATTAGCGACTCGTGCTACAACATGGCACGAATCCTCAAGCGGCAGAGGGAGAGCGGGCTGGATTTCACTGCCGACCAGTATCACCAGCTACAGGCAATGACAATCTTCACTGGCGATGCCATCACCCAGATGAACACCGTGATGAGCGGCAAACTCGAGGATTACACCATTGATGAGTCATATCGTATTGAGAACATGATCAACCACATGTGCAAAAGGCTCAAAGAAGATAACATCAAGGCGGTCAACGAGCACAGCTATGATTACTCGGTTGGAACCATGTATACCGATTTTGTCAAGGAGTGTGAAAAACTCGGAGACTATGTAATCAACGTGATGCAAGCGAGATTTGGAAAAAATAACTAATTTTGCAAGGCGGTACTATAAATTGCTTTGGCAGAAAAGAGTTACCACGGTCAGTGAATGATGACACTGGAACATAAGTAAAGCTTATTTGGGTTTTATAGAACTGCCATATAACAATAATCTTCATATTTATCATGAACGAATATTCTATTCTTGTTGTTGACGATGATGTGGACTTGTGTGAGATATTGAAATTCAATCTCGAGAGGCAAGGCTACAAGGTGCAGGTTGCGCACTCCGCTATCGATGCCATGAAGGTCATGACCAATTTTTATAATCTCATTATTATTGATGTTATGATGCCGGGCATGAGCGGTTTTGATTTCGCTCAAAAGCTAAAAGAAGATGGTATATGGGCTAAAATGCCTATAATATTCCTCACAGCTAAGGATGGAGAAAACGATGTTCTCAAAGGATTTGAGATAGGGGCCGACGATTACATTGCAAAGCCTTTTTCAATTAAAGAAGTGATGGCGAGGGTAAAAGCTGTGCTTGCGAGGAGTCATGGACCCCACACCGACCCGCTGCTCTCGCTAAATGGCTTGGTTATTGACTCCAGGGGCAAGACTGTGATGATTGATGGTTTTGATGCCGAGCTCACCAAGACCGAGTATGAGCTGTTGCTCTTCCTCCTTCAGCACAGGGGCCGTGTGTTCTCGCGCGAGGAGCTGCTCAATCATGTGTGGCCCAACAATGTTGTAGTCACACTTAGGACCGTAGATGTCAACATCACACGACTACGCAAGAAGATGGGGCGGTTTGCTTCCTACATTTTAACTAAAACAGGCTACGGTTATAGTTTTGAACTATGAAAAAGTTTACCGAAGGCGAGAAAATGTGGTTAGGGGTAATGGCCTCTTTCCTTATTTATGCGGTATTTTTCATTTTGTTTGACGATTATGACCGCAAGATGTTTGAGCCTCTCAACGAGGTGAGCAACTGGCACTTGATGCTTTTTGCCGTCGTAGTGATGGCGATTCTCGGATATGTCTTATATAAGTATGCCAAGAAAATGGACCAGCGCATCAAGCAGGAACAAGAGATGAAGCAGACCCTCATGCGGCGACAACTCACGCAGAACATTGCTCATGAGCTCAAAACTCCTGTGGCCAGCATTCTGGGCTACACCGAGACGCTGCTCTCAACCCCCGACATACCCATCGAAACTCAGCATCGATTTGTGGAACGAACCAATATTCAAGCTCAGCGACTGACCTCGCTGCTCAATGACCTCTCGATACTGAATCGTGTGGACTATGCACCTCATGTGATAGAGATGCATCGCATCAATGTTTCGCAACTGGTGGCCGATATCGTTGAAGATGTCACGTTGCCACTCAATAAGAAGGGCATGAAACTCAACAACTATCTGCCCGAGGATATTGTGGTCAACGGCAATGAAATGCTCATTTATAGTATATTTAATAATTTGATTGACAATGCAATGAGCTATGCGGGTGATGGGGCGATAGTGGAGATTCTTGCCTCTGAGACTAACGACTACTGGCATTTTACCTTCCGCGACAATGGGATGGGGGTAGAAGAGGAGCACCTGCCACACTTGTTTGAAAGATTCTATCGTGTAGACAAGGGCCGTAGCCGCTCGATGGGAGGCACTGGTTTGGGACTTGCCATAGTGAAAAACGCTGTCCTTCAGCACCAGGGAAGCATCGAGGTGAAGAAAGGGAATGAAGGTGGGTTACAATTTAATTTCTCGCTCAAGAAGTAGGGCTCGCATTGATGTGTATGCGCATGTGAGCAGTTGTATCAAAACGGCTATTAAATAATAAAAAACATGGAATCTTCACTTGTTTGCTGGTGGGGATTCCATGTTAGTTTTACTCCGTTCTCCTAAATGAGTTTTTTAGACTTCGTCTTTGGGCTTTAGCTTTTCTTGTTCAAGGATTTCGAGGGCCATGTCCAGAATTGTGGGGTCGTCAAGGACCACGATGCCACCATCAGGGCCTGGCTCGATGTGAACTCCCATGTGAATGCCAAAGTCGTAGTTCGACCCGCCAAAGTAGTTTCTTACTGTTTGAACACTCAGGTTCAACTTCTCGGCAATCACGTGAGTAGAGCCTTCGGGCAAGCTGGCTTTGATGCGGCGAAGCTCATTGAAAGTAATGGTCTTGGGCATGATAATTATACTTTATAGTTAATGAATTTGATTTGATTTAGAAATGTGCTATAAAGATAGACACTTTATTGAGAATATAAAAATAATTTGACGATTTTTTTAGGATACAGGCAAGAAAATCGCTATTACTGCAAGTAGGGCAACGTTGATTGCTGCAGCCCATATCAAGACTTGCGACTCGCTGCCACTGAACTCAATCTTGCCCCATAGAGGATTCTTATTGCTGAACATGAGTAGCAGGCGATATACTATCCAGGCAGCTATTACACCCAGGATTGAACCACAAAAGATGTCGCCAGGATAATGAACACCCAGATAGATGCGGCTGTAGCACATGAGCAAGGCCCATGCCACCATCGTCCAGGTGAAGGCGCGATTTTTGAAAACGAACGCCAGCAGCAGTGCGATGCCAAAGCAGTTGGCGGCATGGCTCGAGACAAAGCCAAATGGCCCGCCTCGATAGCCATTCACGATGTGTATGGTGTCATCGAGACTGGGGTTGTGGCTTGGCCTCGCCCTCTCGACCAGTGGCTTGATGATTGATGCCGACACTTGGTCGGCAATAAGAATCACAAGGCCTATGGCAAGTAGCATGGTGATGGTGCGCCGCCACCCCTTCTTGGTGATAAGAATGTAGAGTAGCACTGCTATCATGGGAATCCATGTGCCTATCTTGGTTACGAGCCACATGAAGCTATCGAAGTAGCTGGCATGGAGGCTGTTGATTGCCGTGAAGATGCTGGCGTCGAATTGCTGTAGAGTGTCCAAAGTGTGTTGATGGTGTGTTTTGTTAAATAATAGTGAAATTGTCTTTCTTCATCCATCCGGCGCGGCCGTCGGCAGTTTCAATCTTATACCACCTGCTGTTGGTATCTTTCTCGGCAATGGAGTCGGTAATATCCACCTTAACACCACTGTCGACGGTGAACGCCGCGTCGTTGTGGCTGGAGCGAGGGGTCTTCTTGGCCACACTCTTGCCAACCATGATGATGGCAGTGTCGCTGCTGGTGCAACGGTTGTACATGTAGCACGAGCAAATAACAGCGATTATGGTGATGACGGTCATTGCAAGAGCCCCAAAGAATCCTGCCTTCTGCCACCTGATGCTGTCGCTGGTGCGGTAGCATGCAATGCCCGCAAGTGCGATGACAAATGCTATTAGCCCTATCACCGCCCAGCTATTGCTTGAGGCATGGCTCACCACGTCGCCCAGTAACGAGGAGAAATAGTTGCTGCCATTGTCAGCATTGAGTTGTGATTTCTCCCTGATGAACTCGAGGTTGAAGCGGGCGTCTGAGTTTTGTGGATCGAGTTTCAATGCTCGTTCGTAGCACAGCACCGCTTCGGCCCGATTGTTCAGGCGGTAGTAGGCATTGCCCATGTTGTAGTAGAGCTGCGAAGAGACACCGCTCTTGCTCGCGAGCTTGTACAGGTCAATTGCTTCCCTGTAGTGCTTAGTCTCGTAGGCCTTGTTGCCCTGGTCTACATAGTTTATTGCACTTGCCACTGATGGAACTGCCATTGCAAGCAGTGCAATGATTAATGTTATTGATCGCATTGCGGTTGATGATGTGTCGTTGCTTGTTGTGGATTTGGGAGGTTTGACTTTCTCAAGATTGTCGATGAGTGCCGCGCAGTCGTCATAGACTTGTGCCATGTCGTTTTTCTCTAACTCGGGTGCATATTGAGCAAACTCACAGGTCTCAAGCATGTGCATGGTGTCGTCGATGTGATTCGAGCTGAAACCGTAGCTCTCCATCTCGGCGGCAATGTTGTCCTTGCTGAGTTCCGAAACAGGAATGCTGAGTTTGTCGCTCAAATATCCCCACAGTGCTGTTAGAGTCTCGGCATAGAAGCCGTTGCGGTCATTCTTGACCATCAAGGCTCGGGCGTTCTTGAGTCGGCGCTGTGCCAGCTTGCTGGCGCGGCGAGTGCGCATCAGGCGGGTGTTGGCATGAGTCTTCTCAATCTTGCGATACATAACCATGCCAGCAATCATTAGAGTAAGTGCCAGCAACATGAGGAACCAGTAGCCAAAACTTGTGATGAAGAACGATTGCGACTTGCTGAGCTCGCAGTGTCCCTTGTCGATGTCCCTGATGTCCATGTTGCGCAGCTTGTAGTGCTCTGAAGGCTTGCCCTCGCCCTTGGCGACCTTGATGTCGTAGCCCTCAACCTTGATGCTGTCGTACAGCTGGGTCTCGGTGTTGAAATACACGAAATAGGAGTCGGGAATCTTGTACTGACCCTCAAACTGTGGAATGAACATGTAGTCAAACCTCACATTGCCGCTCATGTTGTCGCCACTTGGCGACATGTTAATCTTGTTCTGAGGGTCGTAGGTGTCGAACTGCTTGGGCATGTTCACCACAGGATTCTGGATATACTTCAGGTTGCCAGTTCCCGATACAATGATGCTATAGGTTGCCGGCGAGTAGGTCTTGAACACCTGTGGGTTGATGCGTGTGACCAGGTCAAACACGCCCACAGCACCGCTGAAGTTGGCAGGCTTGGGACTTGGCAGTGGCCGTATGTTCACAGTCTCGGAATTGCTCGACACCTTGATGTTGGCAGGAGTTGTCTCTTGAGCCATAGAGCCCCAAAACGTGTTGACCACCTCATATCTCTTTAGCTGTACGTCGTAGTTGCCCGATGTGATTGTGAGCTTGCCCGATTGCTGAGGATAGAGGATGCACTTCTTGAGGTCGGCAGTGATATATTTTGCTCCATTAATTGTCTCGATTGCGGCATTATTGTTCTGTCCCAGTGGCAAGTCTTCTATCAAGAAACCGTTGAACGATGGCTGCTGCGTGCAGTGGAAGCTACCCAGCGGGAACCTTGAGTAGAGCTTTATGTGGCACATCACAGCTTCTTGCTCATAGACCACGTCCTTCGATATGGTAATCTTCACGAAGAAATCGTTCGATGTGACGTCGCGGCCGGCAATTTGCTCTATGAGTTCTCTTAAATCGGCTGGTACGTTCGATTGCTGCTGTGGCGGAGCCTGTTGCTGCTGAGGTGCTTGGCTTTGGTAGGGCGACGACAATACTTCGATTGTCACTGGCTGCGATGAGTAGCGCTTGCCGTTGACGGTCACCGTTGCTGGCCCCAGAGTGTGTCGGCCTGCGCTCGATGCTATGTAGCGGAACGTGTAGGCAATGTAAGAACTTGAAGACTGGCTTGGACTGCCCTGGCCATTGGAGTAAATTTGTGTGGAGAAGCCTTGTGATACCATAGGGTCATTGTTCAGCCGCTTGGCTCCACTTAGCTGTGGAACCGATATGTTGCTTGCGCTTCTGTCGCTGCCCGAAAGCACGAAACTTATTTCAAACTCCATGCCCACCATTACTTGCGATGGGGCTTGCGCTCGGAATGTTACTGCATGGGCAGTGATCGCGCTCAGTAGCAAGAGTAAGGATAATATATGCTTGAAGTATCTCATTGATTGCAACGATAGATGATGTTTTTTAATGAAATTCAGTGTAAAAGTTTTTACCATTTGTTGCGAGTGGCCTGGCGCTGGCCTCGCTGCTGTTGCTCTCCCATTTGGTAGAGGCGTTGCTGTGTGGCTTTCTCGCGGTCTTCCATTGCTTTGAGAATTTGCTGCATGCTGCGCTCGTCCATGCTGCCACTTGCTTGCTGTTGCTGCCCTTGACCCGAATTGGGCTTGTTTTGCTCTTTATTCTGGTCTTGGTTCTGGTTATTGTTTTGGTCCTGATTCTGGTCTTTGTTTTGATCCTGATTCTGGTCTTTGTTTTGGTCTTGATTCTGGTCTTGATTTTGGTCTTTGTCTTGGTTTTTGTCCTTATTCTGATCCTGGTTTTGCTGCTGGTTCTTGAGCTTGAGCTGAGCCATGCGCAGGTTGTAGCGGGCATCGTTGTCGTTCGGGACTATCCTGAGCGATGCCTTGTAACGCTCGATGGCTTTGCCATAATCTTGCTGTCCATAGGCTATGTTGCCCAGGTTGTAGAATGCCATGGACTTGAGAATGCTGTCGGTGGTGACCTTGGTTGCAAAAGTTAGCAATGAGTCGGCACGATTAATCACCCCTGTGGTGTCGCCTTGTGGCACTTGCTTGATTATGGCAAGCGCCATGTTGTAGGCAGCTACTGCCGAGTTGGGGTTAGCTTCAAGAGCTTTTCCATATTCCACTTCGGCTTCGGCATAGTTCTCGTCTTCAAATAGAGAGTTGCCTTTCCTGATGTGATTGCGCTCGTCCTTGTTCGACACTCGCTCTTGTGGCTCGTCCTTGCTGCAGCTTGTGAATCCCACAGTGGTTGCAAGGATGAGTGAAACTATGATTAAAATGAAATGCTTAGAGTTCATCTTTCTTAACTTTAAGTTTAAAAAAGTCGTGTTTTGCCAGCCATGGATTCTTGTTGTTAAGAAGCATGACGTAGGCAATGAGCAGCAGCAGCGCTATCCATGCAAAGACAGGGAACTGCTCGTCGTTCTTTGTGAATGAATCTTGCGAGAGATTGCTCGTGCCTTGTTTCTTGAGTGTCTCGTCAAGGACCTCGACGGCATCGGTGGCATCACCCTTGACATAGACGCCCTTACCGGCCTTGGCAATCTCTTGTGCGGCTTCCTCGTTGAGTTTTGTTAGTACTTGATTTCCCTCTTCATCGACCATAAACTGGCCGTTGCCAGCAGGTATGGGAGCCCCGTCGGGCGACCCTATCCCTATCACATTCACTTGAATGTCGTTGCTGCGTGCGCGTTTGGCGGCATCGGTGGCATCGTCTTCGAAGTTCTCGCCATCGGTGATGATGATGATAGATTTGCCGCTCTTTGTGTCGCGTGTGAAGGTGGTCATGCTCAAGTCTATTGCCGAACCTATTGCGGTGCCTTGCATCGGTACCATGCTGGTCTTGATTCCATCAAGAAACATCTTGGCACTCTGTCCGTCGATGGTCATGGGCATCTGCATGTAGGATCTGCCGGCAAAGACCACCAGTGCCACTTTGTCGTTGCGAAGCTTCTCGATGAGCTTTTCCATCACCATCTTGGCACGGTTAAGACGTGACATGCCTTGTGGGTCGCTCGTGGAACTGGCATCCATCGAGTTCGAAACGTCCATGGCAATCACCACCTCTATGCCCTTCACGTTGCCGGTGCTACTCTTTGCCGCTCCGGCTCGGGGTCTTGCCAGCATGACAATGGCACACGTGAGCAGCAATAGCATTAAAATGATTCTCACAAGAGGCTTTCTTGTTGAGACATCGGGCATGAGGTTGAACACCTGCTCTTGCTTGCCAAAGGCGTTGAGCCTGCGCTGGCGGGTCTTCCTTTCAATGAAATAAAGCCCCCCTACAACCGGAACCAGCAACAGCAGGTAGAGAAATTCAGGATTTGCAAAACTGAACATGAATATCGTGAGTGTTATATATGATTGTGATATTTTTTATCAAGTAGTTAAATGAGCACCATATTGCGCGCTATGGGATGGGCTTTAGTATTGAGTAATGGATAACGGCACATGTAAGCAGCAGCAGTAGTGCAGCTATTGCCCATGGCTGATAGCCGTCTTCCATCTGGTTGTGCTGAAGCACATTCATGCGGGTCTTCTCGAGTTTGTCAATCTCGGCGAAGATGTTGCGCAGGGTGTTCTTGCTTGTGGCTCGGAAGTATTTACCTTCGCTTATCTTGGCTATCTGTTGAAGCGATTTCTCGTCAATCTCGACTTGCTGCATGGTGTACTCAATTTGGCCAGCAGCGCCCAGGGTGGGGTAGAGAGCTTTGCCCATTGTGCCCACACCTATGGTATAAACCTTGATTCCATATTTGGCTGCAATCTGGGCGGCAGTCACCGGCTCCACGCCGCCGGCATTGTTACTGCCATCGGTGATGAGGATAATGCTCTTAGACTTGGCCTGGCCATTCTTAATGCGGTTGATGGCGGTGGCAATGCCATCGCCCACAGCAGTGCCATCTTCGAGCATGCCAATCTGCAGCTGGCTTATGCTGTTAACCAGCGATGCGATGTCGTTAGTCATAGGCACCTGAGTGAAGGCTTCGCTGGCAAAAATCACGAGGCCAATGTTGTCGCTGGTACGGTTTTGGACAAACTTTATTGCCACATCCTTGGCGGCATCGAGTCTGTTAGGCTGGAAGTCACGGGCGAGCATGCTGCTGCTAACGTCGAGTGCCAGAACAATGTCGGTTCCCTCAATGTCCGACTTCGACCAGCTGTTTCTCGATTGTGGCCTTGCAAGAATCACCACCAAGCAAGCCAGTGCAAGCATTTCCATGGCGAAAATCACATGTCGCATCCATTCTTTCCAGCTGCGAGGCATGTTGTCGAAGGCCTCGGTTGTGGGCATGCGCAGCGTTGGGTCGCTCTTGGTGACCTTCATCACGTGCCACACTGTTAATGGTACAATCAGCAGTAATAGCCACAACAGGCCTGGATGCATGAAGTGAAAATTGTTGATCATTTAGCCTCTTCCTCCTTTCCTTTATTCTCGTCGAGCTCAGGCTTGGGCTTGGTGAGTTCTACAAAGTTGAGCGCACGCTGGAACGAGATTTCGTTGTCGTCGGCAAGGGTGTGCATGTTAGCAAACTTCACAAAGTCGGCAATCTCAAGTACGTTGTTGAGCTGGTCGTTAACAATGTGGGCGTCCTTGTTCTTCTTTATTCTCTCCATGATTTCGCTCGAGGTCATTTCAATGGCGTTAATCCCGAAGCGGCGGTCAATATAGTTGCGCAAGATGTCGGTCAGTTGGGTGTAATACTCCTTCTCTTGACCATTCTGCCACAAATTGCTTCTCTTGAGCTTGTCCAGTGCAAGCATTGCTTCCTCATAGGGTGGCAGGCGCTTCTTGACTGGCTTTAATGGATTGATGCCCTTCTTCAGCCACTTGAAGTAAGAAAAGACCGCTGCGGCAATTAGCAGTGCTCCTATCAGCCATGCCCACCAGTAGTTGCTCACGGCATTCGGAATTATGTCGAGCAGTCTGAATGGTTCTTCGATGATGGGCTTGTAGTCCTTAATGTTTCCCTCGGTGTCGACTTGAATGGAGTCAACGGTAAGGCTCAGCTGTTTGCTCTTGATGGTGTCGCCGCCCACAATGTAGATGATGGCTGGCAACTGGTAGGTGCCAGGGTCAAAAGCTTGAAGGGTGACATCACGATTGATTTGTATGTGGCCGTTGTCACTGGCAGTTGTGTCGTTCTTGCCCTTGTTGGCAATTTCTATCACACTCGTTAGGGTGTCGGCTTCAAGGCCTGCGAGCCTCCCTGTCAATCCCTTGTCCTGCTTGATGCTGATGTGAAGCTTGAGTGTTTTGCCCATCATCACTCTTGCCGAGTCGAGCTTTACGCTGATGTCGGCTCTCTCTGCCATTGCCGAAAGTGGCTGCAGCGCGAGTGCTATGAGCATTAACAAAGCCAGTGTTGTGTGTTTGTTGAGGATCATTGTCTTCGGTAGAATTATCATGAGGTGAAAAAAGCTTTCTTAACCTCGTTTCTTAAACAGTGCCAGCAGCGATTTTACATAGTCTTCGTCGGTGGCAATTTGTGTCATGTCTACGTTGCTCTTTGTCAAAGTTCGGGTCATCGCTTGTTGTCGCTCATACCACCATCGGCTGTAGGCCTGACGCACACGGTTGCTGCTTGTGTCGATCCAGCGCTCGGCGCCGCGTTCAGAGTCTTTTATCTTGATTAACCCTATGTTGGGCAGGCTTGCCTCTCGCTTGTCGTAGACTTGCACTGCAATCACATCGTGCTTGTGGTTGGCAATGGAGAGACTCTGGTAGTAGTCGCGGGTATCGAGAAAATCGCTGATTACAAATGCTGTGCAACGCTTTTTGATGCCTCGGGTGAGGTATTCCAGAGCCAGATTGAGGTCGGTGCCAGTGTTCTCGGGTTGGAAGCTGAGCAGCTCGCTAATGACAAGCAAGATGTGCTTCTTGCCCTTCTGTGGAGGGATGAATTTCTCTATCTTGTCGCTGAAGAGCAGCACTCCCACCTTGTCGTTATTTTCGATTGCCGAGAAGGCCAGAGTTGCGGCAATCTCGGTCATCACGTTCTGCTTGCTGTCGCCCACGGCACCAAAGTTCTTGCTGCCGCTCACGTCAACCACCAGCATCACCGTGAGTTCGCGTTCCTCTTCGTAGACCTTCACATAAGGGTGGTTCTGGCGCGCTGTGACATTCCAATCGATGTCGCGCACGTCATCGCCATACTGGTACTCCCTCACCTCGCTGAAGGTGACTCCACGCCCCTTGAAAGCAGTGTGGTACTCGCCAGCAAAGATGTTCTGCGAGAGCCCCTTGGCTTTTATCTCAATCTTACGCACCTTTTTTAGCAGTTCACTTCGTTCCATCTATGAGTTGTGAGTTACTATGAGTTGCTATGAGCTATTATGAGTTACTATGAGTTGCTATGAGCTACTAAGTATTATGCATGCATTATTTAGGGCACAGCAATCTTGTCGAGGATGTTACTTATAATATCGTCGGCGCCTATGTTGTTGGCTTCGGCCTCATAGGTCAGCCCTAAGCGGTGACGCATCACGTCGTGACACACGGCTCGCACGTCTTCGGGAATTACATAGCCTCTGCCTCGCAAGAAAGCAAATGCCCTGGCCGCCAGTGCCATGCTGATTGATGCACGTGGCGAAGCTCCAAAGGCGATGATGCTCTTCAGGTCATGAAGTGCGTAGTCTTGTGGCATGCGAGTGGCAAATACAATGTCGACGATGTATCGTTCGATTTTCTCGTCGATGTAGATTTTCTTCACCACATCTCTCACGTCAACGATGTCGGCAGGCCTGATTAGAGGATTGATTACAGGCTTTGTGTTGCCGATGTTCATCCTGATGATTTCTTTCTCCTCTTGACGGTTAGGATAGCCTATCACTACTTTCATCAAGAAACGGTCGACCTGTGCTTCGGGCAGGGGGTAGGTGCCTTCTTGCTCAATGGGGTTCTGAGTTGCCATCACCAGGAATGGTTCGTCGAGGGTGAAGGTTTTCTCGCCTATGGTCACTTGTCGCTCTTGCATGGCCTCGAGCAGAGCGCTCTGCACCTTGGCAGGGGCTCGGTTTATCTCATCGGCCAGGACAAAGTTGGCAAAGACGGGACCACGCTTTACCTCAAATTGCTCTTTTTGTATGCTGTAGACCATGGTGCCAATCACGTCGGCAGGCAGTAGGTCGGGGGTGAACTGGATGCGGTTATACTTGGCATCAATCAGCTGCGAGAGGGTCTTTATTGCCAAGGTCTTGGCAAGTCCAGGAACACCTTCAAGAAGCACGTGCCCGTTGGCCAGTAGTGCTATCAGCAGCGAGTCGATCAAGTGTTTTTGCCCAACGATGGTTTGATTCATTCCCTGAGTGATGGTGTTGACAAAACTGCTCTTGCTGGCAATGATGTCGTTCAATTCGCGAATGTTTACTGGATCATTCATAACTTGTTTGTGAGAATTTCTATTTTTCGTGTTTTGTTATTCTTTGTAGTTGCAAAATTATTACTTTGGCTATTATCGGTGAATAAAAAACACGTTAATTAATAATATTTTTGAGTTATAAATGTTAAATTAAACATTGTTTTAACATTTCAGGGGTTAAAAAAGGCAGGGAGCATCTGCCCTGCCTGTGTTTTAATAGTTGAACTTTAATTCAGGAAGCCGCTTCGCTGGTGCCGCAGCAGTTGTGGCGGCACCGGTTGTTACTTGAGGTCGTCGGGGGTTATCTCGCACTGCGCAATTTCCTCACCGGTGGCTTTGTTGACGAAGCTCACCGTGATGGTTGCGCCCTTGGCAATGCCCTCCTTCTTGATGGTCACGTCGCTTGGTTTGGAGCTCTTTTTAAACTGCTCGATGAATTTGGGAATCTCGACCTCGGCGAGGGTTGCGGCATAGTCTTCTTCTTTCGTGCCTGTAGGCACAGTTACTTCCTTAGTCATGGAAATTGTGTTGGTGGCGGCATCGTATTTGTAGACGGCTGCCGGGTCGGCATGCTCTTGGGTCACAGCCTTGTTCAGCTCCTGAACCACTTCCTTGCTGGGGGCCGGAGCCTTGGTGGTGTCGGCCGTCAGTGAGTCTTTAGCACTGCTCTTGCTTGTGCTGCTGGTGTTGCCGGTGTTGCTGGTGTTGCTGTTGCAGCTCATCATGGAAATCGCCATGATGGCTATTGCCAGTGATAGTAAGTTCTTCATTTTGTGATTGATGTTTTGTGTGGTTATTGTTGGTTTGTTTTCATTGCAGTGACAAAGCGGTTATTGCCACAGGAGTCGATGTGCACCTCGATTTTGCTCAAGCCCGCCTGCTGCAGGGTGAGTACAACCTGAGAGGCCATCATGCGATTTATCTCAAGATAGAGGCGACCTCCACTCTTTAGTGTTCTTGAGGCATAGGAGGCTATGGGGCGGTAGTAGAGCATGGGGTCGTCGTCGGGTACAAACAGTGCCTGGTGGGGTTCCCAGTCGAGCACATTGCGCTCCATTGTGGCTTGCTCGGCGAGTGTGACATAGGGTGGGTTGCTCACGATGATGTCCCAGGCCTGGCTTGGAGCCGAGGGGCCGAGGATGTCGTGTTTGAGAAACCGCACGCGGGTTTTGAGTTCGGTGGCATTGGCTTGAGCGATGGCAAGTGCCTCGTCGCTGATGTCGATGGCTGTGACCTGCGCAAATTTCATTGCTCTTGCAAGCGAGATGGCGATGCAGCCGCTGCCGGTGCCAATGTCAAGCACTTGCAGGTCGCTCTGAGGGTTCTGGTCTACTATCATATCGACGAGCTGCTCGGTCTCGGGTCGTGGAATTAGAACTGCTGGTGTGAGGTGGAAGTTATGACCGTGAAACCGCCCGGTGCCTAAGATATACTGCAGCGGCTCATGGCGCTTGAGCCTTGTGATGATGTTGTCTAATTTTGTGGTGAAGAACTCTGGCAGCTCCTCCTTCTCGCGCATCACTATGTCGACTGGTCTCCACCGCAGCACTTCTTCAAAGATTACTCGCGTGTGGGCCTCGATCTCACGTGGTGGCATGATGCCGCTGAGCTGGTTGCGCAATAATGATGTGGCGTCTTGTGTTGTCATTTTTTCATGTTTTAATTGACGAAATTACACAAAAGATTGATATTTGCATCAAAAACGGCTATAAAAAATTGTTTTTTTAGATTTTGTGTTTAACTTTGCAAAAAAAACACAAGAAACACAAAACAGTCTCACGTTAATTTTTATTCCTCACCATTGCCATGTATACTATCGACTTGAAGAAGATTGAGAAACATCACACACCGTTTTACCTCTACGACTTGAAATTGCTGCGCAGCACTCTTGCCACAATAAAAAAGGAGATTGAGGGAACTCCATTTATAGTTCATTATGCTATTAAAGCTAATGCCAATCCTGTAATACTCAAGGAAATCAGGGAGGCAGGAATGGGAGTGGACCTGGTGAGCGGCAATGAGGTGAGGGCGGCTCTCGATGCGGGTTTTGCCACAAGCGGCATGGCTTTTGCAGGAGTGGGTAAGGCCGATTGGGAAATAGAGCTTGCTCTTGACAACGAGCTCTACTGCCTGAATGTGGAGAGCTCTCAGGAACTGGAGGTCATCAATGCGATAGCAGCGTCGATGGGAAAGACTGCGTGCATTGCATTGCGAGTGAATCCTAATATCGATGCCCACACCCACAAGTTCATCACTACTGGCACCGACGACAACAAGTTTGGCTTTCATCTCTCGGAGATTGACGAAATTATTCACAAGGCTTTGAGATTGCCTAACATCCACTTGCGGGGGCTGCATTTCCACATTGGTTCACAAATCATGAGCTTGGAGCCCTACAAGATGCTGTGTTACAAGATTAATGAACTTCTCGACCATTATGAGCAGCAAGGCATTCACTTCGAGATGATTGATGCCGGTGGCGGACTGGGGGTGGACTACGAGAATCCTGAGCAGAACACAATTGCTGCGTTCCACGATTTCTTTGGGCTGTTCAAGCGAGAACTCAAGTTGAGGCCTGGGCAGACAGTGCACTTTGAGCTTGGACGCTCAATCGTGGCGCAGTGTGGAACGTTGATTTCTCAAGTGCTTTATGTAAAAAAATCGCCACACAAGCGTTTTGTAATTCTTGATGCCGGCATGACTTGCTTGATTAGGCCAGCGCTCTATGGCGCTCATCATAAGATTGTTAATCTCACATCGACGTCGCAAGAGTTGGAGCTGTGCGACGTGGTGGGACCAATATGCGAGTCGAGCGATGTGTTTGCCGCTGGCACGCTGCTGCCTGCCACCAAGCGGGGCGACTGGGTGGCAATTCTCACGGCTGGAGCCTATGGCGAGTCGATGGCGAGCTGCTATAACATGCGCTCATTGCCCGCAAGCCATTTCATTGAGTGAATAATTCTTAGTTATTCCTATCAACTCATAGAACTCAAGAGCCTTGCAATATGGTCACAAACGACTTGGGAAGGATTATGTTATCCACGTCGATGGCGGCTTTGAACAGTGGGGCTATTTCCTGTGGAGTGAAGCCAGCTATGCCACAACCAATAGGAGTGACAAGGAACTTGAGCTCGCGATGCGCTGTGGCAAACTCTATGAACTGGTCAGTATAGGGCTTGATACTCGAGACTCCACCATGCATGGTGGGAATGGCATAGCTCTTGCCTTGAAGACCAACACCCTGCCCCCATACTGCTCCAAAATCTCTCACGGCGATATAGGCAGCACCTCCGGCATGCAGGCCCTTTAAATTGCTTCCAAAAACGAAAATCTCATTTTCCTTTAGCGAACTTATGAACTGGGGAGTGAATTCTCTATCGTACATGTGGTTTTAATAAATTGTGAATTATGAATTATGAATTATGAATTATGAAATGTTATTCTATAACCTCTAACCTATAAACTTGAAAATACTAGTAATTCATAGTAACTCATAGTAATTCATAGTAATTCATAGTAACTCCTATCATAGTAATTCCTATTTCTCATGGGCGAGGGCAGCACCCAGTGCGGTGCAGAACTCGGCATGAGCTGGAATGTGAAACTTCACACCGTAGATTTCCTCGATGCGAGGAAACACTATTGCGCACTGAGGCAGGCGAGTGAGATTGCCTATCAATACAAAGTCTTTCACTCCAGTGTTGAGCTTTGACAGCACCGCAGCCGATCCTATCGACTCAAGCACCATGCAGATGATGCCCAGTGCCACGTCGTGGTCGCTGGGAGTGATTTGGCGCACCTTGCCAAAAAGTGATGCCGTGGCGTGCAAGGGCAAACCCTCGAGGTCGGTCTTGCAGATGTCTTTGATCTGAAGGTTGATGTGAGTGATGTCGCCTGTGCTCGCAAGCTCTATCACGTCGCTGATGTGGTCGGTCTTGAGCAGCAGGTGGGCAAGGCCCATGAGTGTGCCGCCCCCAATGCCTATGCCACCCAGATGCTTGATTTTATCGCCGTCCACACTCACTAAAGTTGTGCCTGTTCCCATCGAAACTACTGTGAGCTGGTTTAAGCCGCTGTCGAAGCGGGCACCAAGACCGTCGGCAAGGAACTCATCGGCCTTGCTTGTGGGCAGGCCATAGATGGGTGTCGTCACCCCCGAACTGCCCACTCCGGTGAGCATCACGTGCTCGATGTCGGCAAGGGTTATGCCGTTGTCGTAGATATATTTGCCAAATGCCCCAAAGAGCGAGGTGATGGGGTCGGCTGCCGTAATAAACATTGGTGATAGAATCTGGCCCTTGTTAAGGCCCACAATCTTGGTGGTGCTACCTCCCACGTCAATTCCTATTACAAGTCCCATAGTAAAGTTTATATTTTCATTGGTGAATTGTACATTTTATTATAAAAACGCTCAAAATTAATGCAAAAAAAGTAATGTGACAAGATATTATCACTAAATTTGCACTCATCAACCAAAATCATGGCAATGAAAAAGATTATTTCTAACGATATCGTCACTTTGCGTTCGCTCGAGGCCACCGACCTCGATGCTCTTTACCGCTGGGAAAATGATTCGGCACTATGGACTTCGAGCAACATCATGGCACCATCGCCCAAGAGCTACCTGTGGCAGTATCTGCAAAACTATGACAGCGACATCTACAACACCCGGCAGCTGCGCCTGATGGTGACTCTCACCGCCACAGGCGAGCCAATAGGCACTATCGACCTTGTGAACTTTGAACCGCTAAACAATCGTGCTGAACTCGGGATTTTGATTGATGCGAACTATGGCGGAAAAGGCTATGGTGGCCAGGCACTGAAACTAATCATTGGCTATGCTCGTGACTATTTAGGACTGTTCCAACTCTATGCACTGGTGCCCGTGTGCAACACCGTGTGCGCCACCATGCTCAAGAGTCATGGTTTTGTGTCGAGCGGGTTGCTCAAGAAATGGATAAACCACGGCACTCAGGTGCACGATGTGGAAATGATGCAACTGATTTTCCATGACTTTCAATGAAATTTTTTAGAATAATAAAAAGGAAAAAGCTATCAGGCATCGATAAGCTCAGAGAGTTTGCCGCTGCTCGATGGCCACGTGAGTTGGGGTCGTTTCACGGCCCTGAGCATTGGGACCGTGTGGCACGATTTGGGAAGATGCTTTGGGTTGAGGGGGCCGACATGGATGTCATAAAAGCCTTTGCTTATCTTCATGACTGTGAAAGGAAGCAAGATGGCGATGATAACGATCACGGCCTTAGGGCATCGTTGCTCGTCGACGTGATTCGTCGTTTGGAATTGAGCTTCTTGGACGACTGCCAGATTTCCAAGCTCAAACGTGCATGCCAGTTGCACACTCATGTGCTTCGCACAGGCGACACGACAGTCGACATTTGTTTTGACGCCGACAGAATGGACTTGGTGAGAGTGGGCATCATTCCTTTGCCCGAGAGAATGGCAACTAAGCAAGGGGCTAAATTGGTCTCTAACCCCGATTACATGAAGTTCTATCAAGAGTTTGCGAGAGCGTCGCGATAGCAGCAGGGGGGCTCAATTCTGGCTCACGTCGGTGGGCCAGCTGCTCCATAGCCGGTATTGCTCGCCAAAAAGGGCCACGGCCTTGCTCCAAATCTCATCGTCGTGCTCACTAAAGGTGAGCTGTGATGCACGGTCTTTGAGCACTGCCCAGTCGTGGCGGTTCACTTCCTGGTTGAGCTGACCTGCTGTCCAGCCGCAATAGCCCACCATGAATTTAATTTTGCCATTGATGTCGTGGCTGCTGCCAAGTATCATCTTAATCATCTCAAAGTCGCCCCCAAAATACACGCCAGGCGCCACTTGCACGCTTCCTGGAATCGCCTTGTCGCCCAGGCTGTGAATGAAAAACAGCTGATTGGTCCCAACAGGGCCTCCAAGATAGAGCTGAACGCTCGACGCAATTTCAAGGTCGGGCAACACCTCGTTCAGGGTGAAGCGCGTGGGCTTGTTGATAATCACTCCCATGCTTCCCTCCTCGTTGTCGTGGTCGACGAGCAGGGTCACGCTGCGCTTGAAGCAATAGTCCTCCACTGTGGGCTTGGCAACTATCATAGCGCCGCGCGATGGCGATGGCTGATGGTCCAGCAAATTGAATATGTCGAGGTTCAAATCTTCCATTTCGGTGGCAAAAATAGTCATTATTCATAATTTTAACAAGAAAACTGCTATTCGTTTCAAGAAAAAGCACTACCTTTACACGGCAAAAAATAGGATACACTCATGAAAGTATTAAAATTTGGAGGGACTTCGGTTGGTACTGTTGATGCCCTGCGTAATGTCAAGCACATTGTGGAGCATCAAGATGAGCAAGTGGTGGTAGTGGTTTCGGCACTTGGAGGACTTACCGATACGCTCATCAAGGCAGCTAATCTGGCTGCAAAAAATGACATTGCTGCCTACCGCATTGTGCAGGACATCACTGCGCGCCACAGCGAAATCATGAATCAACTGGTCGAAGGGGAGGCCATAGACGATGCTCTCAACCGTGTGAGGGCACTCTTCTATGAGCTGAGCAATGCCTATACCGACATTTCGCGAAGCGAAGAACTCACCGAAGCCGACATCGAGGAGGTGGTGAGCTATGGCGAGCGGTTATCATCGCTAATCATCAGCTTGATTATCAGCAACGCAACTCACTTCAATTCGCTCGAAATCATCCGCAGCAACAATCATGAGTGTGATTTGGAAGCAACCAATGCTAATATTGCAAAGACATTAGGCAAGTTTAAGGGCAAAGTGGCTGTGATGGGAGGATTCATCTCACGCGACAGCAAGAGCCGTCGCATCAGCAACCTGGGGCGCGGTGGCAGTGACTATACTGCAGCGATTGTTGCCAGTGCTCTGAACGCTAATGCTCTGGAAATTTGGACCGATGTGGATGGCTTCATGACCGCCGACCCCAAAGAAGACGCTAATGCAACAGTGATCAGGCAGATGACCTATGATCAGGCTCAACAGATGTGTGACAGTGGTGCCAAGGTTATCTACGCTCCAACCATCAAGCCTGTAGCAGAGAAGAAAATTCCCATCTGGGTGAAAAACACATTCAATCGCACAGCACTGGGCACACTCATCACCGATTAGCGGAGGTGGCACAATTCTGAAATGGCTTATCCCAAGTTTATACTCACAAGTGACGGGCGCATAAGGCTTGGCATGGTGGTGCTGCACAGGCACTTGCTTGAGCCTGGTGAGTTGTGCCTGGGTGGTGGGTACTGGAGCATTAATCATGCCGCGAGGCAGGTTGAGCTCAGCGGAGCCTCGAGCGACTACGGCAAGCCACAGTGGAGCAGGGTGGCCAAGCTGCTGCTGCCGCGAGATTACGAGGGATACATCTTCACGTGGCTCACGGGCGGCAATCACCAGCCCCTCTCGCTCTTGCTGCCAGTTGAGTATGTATAGGCCCACACCTTATTTTGTTGGGCTCTGATTAAAAAAACAATTTATCCCAAGCCGGAAGTGGTTCTGGCTTGGGATAAATTTCATTGAGTCATTGCTCTGGGGCAAACGTGGCGCTTACGCGCAGGTGCCGTGGCGCATCTTATTTCACGAGCACCTTGTGCCCTTTCACAACGTAGATGCCTGGAGTGAGATTGTTGATTTCGCTGGCCTTGATGCCGCTTCCCACTTTCATGCCAAGCACGTTGTAGACGTCGACGATGTCGCCCTCGGCAGCAATGTTATTGATGCTGGTGACCTCGCCTTGAGCTAAGTGGCGAGTGGTCAATGTGAACTCTTGCTCGCCAGGAATGCTCACATAGCAGCGAGTGGCGTAGAATAGCGACTTGCTGTCGTCGATGGGAGTGAAGCGTGCCTCGGCGTTGTTGATGGCAAGGATGCCATAAAGGTCTTTGCCAGTGGTTTTAAGGGCTGCACCATGCATGCTCACCTTAACACCACCACCGGTGGTGAAAGTCACCTTCGACTCCTTCTTGGTCACTTGGGCATTAACGTGGAATTTCTTTGAACCACTCTCCCCTGGATAATAGAGGATGTAGGGCACATTGGCTTGCAGGCCCTCGGCTTTGCAGTCCTGGAAAGTGAGCACAATTTCGGTGCCTTGCTGGGTGGCATCCACCAGGCGCTCGAGTTTCACACCCTGGCCCAGCACTTCGTCAATTTCCTGTTCGCTCATGGCAAATGGTAGCGAGACGGTGTTCCATCCGTTAAACAGGTAGCGGTCGATTGTCACGTCGCATTGCTGGCCGTCGTAGCGCTCCAGTTGGGTTCCATTGTAAGAGCTGAGTCTTAACGTTTGGTTCTGCGCCACGGCAGTGAGTGTAAGTCCTGCCAGCGCAATCATGCAAAACAATTTCTTCATAATCTTTTATCTTTTGTTGGTTAAACTTATATGGTTTGTTATTTCAGCGTTTTTTTCTTAATGCATGACCCTCACGCAGAAAGCCTCAATCTATTGTCTCTTTGAAGCTCTTGCGGCGGAAGACGAAGTTGCGGCCCAGGTATTTCTCGCGCACAATTGGGTTCTCGGCAAGCTCCTCGCTCGTGCCCTGGAACAGAATCTTGCCTTCGAAGAGCAAGTAGGCACGGTCGGTAATGCTCAGTGTCTCGGGGGCGTTGTGGTCGGTGATCAGGATTCCTATGTTCTTGTGTTTGAGGCTGTAGACTATGCTCTGGATGTCTTCCACAGCGATGGGGTCTACTCCAGCAAAGGGTTCGTCGAGCATTATGAATCGTGGGTTGATGGCTAAGCAGCGGGCGATCTCGGTGCGACGTCGCTCGCCACCGCTGAGGCGGTCGCCCAGATTTTTGCGCACCTTCTCAAGGTGGAATTCGGCGATGAGCTCTTCGAGCTTGTCGCGCTGGTACTCTGGGCTGGTATTTGTCATCTCAAGTACAGTGCGAATGTTGTTCTCCACCGTTAGCTTGCGAAAGACCGATGCCTCCTGCGGCAGATAGCCTATGCCCAACTGGGCGCGTCGGTACACTGGCAGCTTGGTAATCTCCACATTGTTAATATACACGCGTCCTTCGTTTGGCGTCACAAGCCCGGTAGTCATGTAGAATGTGGTGGTTTTTCCTGCGCCATTGGGCCCAAGCAGCCCCACAATCTCGCCTTGCCGCACGTTGATCGACACGTGGTTGGCCACAGTGCGCTGGCGGTATTTCTTTACCAGATTGTCGGTCTGTAGCACCAGGTCGCCTTCATCGCCAGCCTTCTTGAGCGCCGCCACCACTTTCTCGTTAACTTCGGTAATAATCTTCTTGTCTTTCTCCTCTGGGCCATCGGGCAAGGGGTCGCGCTTCTGCTCATAAAGGCTGTCGCTCACTGGCCCATTGTCTTGCAAGGCAATGGAGCCATCCTGGGGTTTGCTTTTCCCCTCTTTGTCGCGGTTTCTGAAGAGTTTCATAGCCTGTGGTGTAGGGTCAGAGCACGCTCTGACCAATGTGAGTTTTTCTAAAAAAATCTGCTTTGAGCATTAGAAATTATGCGATGTTCATTAAAAAAATGTGCATTGGTCACTTGCTCATTTTCAGGCGGGTCTTAATGTAATCGGTGAGCAGATTGATTGCCACCTCGTTGTGTCCGCCTTCGGGAACAATGATGTCCACAAATCGCTTGCAAGGCTCAATGTGCATCAGGTGCATGGGCTTGAGTACTTGCTGGTAGCGGTCAATCACCTCCTGGGCGGTGCGTCCGCGCTCAATGCAGTCGCGAGAGATGACACGGATGAGACGATCATCGCCATCGGCGTCGACAAAGACCTTGATGTCCATCATCTTTCTCAGCCGTGGGTCGCTCATGACCAGGATGCCCTCGATGAGCACAACGTCGTGTGGCTCCATGTGCACGGTTTCTTTTTGCCGTGTGCAGGTGAGGTAACTGTAGGTGGGCATCTCAATGGCCTTGCCCTGCTTGAGCTGCTTGAGGTGGTCGAGCAGCAAATTCCAGTCGAAGGCAGCTGGCTCGTCGAAGTTTATCTTCTGCCTGTCTTCCACTGGGATGTGGCTTGAATCTTTGTAATAAGAGTCTTGCGAGATGATTCCTACTTCTCCTTTGGGGAGGCGCTCCATGATTTTGCGTACTACGGTGGTTTTTCCCGAACCAGTTCCGCCAGCAATACCTATAATAAACATTGAGATATATAATTTAAAAGTTGATTTTTAATTTATCACTACAATAAAATCTCACAAAGGTAATGCTTTTCTTGATATTTTTCAATAGCATGGCCGAAAAAATATTTTTTTGCTTCGTTGAGAGAGTTGTTTTGATGGGAGCGGCTGGCAATATAATAAAAATGTTTAAATAAGTCGATTTATTGTGCGGAAATAGCTATTTTTGCACTTGCTTTCTCCCTTGGGTGAGAGGTCGCACCTCCCAAACACGCGGCCGTGGCCGTGGCCATGGAGAAAACAAGAAAACAGATATTTTTATTTGCAATGAACGTTATCACCCTTCACAACACGTTGCCGGCCGTTTTTGCTGGCCGAGGAGAGACAGGCAGCGAGATTTGGCTGCGTGAAGTCGCTTTTGAGAAAGGAAAAAGGTATCTCATCAGCGCCGAGAGCGGAACCGGAAAGTCGTCGCTGTGCAGCTACCTCTATGGCTATCGCAACGACTATAGCGGCACGATGGCCTTTGACGGGTGCGACATCAGGGCGCTCAGCGTGGAGCAGTGGTGTGAGATTCGCACCCACCATATCGCTTATCTTGCGCAGGACATGCGTCTCTTTGGCGAGCTCACTGCCATCGAGAACATTGAGCTCAAGAACAGTATCACCCACCACAAGACGAGGGGGCAGATATTAGAGATGATGGAGCAGCTTGGTGTGGCCGAGAAGGCTGGCAGCCTTGTGTCGAAGTTGTCGATAGGGCAGCAGCAGCGAGTGGCGCTGGTGCGCACGCTGTGCCAGCCCTGCGACTTTATTTTGCTCGACGAGCCAGTGAGTCACCTCGACGAGCATAACAACAAGGTTGTGGCTCAAATTGTTGCCCAGGAGGCCCAGCGCCAAGGTGCGGCAATAATATCGACATCGGTGGGAAATAACGTGAAGATAACGGTTGACAAGGAGTTTAGGCTATGAGTGCTGCGGTGAGTGATAAAATGTGCAAGACGCTGATGTGGAAGTTGCTGCGCAAGCACATCAGCGCATCTCAGCTGGTGGGCTTCTCGATAGCGAGCCTCATCGGGCTCACAATTGTGATACTGGCAGTGCAGTTTTATCAAGATGTGAAGCCAGTTTTCAGCGACGAGGAGAGTTTCATTAAGAAAGATTACCTCATTGTCACCCGCCGCGTGTCGACGGCTGGCACTCTGCTTGGCGGCAAGAATGAGTTCAGCCCCGAAGCCGTAGCCGACATCCAGTCGCAGCCCTGGTGCCGCAAGGTGGGCAAGTTCTCGAGTAACGACTACGGTCTCTATGCCACCGTGAGCGTGTCGGGGGTTGGGCAGTCGATGGGGACGATGCTGTTTTTTGAGTCAATCCCCACCGAGTTCATCGATGTGGATAGCCGTGATTGGAAATTCGACCCGTCGCGTCCCGAGGTGCCTGTGATAATGTCGCGCGACTACCTCACGCTTTATAACTTTGGCTTCGCAGCCAGCCAGGGATTGCCACAGCTGAGCGAGGGCATAGTGAGTAAAGTCCCCATCCAGTTTACCCTGCGCGGCAATGGACTTAATGAGACCATCAATGGCCGCATAGTGGGCTTCTCTAACCGCCTCAACACCATTGTGGTGCCCGAGCAGTTCATGCAGTGGAGCAACAAACGCTATGGCAGTGGCCTTGAGCGCAACCCCTCACGCTTGATTGTGGAGGTCAATAGTCCTGGCGATGTGAAAATACAACGCTATCTCGACGATCACGGCTATCAAGTGGCTGGCGACAAGATGCAACAAGGCAAGTCTCAGTATTTCTTGAACTTGGTTGTGACAATCGTCATCATTGTGGGCATCATCATCAGCTTGCTATCGTTCTTCGTGCTCATGCTAAGCATCTACCTGCTGTTGCAGAAGAACACTCGCAAGCTGCAAGACTTGTTGCTGCTGGGCTACTCGCCAGCACAGGTGTCGCGCACCTACATAGGCATGGTTGTGGCCATCAACGTGGCGGTGCTGGTGGTGGCAATTGTGGTCATGCTCGTGGCGCGACTGTGCTACCTGCCCGACCTCAAGGCTCTTGGAGCAACTGGCGGCACTGTGACAGTAGCCATAGTGGTGGCCATTGTCATAATGTCGCTAATTACGGCAGGAAACATATTGGCTATCCGTCGCAAGATTGCCGCGCTGTGGCTGCATGGCGCATAATGCATTAGGAATGACTATGAGTGACTAAGAATGACTAAGAATGACTAAGAATGACTAAGAGTGACTAAGAATGACTAAGAATGACTAAATGCATAATACACAGATTGACAACTCATGGACACGGCATGCTGTGTCACTACAGAAACTGAAATAAAGTTGAATTATGACTAAGATTATAGCAATAGCCAACCAAAAAGGTGGCGTGGGCAAGACCACAACAGCAATCAACCTTGCTGCATCGCTTGCCGCTCTGAAAAAGAAAGTTCTCCTCATCGATGCCGATCCGCAGGCCAACGCAACCTCGGGGCTCGGCATCGACCCCAAGAAGTTGCAATCGTCGGTCTACGAGTGCCTCGTCGATGACTATCCCATCGAGAGTGCTGTGGTGCCTGTCGAGGGTGTCGAGGGCCTTGACCTGCTGGGCTCGCGCATCGACCTGGTGGGAGCCGAGCTTGAGCTCATCAACAAGCCCGGTCGCGAGAAGGTGCTTCGTGCAATGCTCGAGGGCATGAACGTGACCTATGACTATGTACTCATCGATTGCAGCCCATCGTTGGGCCTGATCACAGTGAACGCCCTCACCGCTGCCCACAGTCTCATCATTCCCGTGCAGGCCGAGTATTTCGCTCTCGAGGGCATCAGCAAGCTGCTCAACACTGTGCGCATCATCAAGGCCAAACTCAACTCACGTCTGCACATCGAGGGATTCCTCCTCACCATGTACGACGCACGCTTGCGACTTGCCAATCAGATTTATGAGGAGCTCAAGAGTCACTTTGGTGACATGGTCTTCACCACCGTCATTCCGCGCAACACACGCCTGAGCGAGGCGCCAAGCCACGGGTTGCCAGCTATGCTCTACGACCCCCAAAGCCGTGGAGCCATCAGTCACTTGCAACTTGCACAGGAACTCATCGACAGAGGAAATCAATGAAACAGATGGCGTGGCAGTGCGGCAAGTCTTTGTGACCCATTGCCACAGGCATCGCGGCAGCGGCTTTCTGTGGCCAGAGCGCCCAGCGAATTGCCGGCGTGAGATTTTTTGCGCATTGCCAAGTCTTCGGTCATTGCGCCGTCCAAGTTGTTAATGTTCTCAAATAAAATTGGTTTCTCGCCCATTTTTTTGTAACTTTGCAACCCAAAAGCAATTTTATATAGCACAAAAGAAAAAAAGTATATGAAGCGAAACGCATTAGGGCGAGGACTTGATAGCCTTATCTCGGTCGATGAAATTCAGACTGGCGGCTCACAGGCAATCAGCGATGTCGACATCAAGTTGATCAAGCCCAATCCCGACCAGCCACGTCAGGCATTTGACGATGTTGCGTTGCAAGAACTTGCGGCATCAATCCGTCAGGTGGGAATCATACAGCCCCTCACACTGCGGCTCATGAGCGATGGCAATTACCAGATTATATCGGGCGAGAGGCGCTATAGGGCAGCAAAGCGAGCTGGCCTCGACAAGGTGCCAGCCTACATCAGGGAGGCCAACGATAGTGAGCTCACCGAGATGGCTCTTATCGAGAATATCCAGCGCGAAGACTTGAACGCCATTGAGATAGCTCTCACCTTCAACAAGCTCATCGAGCAATATCACCTCACACAGGAGAAACTCAGCGAGCGAGTGGGCAAGAATCGCACAACAATCGCCAATTTCCTGCGCCTGCTCAAGCTGCCGGCCGAGATTCAGCTGGGACTGCGCGACAAGCGCTTAGACATGGGTCACGCCCGTGCGCTTCTCTCGGTTGGCGACCCACAGCTGCAGTTAAAATTATATAAAGAGACTCTTAAAAAAGGTTTATCGGTCAGGCAAGTTGAGCAGTTGGCAAAGCAGTATCAAGAAAATGCTAAAAAAACTAAAGATACTCACAGTCCTGCCGCAAAGACCCATGACAGCGACTATCTCGACATTCTCACGACTCACTTGAACAAAGCTTTTGGTGTTCCGGTGAAGATGACGTGCAGCACTCAGGGTAAAGGTAAAATAACATTTGCCTTTAGCAACGATGATGAACTTGACAGAATAATTAGTATCTTTGACCGTTTAAAAGAAAAATAATAATGCAACCACACATAGCGCAGTTGAGAGCTTTATAGTTCAAGCAAGATGCTGTGCTGTGTTCTTTAAATGAAAACAGGTGTCACAAAAAATAGTCATGATTCATTGCGCACAATGGCATTAACGGTGTGTGCACTGATAGTGATTGCCTGTAATGCTCAAGGCATAACAGCTGCACAACATGGCAACGAGCCTCTGGCCGACGTGGCTGCCGACACAGTGCTGCTGGCCGACAGCACAGCTTCGCTCACTGCCACTGTGCTAAAAAACGACTCGCTGGCCAGGGCTGTGCAAGAGCGTCGCTTCAATCCCAACCCCATGCGGGCAATGTGGCTCTCGGCCCTGTGTCCCGGGCTGGGGCAGATTTATAACCACCGTTACTGGAAGCTGCCCATTGTGATTGGAGCCTTTGTGGGCTTGACCTACGGCACTGCTTGGAACAATCGCATGCTAAATGACTACAGCAAGGCCTATCGCGACATTAGCGACAACGACCCCAACACTCGCAGCTACATGGATTTTTATCCGCCCACTGTGCAAGAGAGCGACCTCGACAAGTCGTGGCTCACAAACACCCTCAGGAATCGCAGGGATTATTATCGCCGCTATCGCGACATCTGCATCATTGGCATGGCAGCGGTCTATCTGATAAATGTGATTGACGCCTATGTCGATGCCTCGATGATGCACTTCGACGTGAGTCCCGATCTGTCGATGCGATGGGGCCCGGCTGTGATTGAGAGCAACACCACGGCACTGCCGTCAATAGGCTTGGGGTGCGCATTGTCGTTTTAATGCTTAAACAACCAAGACTGAATTAAATATAGTAGTCAAGAAAAATAATAAGTTATGAAATACAAAGTACTTTTATTAACATCGATTACATTGTTGATGTCGGTTTTCAACGCCATCGCGCAGAAGAAGAATGTGCTCTCGCTAAAGGAGTCGATTACCGACAATGCCATCGTCTATCCATCAAGTTTTGAAACCAATACTAAGGAGATGATGGAGAACTGGTACCTAAAAAACTATGCTGTCATCGATCAGAGTAGCATTGAGAACCATGACTATGGTGAGGTGAGCGACAAAGTCTACATTCAGCGACTTAAAGACATGCCAACCTCAATTGAAATGCCCTTTAATCAGATCGTGAAGAGCTACATTGAGCGGTATGTCAAGCGCAGCCGCACTCTTGTGGCGCAGATGCTGGGAATGGGACGCTACTATATGCCCATCTTTGAGGAAGCTCTCGAGCGACATGGACTGCCACTCGAACTCAAGTACATTCCCATCATTGAGTCGGCGCTTAACCCCAATGCCGTGTCACCTGCAGGCGCAGGAGGATTGTGGCAGTTCATGCCCGCAACCGGCAAGGGTCTTGGACTGGAGCTTAACAGCCTTGTCGATGAGCGCCGCGACCCTTATCGCTCCAGCGAGATGGCGGCTAAGTTTTTCAAGCAACTCTATAACACCTATGGCGACTGGACTCTTGCAATCGCAGCCTATAACTGCGGACCCGGAAATGTGAACAAGGCCATCAGGCGTTGTGGCAGTGAGCATCCTGACTTCTGGGAAATTTACAACTATTTGCCCAAGGAGACTCGTGGCTATGTGCCAGGCTTCATAGCAGCCACCTATGCCATGACCTACTACAACGAGCACAACATCAGGCCCACACTCACTACCAAGCCACTTATCATCGACACTGTGCACGTTAACTATCGTGTTAACTTCAGCCAAATTGCTCAAGTGCTCAACATCCCAATCGATGAGATTAGGATTCTCAATCCTCAGTACCGCCAGGATGTGATTCCTGCCACTCCAAGCCATCCTTACTCGCTGGCATTGCCTTCACAGCAGGTTTACAGCTACATCATGGCCGAGGATAAAATCTCGAAATATCACGCCAATCAGTATGCCAACCGGCCCGTTGTTCAGCCTGGCGACGTGAAGCGAATTGTCGACGATGAGCCAACCGACGACCGCTTCATTTATCATGAGGTCACTGAGGACGAATACTTCGAAGATATTGCCGATCGATATGGCATGCAATATGACGATCTCATGGAGCTTAACCGTCTCACCAGCACTGTGCTGCAGCCAGGACAGGTGCTTAAGGTTGTAAGGCCTGGCGCTCAGGTTACTACAACGGTGCTCAGTGGAGTGGATGATGGTGGCAATACTGGAGTCTACACTCCGCAAGGTAGCACTGCTTACACTCAACCAACGAACCAAGGCAATAATGCACCCCAGCCTGCTCAGCAAACTTATACCGACAGGCAGGGTAGAGACACTCGCGCGGTGCCACCGCCACCAAAGCCTGCTCAGCAGCAACAGACACGGCAGAACACCCAGCAGCCACGGCAGAACACTCAGCAGCCACGGCAGAACACACAGCAGCCACGCCAGAACACACAGCAGCCGAGGCAGAACACTCAGCAACCGCCGAGGCAGAACACTCAGCAGCCGCCAAGACAGAACACTCAACAGCCTAAAACAGTAAACCACTTGGTTCAGGAAGGTGACAACCTTACGCGACTGTCTCAGAGATATGGAGTCTCGATTGAGGCTATAAAGCAAGTCAATAACTTGACCGATGATAATATCCAGATAGGTAGGGTGGTGAAAATACCCACTTCGGGTGCAACTAACACCCAGCCTGCTAAGCCAGCACCCAAACCCGTTGCTCAGCAGCAACAGAAGCCTGCACAACAGCAGAAGCCTGCTCAGCAGCAACAGAAGCCTGCTCAACAGCAGAAGCCTGCTCAGCAGCAACAGAAGCCTGCACAACAGCAGAAGCCTGCCCAGCAGCAACAGAAGCCTGCACAACAGCAGAAGCCTGCACAACAGCAGAAGCCTGCTCAACAGCAGAAGCCTGCTCAACAGCAGCAACACCATCACAGTCAACAAGCAAAGCCCGCAGCTCAACAGCAGCAACACCATCACAGTCAACAAGCAAAGCCCGCACAGAAGCAGCAACAGAAGCCTGCTCAGAAACAGCAGCAGAAGCCTGCTCAGAAACAGCAGCAGAAGCCTGCTCAGAAGCAGCAGCAGAAGCCAGCTCAGAAGCAGCAGCAGAAGCCAGCTCAGAAGCAGCAGCAGAAGCCAGCTCAGAAGCAGCAGAAGAAGCCAGCTCAGAAGCAGCAGCAAAAGCCAGCCGCAAAGCCAGCCGCAAAACCTGCCGCTAAGCCAGCCGCAAAACCAGCTGCTAAGAATAACTCTACTGTAAAGCCTAAGAAAAAGTAAATGCTTGAGGTCGCTAAAACCTCATGACCTGATAGAGATAATAAAACCACCGACCAGAGGAGCAATAAGAGTCTTCTGGTCGGTGTGTTGTTTTATGTCTGTTTTGCTTGAGGCGTTAATGTGGATTAACTACGTTGCATGGATTACCTTCGATGAAGGTGCGCACGTTGTTAACCACCACGTCCATCAGGCGCTGGCGCGCTTCAGGACTGGTCCAGCCAATGTGAGGAGTGAAGTAGCAGTTGTCGAGGCTGAGCAGTGGATTGTCGGCTGCTGGTGGCTCCTGGCACAGAACGTCGACTGCCGCTGCCGCAATGGTGCCGTTCTTGAGGGCAGCAGCAAGGTCTTCCTCAACGATGAGTGGCCCGCGGCTGGTGTTGATAATCATGGCGGAGGGTTTCATCAGCGAGAGGCGATGCGCGTTGACGATGCCGCGAGTTTGGGCTGTGAGAGGGCAGTGCAGGCTCACCACGTCGCATGCGGCAAAGAGGTCGTCGAGCGTGTCGACGCGTGTCACATAGGCCGGTAGAGCCTCTTGAGCTTTGCTTGTGAAAGCGAGCACCTTCATTCCCATTGCGGCGGCAATGCGCGCCACTGTGCCGCCAATGTTACCCAGTCCCACGATGCCCATGGTTTTGCCGTCGAGCTCGATGAATGGTGCGCTGCAGTAGGTATAGTCGATGCTGCGGCTCCACACACCCTGACGTGCCTCGCGGGTGTAATGCTCGGCATGAGTGGTCATGTTGAGCAAGTGGGCTATTGCCACTTGTGCTACCGACGCTGTACTATAGGCTGGCACGTTGGTCACGATTATGCCGCGCTCGTTGGCGGCATCTATGTCCACGATGTTGAACCCAGTTGCAATCACACCAATGTATTTAAGGTTGGGTAAAGCCTCGATGAGTTTGCGGTCGAACACCACCTTGTTGGTCAGCAGCGCATCGGCAGGCAGCGCTCTCTCGATGATTTCCTCGGGCTTGCTGCGTGGATAGACCGTTACATCGCCCAATCTCTCAAGTGGTTCCCACGACAAGTCGCCCGGGTTGCCCACATATCCGTCAAGTACTACAATTTTCATGATTTAGTTACTCATTTTATCAATTAATAATTACATGGTGCAAAAATAGTTACTTTCAATCACAAAAACAACCATCCCGAGATAAAAACTCAGGATGGTTAAAAATCGTTGCTTAACTGATTAGGGTTATTTTGCTGAACCGCTAAGCAGAATGCTATAAATCATGGTGACATCGGCCGATGAGATACCGCCATCGCCGTTTTGATCACCGTTGACGATATTGCTCATGTCACCAGAGAGCAAGAACGAGTAGAGGGTGGTGATGTCGGTTGAATTCACATAACCATCACCATTCACATCGCCAGGAACAGCAGTGCTGGGCTTGGTGTAGTTGATGGTGTACATCTTCACGGTGTTGAAGTCGTTGCTCACCACGGCAACAATCAGTTTGTAACCATCCTCGGTCTCAATAGCTTTCTTCACGAGGTAGGCATGGGGGCTGATGTAGGTGGCCTCGATGTCGGTATCGGCCAATGTCTCGCCCTCAGCAAGCTCGAAGTTGTACTCATACACATCCTGTGAGAAGCCCTCAAGCTCCTCGCCCTTAACGTTAATGCCAGTGATAGCTGCGTTGTAGACCAGCGAGATGTCGTCAACATAGAGAGCGTCGCCACTCGCGCCGCCACCAGGAGTGCTGCTGGTCGAGAATGTAACTAACAGAGCGCGGCCAGTGAGGTTGGTGTTAATGTATTCAAATGGAACGGTATATTCAACAAAACCGGCACTCATTGCGATGTTCTCAAGATCCTTGGCAGTAGCAAGTTTGTTGGTATATTCTTTGTCCTCTGGGTCTTGATAGGCAGAGCCATTGGTGATGATTGCGCTCATCGAAGCGCGGTAGGTGCTGTTCTTGGGGTTGAACTTAGCCCAGAACTTGATTGCGTCGGGGCGGCCGTTCATGATAGTGTAGAAGGGGTCGCCATTGTCGTCGGTACTATTATCGCTGATGTTCATCTTGCTGCAGTTGACTTTGTCGGTAGCGGTGGTACTGGCGGCATTAAGGCGTCCGGTGGTCATTGTGCCATTGCCCACCACTCCAAATAGTGAGCCCGAAGTCATGAGAGCACTATAGGTGCCGCTATGCTTGTCGGTACTCTTGTTTAATGAGCCAGGAGCCATTCCTGCAAAAATGCCAGTAGCGCTCTTAAAACCATGCCAAGCAAATGGCTCGCCGTTGCTCTTGAAGTTCTCGAAGCCGCTGTTCTTGATTTGATAGCCAGTGGCCTCGCCGTCTTGTGTGAAGGTCACGGTCTTGGTGATGCCTTCTGGAGTCAAGATGTCGATGTTGGCTCCCAGGGCATATTGGTTGAAGGCAATCACGGCGCTTGCCAGGCCGCCCTCAATCTGCTGGCTTGTGACGATAGTGGTCACGCCATTGATGGTAGCGCCTGGAGCAGTAATCTCAACAGTGCCCAGCTGGCTAAAGTTGCCAAAGGTGACGGTATAGTTGTCGCCACTCTGATTCACGGTTACTGCTGCGGGCAAGTTAAAGCCGTCAACATGGACGGTGCCGGGATAGTCGGTAGAGGCCAATGCTGCTATTGCAGTCACTGTGGCGAGCATTGTAGTGAATAGTTTTTTCATTTCTTCTTTTTTTGATTTATAGATTATTACCTATTGAACTAAATGTTTGGGTGTCAAACGTTTTGGTGCTTGGCACTTGGTGGTTAAATGCTTATAGGTTGAGCTTAGTCGCTCAGCATGATGTTATAGATTGCGGTAACATCGTTAGAGGTTACAGTGCCGTCACCATTCACGTCGCCATAAACGCCATCATAGTTGGGTGTGGCAAACACCACGTTGATGAACTGATGGATTGAACTACGCATGTCGATGTCGATGTCGGCCTTAGCCTTTGTGCCATTGAACTGTGCAGTCATGACGATGGGCACTTCGCCCAAATAGGGGCCATACCACATGGGCACGCTTGGGTCGGTGCCGTCTTGAATTGTAATCTTCTCGTCGGCAACCACAGTGGTCATGCCGGTGATAGTGTAGCCCTTGAGATTGTCGACCACGATATTGCCCACGTCAATGGTTGTGCCATTAGTGGAAAGGCGGAAGTTGTTGATGCTCAGTTTGTAGGTGCTGCCATCCTCGTTAGGTAAGATGGTGATGGTGGCATCTTGAGTGGTGGGCTCATTGTTGATAGTCACTGTGATTTTGCCAGTGTAGTCGGTAGCCATTGCTGCTAAACTAACTGCAGCGGCTGCAAAAAAAGTAAAAATTTTCTTCATGATTTATTCGTTTAAATATTGTATTATTCTTGTTGATTTTCATTTTATCTTGTATGCGATGCCAATGGTGCCGTAGATTGGGAAAAGCGTTTGGTCCAGGGTCTTGAACGAGCCCTTGAAAAATCCACTTAAGCCCCAGTTGAGGTCGGCATAGACACCAAATCGGCGGGTGAAGAAGTAGTCGACACCCACTCCCATGCCCCACTGGCAGCGACGAATGTCGTCCTTGAAGTCGTAGTTGCCTCGCTCCTCGTCGGTGTGTCCCAAGAAAACCTTGGCACCGGTTGGGTCGCCCTCTCGCAGATAGCCATCATAGGCAAAGCCATCAAAATTGGCACTGGTGAGGTAGGAAAAATAGGGGCCGAACTTCAGTCGCCACTTGTTGCTGATTTTATAAGTTGCCTGAATGGGTATCGTAAACATCCACTGCACTGCATGGCTGTCGTTGTGGCCGGTGAACATGCCCTCGAGGGTTTGGCCGCCTTGTGTAAACTTGATGTGGTAGTTTTTGACTGTGGCATCGATGTGCATGGCTTTATTTTCGAAATGAATGCCCACAAGTATTCCCCAGTTCTTGCTCACGGGCTTGATGCCGTCAATACCAAAAGAGACGTTTGGCTGCAGAATAAACTTGTTGAGCTTGCGAATCTCGGCAGGGATGCCTAAGGGGGCCGTGCCACCTATCGAGTAGCCCAGCCTGCCATATCCCTCAAGGTTGTGATAGAATTTCTTGAGGTTCTTGAGGTCGTCATGGTTATCGTCGTCGTGTTTCTTGTCTTTGTCGTTGTCATCATCTGCTGATAATGTGGCGGCCATCAAGTCCCCCTTTAAACCCGCGGTTTGGCTGGGAGTGCCTACTGGCTCAATGCACCATGCCGAGAGTGCTACAGCTATTGCTAATACTGATGATATATGTCGTTTCATTGTGTTTTTGAGTTTCTGAGTTTTTGAGTTAACACTTACAACTTGCCACATTTATTCTTTAGTCTCGCATGTGAGTCGCACCTTGTCAACCTTTAGCTGGCTGCCAATGGCCCCCTCGAACGAGGCACCCTTGATGCTTGACGAGAACACGAGTGTGAGGTTGTAGCCACGTGAGGCAAGCAAGTCGATGTCGATGTCGCTCTTATATTCGAACTCCACGTCAAAGTAAATCCACTCACCATTAGTCTCTTTGATGTCATTGACTCGCGCTACAGCCACAATCAAGTCGCTCGAGAGCACGTTATCGCCATAGAGCACAGTGGGGTTGCCCTCTTCGTCGTGATTAAGGTAGAGCACCGAGTAGATGTCGCCGGCATCGATGCGCCCTGGAATCTCGTTGAAATTCTTGTCGATGAACATATCGCCTGGGTGATACTGATAGTATCCCGAAAGGCGTACAGGCTTCTGTTCAAATGGGATACCAAACTCTGTGGCTTTGAGCGTTTCTCTTAAGGCCATAGCAACGTTGAACTTACCCAGGAACATGTTGCCCGAAGCAATGGGCATGCCTTGACTCATGCCCAGCGGTCCAGTTTCGCGAGTTGTGAGCAGCACTCCATGCCCGTCGTAGCCCTGTTCGAGCACTACTGTAGGGAACTCATTGGCCTTGGCAAAGCTTTTCGACAACCTGAATCCCAGGTTACCTGTGGCCCAGTCGTCGCCGAGCGATCCGTCGGGCAAGGTGTTGTGCCACACGTAGAACTGGTGGTACAGTGGGTCAAGCTCGAAGTGTTCGAAGTCGAAGTTCCACACTTCGGTGGTGAATCGGGCCAAGCGGTTGCACTCCACGGTGTAGTGGCGGCTCCACTTGCCGTCTTGTGAGGTCACGGTGTAGGTCACAGGCCCCTTGCTGAAGTCCTGCACCGAGCCATTGGCTGGTGTGATGGTAGCCCCATCGGTGATGGTGAACTGTGGCGCTATAGCAGTGATGTCGGCATCGTCGCGCATGGTGAAAACAATCTTTGTGTCGGTGCTAAAGACTGTGACCAGCGTGTCGGTTGCGCTGTAGAACATCTCGTTAAGATTGTCGGCATGAATCCATGCCTTCTCAATGTCGCACTCGGCGTTGAGTGGCTCGTCTTTGAAACACGATGTTGTGGTGATTGCCAGTGCGGCAAGTGCCACGATAGCAACGATATTATGATTGAAAATCCTCATTCCAAATAGGTCTTATTTTTGTAAAAAGTCAATTCAAGCTACAAAGGTAGTAATTTTTTTTTATTTACTACTATTTTTGTAGCTAATATTATATAAATTAAACCATTCGAAAAAATATAATGTATAAATTAGTATATTTTGGCTGATTTGTAAAATAAAAATTGTATATTTGCGCCACAATTTTTAAGATAAGGCTCAATTGCGCCATCGTCCCGGCGCAAGATAGTCGTTCACTTATTTCTCTGTTAGCAAAGCTTATTTACTGAATGTTAGATACATTAATACGACAGTTATTTGAACTGAAGTTGTTCAAGAACCTGAAGACCAACACAGTTCCCCGATGGATGATATTGCTTATTGACATGTTGCTCGTGGCATGCAGCTACGGAGTGTTTGTCGTGTCAAGCCTGAACACCCAGACCGACCCTACGGCCTTCGTGCTTGTTCGCAACCTGGTGCTTGTGGTGGCGGTTTATGGCCTGGTCACCTATTTGTCGAAGAGTTACACCTGCATCATCCGCCTGTCGGTCATTGAAGACTTGTACAGGGAGTTTGTTGTGGTGTTTGTGTCAACGCTAATCTTGATAGGCCTCATCATGATTTATAACGCAGTGATGCAGAGCGTGTTGTTCAGCTACTGGGGGGTGATTTATGTGGGAGTGCTGTCGTTTGCTATGCTCATGGTGGAGCGCCTTGTAATCAAGTATATGTACGCTCGCATCACTGCCAGCGATAGCAATCGCCGCAAGGTGCTTGTGCTTGGCACGTCGCTCGACTCGCTGATTCTTGCCAATGCCTTGAAGAACGAGATAGGTGGCAAATATGAGCCCGTGGGCCTGTTGAGCATCAAGAGCGGTAAGGACAAAGATGAGATAAATGGCTTTAAGGTTTACAAGTATCGCCCCGAGGAGGTAGCCAATATCTTTGTGGGCGGCGGCATTCATGCGCTGATCTTCGACTCGTCGAGCATCAAGCTCATGCGCAATGGCTTTGCCGATCCATTCATCGAGAACAACATAGCCCTTCTTGCCATCAACAAAGTTGAGGAGTTTGAGCTTGATGACGAGCGCGAGGGCTCAAACATCTCTACCTACATCAAGGAGGTGCAGATTGAGGACCTGTTGGGGCGCGACCCTATCGTGCTCAACAACACGCTGGTTCGCTCTCACATCAAGGACTCAGTGGTTCTCATCACTGGTGCTTGTGGCTCGATAGGCAGCGAGATAGTTCGCCAGGTTGCGAGCTACAAGGCACGTCAGATTGTGCTCGTTGACCAGGCCGAGACTCCGATGCACGACTTGAGCCTTGAGCTCAAGAAAGATTTTCCCGATGCCAATGTGGTGCTTTTCATGGGCGACGTGCACAACCATGCCCGCATGGAGAAGGCCTTCAATGAGTATCATCCAAAATATGTGTTTCATGCAGCTGCCTACAAGCATGTGCCCATGATGGAACTCAATCCCACCGAGGCAGTGCTCACCAATGTGGAGGGCACCAAGAACATCGCCGACCTGGCACTGAAGTATGGCGTGTACAAGTTTGTGATGGTGTCGACCGACAAGGCTGTTAACCCCAGCAACATAATGGGTTGCACCAAGCGCCTTGCCGAGATCTACTGCCAGTCGCTCTTCTTTGACGCTCAGAAGATGGGCAAGAACACCCAGTTTATCACCACTCGCTTTGGCAATGTGCTGGGCAGCAACGGCTCGGTAATACCATTGTTCCGCAAGCAGATAGAGAATGGTGGACCCGTGACGGTGACTCACCGCGATATCATTCGCTACTTCATGACCATACCCGAGGCATGCTCGCTCGTGCTCGAGGCCGGATGCATGGGTCATGGTGGTGAGATCTACATCTTCGACATGGGTGAGCCAGTGCGCATCTACGACCTTGCCATCCGCATGATTTCGCTTGCCGGCTTGCGTCCCAATGTCGACATCAAGATTGAGGAGATAGGGTTACGCCCTGGCGAGAAACTCTATGAGGAGTTGCTGAACGACAAGGAGAACACAATTAAGACTGATAATGAGAAAATCATGATTGCTCGGGTGCGCAAGTATGACTACTTGGACGTGTGCAACAACATCGACAACATCATCGAGCTTGCTCAGAGTGGCAACATCCACGACATGGTCAAGGGCATGAAAACGTTTGTGCCCGAGTACAAGAGCATGCACAGCGAATACGAGGTCATCGACCATGAGCTTGAGGATAAGGGGGAGAACAGCGATTCTTACTATTTTAATCCCACAGCTCCTGTGGGCAAGTGAATCTCACCCACACAGGACAAGCAAAATGCAAGTTTGAATTCTTACATCAGTAAAACAAGTAACGCTAAGCCTCACAGGCTCAGCGTTACTTGTTTTAATAGCTTTTCTCTGCCCAGGAAAGGTTTAGGGTCGGGTGTGGGATGAGAAGGTGTTATTTTTTTCTTCTTCTTAGAGTGGTTGGCACTGCGATTGCGGCTATCAGTGCAGCGGCGAGAGCCCCGGCAGTAACTTTTCCTGTGGTTGTTCCCAGCCATTGCGTAATCTTGCCAGTTGAGGCATTGCCGCCAGCTTTCTGGGCAGCAATGCTATCGTTGTCCTGCGGTTGCTTCTCGATGATTACCGGTTCGGGCACGGCATACTCCACTTTGAAGATGTTCACCGCAAGGCCACCCACGGTGCGCCCGCCATTGGTGTGCCCCTGCGATGTGACGATTACTGTTTTGCCGTCTTTGCTCACATCGAGGCCCACTGGGTAGGAGTCGACAGGAATCTCGGCTATCATCTTCATGGTGCGAGTGTCGACCACGCACAGGCTGCTTGAATTGTTGCAGGCGGCAAAGATATATTTGCCACTGGGCGAGAACTCGATGGTGCGGGCACCAGCACCCACCTTGCAGTTTTCCCAACCTTCGGAATTGCCCTTCTTGTTGGTCATGTTCATGGCAGCCTGCATGAATGTGTCGAGCTTGATGCGTTGCACATAGCCGGCGCTATTGATGCTCAAGTAGATGTAGCCGTCGCGAATGATGATGTGTCGCAAGTTAGGCATCATGCCCATGACCCTGCCCAGATATTCCTGCTTCTCGACATCGATGACCGCGAGGCCACCTCCGCCACCCATGCAGCAGACGATGATATACTTGTCATCGGGGGTGAAAGCCGTACCACGGAGGCAGTAGCCGCTATTGTTGTCGCGGTTCACCTTGCGGTTGCCAAAGTTGAGCGGCAGCACATAGTCCACGACTAAGAGCTTGGTGTAATGCCAGTCCTTGGGATTGTTGCTCGAGATGTCCATGAGCCCCACAGTGTTGTTGCCCCAGTGGGTGACGGCAAGTGTCTTGCCGTCGTGAGACGTGGCAACCATCTTGGGCAGGGGGCCTGTTTCGAATAGTCTGACTATGGAGTCGGCCTTAGTGTCGATAACAGCCATTGCCGATGGTTCAACGGCGTTCATGTCGTAGGTGCGGCGATAGTATGGCACCCACAAGTAGCGTCCTCCATGCGAGAATGCCGCCTCTACAGGTTTGCCCATGAAGGTGTTGGGCGTTTTCCACTGCTTGTGCCACTCGAAGAATCCGCTTGATGGCGCCCACAGGTGACTTGAACCAGCGTCGGTGAAGGTGTGGCTTATCACTTTGAGCTTCTTGTGTGTGGCCATGTCGTAGGCTATGGTCACGCCGCCTTCGAGTGAGTTGATGTAATACTTCTTGCCGTCGGGTGTGACGCTGGCCGACTTGGGCGAGTTGATGTCGCGGTCGTAGCTGTCCTTCATGGCAGCACTGTAGTTTTGTTTCTTTGCCACGAGGGTGAGTTTGACCTGTCCGTCGGCCGAAGCGGCGGTGGTTCCCACCTTGGGGCGTGTTACTCCCTGAGCCAAGCCGCTTGTTGCAACAAGAGCTGCCAGCAGAAATAAAAAGTTGCGAGTTTTCATTGTTATAACAATTGATTGTGATACATTACACCATTATTCAATCATCGTGAGTGTGATTGCGATAAATGATTCTTGATATTTTGAGAGATCTCTTTGGCGATAGATATATGATGATGGGGTTATTTTACGTTTTTCTTCTCTTTCTTCTCTTTCTTCTCTTTCTTGTCATCTTCGTCCTTGACCTTGCCAGCGAGCATGCCGCATGCTGCTGCTATGTCCTCGCCGCGGCTGCGACGTATGGTGCAAGTGATGCCCTTGCTGTTAAGGTAGTCGCGGAAGTAGGCCATGCGCTCGTCGCTTGAGGTGCGCAACTTTGCCACTCCTGGAATCATGTGGTAGCGGATGAGGTTGACGCGCACATGCTCATTGGGCAATATTTCGCGCAGTGCCTCGGCGTGCTTGATATCATCGTTGAACCATTGCCACATGATGTACTCCACCGAGAGGCGGCGCTGGTGGGCGAAGTCGTACTTGCCCAGCAGTTCCATCACTTCCTTGATGTGGAATGCATTCTCGATGGGCATGAGCTGGCCTCGTTCGTCCTCGATGGCGTTGTGCACGCTCACGGCGATGTGCACGCTTGTGGTTTCGCACAGCATCTTGAGAGCGTTCTTCACCCCCACGGTAGAGACGGTGATGCGCTTTGGGCTCCAGGCCAGTCCCCAGGTAGCAGTGAGAATCTCGATTACCTTGAGCACATTGTCGAGGTTGTCGAGTGGCTCTCCCATTCCCATGAACACGACGTTGGTGAGCTGCTCGCTCTGTGGCACACTCAGCACCTGGTTGATGATTTGGTTGGCGGTGAGGTTGCCATGGAAACCCTGGCGCCCTGTCATGCAGAAGTAGCAGTTCATGCGGCACCCCTTCTGCGATGAGATGCACAGCGTGGCTCGGTCGTCGTCGGGTATGAATACGCTCTCCACAGCCTTGTCGCCGCCAGCGTCGAAGAGGTATTTCACCGTTCCGTCCTCGCTTGCTTGTGCGCTTTGTGGCCCATAAAGCCCCACACAATATTGCTGTGCAAGTAGTTCTTTGTTAGCCTTAGAGATGTTTCTCATCTCATCGAAAGTGCTCACTCGCTTGTTGTAGATCCAGTCGGCGAGTTGAGTGGCGACAAACTTGGGCATTCCCAACGCGGCTGTTACTTCACGCAGTTCTTGCAAGTTCATTCCCGCAAGTGGCTTGAGTTTTTTGCTCTTGGATTCCATTTTATTCTTTCTAAAGGATTGACAATTATAATGATTGTGCAAAGTTACAATTATTTTTTTTAATAAACGATAATTATCGTTTTTAAATGGCCGGTTGCATGTTGATGTAGTAAAATAACGATTTAGAGTTCGTGCTCCTGAAAATAGTGATTTTTGCTACTGTTATTTGGAGTTTTTTAATGATTTAGTTGCGAAAATAAAATGTATGTGATATTTTTGCCATCGACATAAATCAGTATTAACAATAAACCACTTGTGTTATGAAAAAAATTACCTTCTTTCTCACACTCCTTATCTTGTCGATGAGTGTGAGTGCTGTGTCTCAAACCAGACTTCAGCCACTCCCTAAGGACAGGGGGACAGAGGCCCTTAGCAGGCACCGCACCCCTATTGCTGCAAAGCATGTAGAGGTTCCTACGTCGCAAAGCGCACTCAATGCTGCGGCACCTGCCAGAGCCGAGGTGGTGACCCCTCCCGATGGGTTGGAAACCGAGAAATATCGTCTAAACGGCTACATCTATGATGGTAGCAGCTGGACGACCGTGAGCCGCTCCATCAAGGTGGGCTGGGACGGAGACAATGTCTACGTTCAGGGTTTCAGTGTTCTGCTACCCGATGCATGGATTATGGGTATCATCGACCATGAGACCAACACTGTGAGCTTCGGCCAGCAGTACTTTGGTCGTTATCAGGGCTACGACAGCTATTTCTTCCCTGTATCTCCCACTAACGAAGGCTATGTGCCAGTGCTTGCAATCTTCAACTACAATGAGGAAGCTGGCACCTTTGTTCTCTCGCAAGACGTTGTGTGCTACATTATTGAGAACTCCAGCCCAACCGAGCTTGCATGGTACTACCAGTACGACAGCGTGATGAACATGGTTCCCGATGCCGATGCCGTTGAGGTGCCTGAAGGCTTGGAGACCCAGGAATACACCATTCAGGGGACCTACATGGGTGTTACCGAAGGTGGCAGTTGGTTTGAAGGCGATCCATTGCTCAATAGCGCAAAAGTGGGCTTTGACGGTGATGACATTTACATCCAGGGCATGTGCGTCTACTTGCCTCAAGCGTGGGTTAAGGGTCATCGTGTGGGCGAGAGCTATGTGCTTGACAATGGACAGTACTTTGGCACATTCATCTACACTGGCGATGCCTATCCTCTCTACTACATTGGCTGTGAGCCCGAGAGTCTGAATCCAGCCGAGGTTGTTCTCACCATTGATGAGGACAGCGGCGAGATAACCGCTCAAAACTGGTATGCCATCAGTGCAAGTCCCGATGACGTGAATTGGTATGACATTCATGCCAATGTGGTGTTCAAGCCATTGCCCGACGCTCCTGCTGTGCCAGCTACCCCCAGCGTGTTGTACTATGAGTACATGCCCGACGACGGCTTCGGCTATATGATGCTTGACTTGCCCGTTAAGGACAGCGACGGCAACCCAATACTCTCGAGCCGCCTTGGCTATCGCCTCTATATGGACTACGGCAATGGCCCCGAGCCTTATGTGTTCACTCCTGACTACTATGGTTTTGACGAAGACGTAATCACTATTCCTTACTCCTTCAACGACGATATGAACTTCCTGGCAGCAGGCCAGCTGGTGGTGGTCTACAACTTGGGCGAGGGCCTCAAGCAAGTTGGCGTTCAGAGCGAGTACACTGGTGGCGGCGAGGTTCACCTCTCGGAGATTGGCTGGTACAACGTTGCCGAGAACGAGGAAGTGGAGATTACACTTCCCGAGGGTGTTGAGACCTTTACTTACTCGCTCACAGCTCAAGACCTGCAGTTTGGACCTGACTATCCCGAGGACTACTCGGCCGATGTGCGCGTGGGCTTCGATGGCAGCGATGTCTACATCCAGGGCCTGAGCAAGTGGCTCCCCGAGGCATGGCTCAAGGGGACAATGGACTCGAAAGATAACACTGTGACCTTCGGCAAGCACTTTGTGGGCTACTTCACCGCGTGGGGCATCGACATGAAGATTGTGTTCAATGGTGCAACATTCAACTATAATCCTGAGACCGACACCTTCACCTCGGCCGAGGGTTACACATCGACCAGCACCTATGAGCTTGAAGGCGAGGAATATCAAGAGGATGCCGACGTGTTCGCCAACGTTGTGATTACTCGTGCCGCCGATGTGGCCGCCGTTCCTTCCGCACCCGAGATTCTGGACTTCTACCTCAACGGCAGCTACGGCTATGAGTTGTTCCTTAACATTCCTCTCGAAGACGTGGATGGCAACCCAATCTTTGCCAGCATGCTAAGCTATCAGCTCTTCAGCAAGGTGGGTGACGAGGTGACTCCCATCGTGCTCAAAGCCGATCTTTATGAGTATGCAACCGAAGACATGACCATCATTCCATATCTCTACACCGACTACTGGGAGGTGATGCAAGGAGGCGAGACCGTCTATGTTCATGCCGAGGGCATTGAGACTTGGGATGCAATAGGTGCTAAGACCATCTACACCGGTGGTGGCGAGACCAATGAGAGCCCTATCACGTGGTATGACATTAAGAATGTGGGCATCAATGGCATCACCATCGACGACAGCCGCTCGATGCAGCTCTACGACCTGATGGGCCGTCCGGTGGATGCCAGCAAGCTGCGTCCAGGCATTTACATCCGTCAGGATGGCCGCAAGATAATGGTTAAGTGATGTGGCTTAGCTGGTTAGTTAACGAAAAACGCCCTCGCATGCGGGGGCGTTTTTTGCGTGTGTATGTGTGTTTGTTTTTGTTTAGTTGTTAAGGATTGATATTGATGTTGTCGTTGCGGTAAGGCACGAGACGCCCGCGCAGGCTGATGTTCCCCCTTCCGAGGTTGGGGAACACGTCGGCAACAGCTTGGTCTGAGCCATTAAAGATGGTGATGGTAACGCTTGTGTTCATGCTGCGGCCAATCATGGTGTAGGTGACAATAGTGTTGCCCTTCTTGTCGGTCTTGACATTCTTGTTGCTGATGCGTCCGTGCAGTGTGATGCCTCCCAGCCCGTTGGCACCAGAGTCCATGTTGTTAAAGGCCACTTGGAAGATTCCCTTGTCGCCTTGCATGAGCATGAAATTAGTGTTGTTGTTAAGTCCCATCTCATAGCTACCGTAGGAGCCTCTTACTTGTGTGGCCTGCAGTACAAAATATCCGTCTTCGACGGCCCTGGCGGCCTTTAGGTGAAACACCGAGTCTACGATTTGCTGGTCTCTCTTGATGCGGTCTTTTTTCTCGCGGCTTGTCTCGTTGGCCGGGATGGGTGCGGTTTCGTCGATTACATAGATATCGTCATAGTCTTGAGCCAGTGCAGTGGCGGGCAATGCCATCAAGACCATCATTAGTAGAGCAAAGAAGAAGTTGGTTTGTTTCATAATTGATGGTGTTTTAAAAATGTGATTGAGTTGCAAATTTACATATTATAAACACACACCCCCTCAATTTACTGCATCATTTTTTGATTTTTTTTTCAAGAAAATGCTATTTTTGCAGTCTAAAAGAGATTTTGTTATGGATAAATACAGAAAACCCATATCTTCGTTAACCAAAATAGTGCTGCTGGGAAGCATGGCTGTGATGATGCTCTTTGTGGTGTCGATGCTGCTTGTGCTGGTTTATGGCTCACGAGTGGCAGATATTCATGCTCAGCAACTTGCCATGGTTTTGCAAAACGTGCTTGTGTTCATCGCTCCAGTGGTGCTGCTGGCTCTGGTCAACCGCTCCACCGAGCAACGTCCGGTGGCATCTACGCTGTGGATGACCAAAGGACCGTCGCTTAAAGGAGTGGCGCTGGTGGTGATGGTCTACATCATTGCTTTGCCAGCCATGAACTACTTGGTGGCATGGAACGAGGGGCTGCACTTGCCGCAGGCTCTGCGTGATGTGGAGCAGGCGATGCGCAGCATGGAAGACGCTGCCAAGCAGGTGAGCGACGGATTGCTGGCCACTACCTCGTGGGGCGAGATGTTGCTCATGGTGCTGCTGGTGGGGGTGCTCACCGGCATGGGCGAGGAGATGTTTTTCAGGGCTGGCATGCTGGGCTCTCTGCACCATGGCAGGGCTGGCCGCCACGTGGCGGTGTGGCTTGTAGCTTTCTTGTTCAGCGCCATCCACATGCAGTTCTATGGCTTTGTGCCACGACTGCTGCTGGGCGCGTGGTTTGGCTATGTGATGCTGTGGAGCGGAGAGGTGTGGACTCCAATCATAGCTCATGCGCTTAACAACAGCGTCGTGGTGGTGTCCACCTTCCTGTTCAACAACCACTACATCTCCCATAATGCAATCGAAACGCTGGGAGTGGCACCGGCTGGCGAGTTCCCCTGGCTTGCAGTGGCAAGCGCTGTGGCCACAGCTGCGGTGATAACCGCCTTCATGTGCAAGAAAAACAAGAGAAAAATATGAGAAAGACAATTCTACTACTGGCCATGCTTGTCGTGGCTATGGCAACAGCCAGTGCCCAAGAGGTGATTTGTCATCGTGGCTACTGGGATGCCGAAGGCTCGGCGCAAAACTCGCTGCGGTCGCTTGTCAAAGCCGACTCGATAGGGGCGTGGGGCTCGGAATTTGACGTGTGGATGACTGCCGACGGCAAGCTTGTGGTGAACCATGACCCGAGCTATGGCGGGGTGACTATCGAGACTGCCAAGTGGAAACAGCTCAAGGACATGCGCCTCAAGAACGGTGAGCGGCTGCCCACCCTGGAGGCTATGCTGGGCTGTGGTAAGCGCCTGTCAACTCGTCTCATCATCGAGATGAAGCCCCATCAAGACAAAGAGCACGAGCACGAAGCGGCTCGCAAGATAGTGAAGATGGTCAAAGACAAAGGCCTTGAGGCAAGGGTGGAGTATATCACTTTCTCCTATTCCGGCATGAAGCACCTCAAGGAGCTCGCTCCTGCCGGCACACCAGTCTACTATCTCAATGGCGAGCTGTCGCCACAGTCGCTTGCTGAGCTTGATGTGGCAGGCATTGACTACAGTATCAGGGTGATGCGTGAGCACCCCGAGTGGATCGACGAGGCCCACTCGCTGGGCATGAAGGTCAATGTGTGGACCGTCAACAGCGAGCGCGACATGGAGTGGTGCATCAACTACGGCGTGGACTTCATCACCACCAATGCGCCCGAGCTGCTGCAACAGAAGCTCAAGCAGTGGTAGCCGTGCCCTTGAGAGACAAATTGAAAAATGGAAATATAAAACCGAAATATTGCCGAGATAAAGACGCTGGTTTTTCAAAAAACTGCACGCGATGGGTTGAAAAGTGAAAAGTATTTAGTAATTTTGCAAGATATTTCACCCACTATGAAATAAAATCACTCGCATTTTTTTAAATATGGCATTGTTCAAGTCATTAGATAAATTAGGCTCTTACTGCATGCTCATGTTGCGCAGCATAGGCATCCCCGACAAGTGGCGGGAGTTCTTCAAGCGCTACATGGGTGAAATCTATAAATTGGGAATCGACTCGGTGCCCTTGATTCTCATTGTGTCGTTGTTTATTGGAGCGTTGTGCACCCTGCTCATCAAACTCAACATCAGCAATCCGTTGCTGCCGCGATACACCGTGGGACTGACCACTCGCGAGATTATCCTGCTCGAGTTCTCGTCGTCGATTCTGTGCTTGATTCTCTCGGGAAAGATAGGCAGCAACATCGCCAGCGAGATAGGCACCATGCGTGTGACCGAGCAAATCGACGCCCTCGACATAATGGGTATCAATAGTGCCAACTATCTGATAATGCCTAAGATAGCAGGCTTGATTACCATCATGCCATTCTTGGTCATCATCTGCATGGCCACCAGCCTTTTTGGCGGTTACTTGATTTGTGTGATCACTAATATCATCGACACCGATACCTATATCTATGGAATTCAGACGCTCTTCATCGAGTGGTATGTGTGGTTTGCGCTCATCAAGTCGCTGTTTTTTGCCTTTATCATCTCGAGCATCTCGTCGTTCTACGGCTACACCGTTAAGGGCGGCTCAATCGAGGTGGGCAAGGCCAGTACCGATGCCGTGGTGATGAGCAACATCATGATTCTGCTCACCGACGTGCTCTTGACCAAGCTCTTGATGATGTAGGGAGAAAAAAATTGAATTTTCAAGCACTATGATAGAAGTTAAGAACGTTGAAAAATCGTTTCAGGACGGTGACCAGATGCGCCAGATTCTGTTTGGAATAAATGCTAAGTTCTATGACGGAAAGGTGAACCTTATCATCGGGCAGAGCGGCTCGGGAAAAACGGTGCTGGTCAAGAACCTCGTGGGGCTTTTCAAGCCCGACAGTGGCGAGATTCTCTACGATGGCCGCGACATCACCAAACTCGACCGCAAGGCCATGAAAGAGTTGCGCAAGGAGATTGGCATGCTCTTCCAGGGCTCGGCGCTCTTCGACAGCGAGACCGTTATGGGCAATGTGATGTTTCCACTGAAGATGTTCTCCAAGATGAGCACCGGCGAGCAGCGCGAGCGTGCCCAGTTCTGCATCGACCGTGTGAACCTGAGCGGCAGCGAGAGCAAGTATCCGAGCGAGCTCAGTGGCGGCATGCAGAAGCGCTGCGCCATAGCTCGCGCCATAGCCTTGAATCCTAAGTATCTGTTCTGCGATGAGCCCAACTCGGGCCTCGACCCCAAGACCTCGCTTGTGATTGACGATCTGCTCTACGACATCACTCACGAGTTTGGCATCACCACCATCATCAACACCCACGACATGAACTCGGTGATGGGAATAGGCGAGAACATCGTGTTCATCAACAAGGGCCACGTGGGGTGGATTGGCAACAAAGACGAGATTTACGACGTTGACAACGACGACTTGAACAATTTTGTCTATGCCACCGACCTCTTTGCCGACGTGCGCAAGTATCGCCTTGAGCATGGCTACAAGCCCACTCGCCTTGCTCTGCAGAAATAAATCTGAAATCACATTTGATTTACACATTTTAATACTTAAATTTTTTCACAGCTATGAAAAGAACTTTATTTTCTTTAATGTTGATTGTTGCTTCTGTTATGGCGATTCAAGCTCAAAGCCTGACAGGAAAATCATGGGCAGCATCGCTCGACGATGGCCAGGGCAACGATTTCAAGCTCGTAATGCAGTTTGAGAATGGCGGCGAGTGCTTATTGGCAGTACTTGCTCAGATGCCCATGGAGGAAGATGGCGTGAGAATCGACATCACGGCCGACACAGCCGTTCCAGGTTCCTACACTGTCAATAACAAGAAGCTTGATGTGAAGCTCAACAAGAGCAACGCCAAGATGGAGATCAATGTTGACATGAGCAAAAGTGGCATTCCCGCTGCCAACAAGCAGGTGGCTGAGAGCATGCTCAAGAGTGAGCTCGAGAAGCAAAAGCATGAACTCCTTAACGAGATTATGGAGTGCATCCCCAATTTAAGCAATGCGACCATCAAGACCTTGACCGACGCCAAGCTCGTGCTTGTGGGCGCTAACGGTCAGGAGATGGAATTTGTTGCAGTTCCCGATTGATGTCATAACTGCCGTTTATTTTCACTCGCCGAGTGATGGCAACACACGCTGGCAATTAAGGGCGCGAGCACTACTGCTTGCGCCCCGTTTGTTGTCGGTGGCCGATGGGCAATGAGGTCGTGAATAATTTTTAAGAAATTGAGCTTTTAATTAGGAATGTTTCTCGGAATTTAGTAACTTTGCCCTCTCAAGAGAAATATCCACCTTGCATCATGCACATTGTCATTGCCGGAAATATTGGCTCAGGAAAGTCGACTCTCACTCGACTGCTGGCGCAGCACTATGGGTGGACGCCGCGCTACGAGAGTGTGGCCCACAATCCCTATCTCGAAGACTACTATCACGACATACAGCGATGGTCGTTCAACCTTGAGGTCTATTTCCTCAAGGAGCGATTCCGCGACCTGCTGGCCATCTCGCAGGCTCAGGGCACCATTCTCCAGGATCGTTCAATCTTTGAGGGAGTGTATGTGTTTGTGGCTAACAACCGCGCCATGGGCAACATCTCGGAGCGCGACTTTGCCACCTACATGGAGCTGTTTGAGCACATGCTCTCGATTGTGAAGCTCCCTGACCTGATGATTTACTTGCGCTCATCGGTCGAGCATCTGGTGTCGAACATTCAGAAGCGAGGCCGCGACTATGAGCAGACCATGCAAATTGAGTATCTCGACAATCTGAACCGTCGCTACGAGGACTTCATCGCCAACCACTACAAGGGTCGAGTGATGATTGTTGAGAAAGACTCACTCGACTTTGAGAACCGGCGCGAAGACTTCATTGGCATAACCAACCGCATCGACTCCATCCTCTACGGCCTCTTCCCCATTGAGGGCGAAGAGCGATTATAGTTGTCGCGCAACACTTACTACTTACTACTTACTACTTAACACTTACTACTTACTACTTACTACTTAACACTTAACACTTAACATATCATGCACATAGCAATATCAGGAAACATTGGTTGTGGCAAGACCACATTGACCCGCATGCTTGCCGAGCACTACGGGTGGGAGCCACGCTATGAGTCGGTGACCAACAACCCCTATCTTGCCGACTTCTACGACGACATGGAGCGCTGGTCGTTTAACTTGCAGATTTACTTCCTTAACAAGCGTTTCAAGGACGTGGTGGAAATCTCCAAGAGCGACCAAGTCATCATCCAGGATCGCACAATCTTTGAGGACGCATGCATCTTTGCACCCAACCTCCACAACCAGGGCAAGATGAGCGACCGCGACTTCGAGACCTATCAAGACCTGTTCAACCTGATGATGTCGCTCGTGGAGAAACCCGACCTCATGATCTACATCCGTTCGAGCATCTCAACTCTGGTGGGGCAGATTCAGAAGCGTGGGCGTGAGTATGAGCAGACCATCCGCCTCGACTACCTCCAGGGTCTTGAGCGGCTCTATGAGAAGTGGATAGAGGGCTACGACGGCAAGCTCATCATCATCGATGGCGACAACTGCAAGTTTGGCGAGCGACCCGAAGACTTTGCCAAGGTCACCGAGCGCATCGACGGCCTCCTCTACGGCCTCTTCCCCATCATGTGATGCACACCATGATCTGAAAGCTCCCGTGATAGGCGACAACGTAGAGGTGTGCTGTGGCGCTAAAGTGCTTGGCGGCATCACAGTGGGCGACAATGTGCTAATTGGGGCCAATGCCGTGGTGGTTAAGGACGTGCCCAGCAATAGTGTGGTAGCAGGAGTTCCAGCCCGTGTCATCAAGCGCCTTGACCATGTGCGTGACCTAACGTTGTGACAATAATCGCGCATAGCCTTCGTTCTAATCTTAGAATCACGAATATCTAATTCTAAATAATGCACGATGTATGAGAGGATATGTTTTTTACTTTTTGAATATTCTGTGTTTGGCAAGTTTATGTGTGACCAAAGGCCATGCCGATGTTTTCGAGTCAGGAACTTACTATTTTGACAACAGCAAGATTAATTATGATAATGTTGAGTTTGCGACTTTTGACACCGTGAATGTTGTGGTTAAAGTCTATCAGATGTCACCGCCTGCTGATGGTGGGTGCTGGTGGCAATTGACGCTTGAAGAGCTGGCCAGCTGCGACCTCTATTCTTTTATCGAAAGCGACGCTGACTCTGGCACCTTTAATGAGGCAGTAAATGATTTTATTGAGAACCACACTTCACGACACACTCTCATGGGAATGTGGCGTGAGATAAACCCACTCACTCATCCTCATCTGAGTGGCTATGTCTATTGTCCTATACTGAATGATGCCCAAGAGAGTGACGGCTATTGGAGAACTCAAGAGAGCTATAATGCCACAGCTTCGGGCACCTTGCCTGTTATACACATCAATACTCAAGGCTCTTGCCCGGTTACAACTAAGGATTATTACATTGATGCAACCCTATGGATTGACAATTGCGGCAGTGATGCTTTTCAATCGCTCGGCAGTGAGGAAAATCCTCTTGAACTGTCGATAAAGGGGCGAGGCAATTACACCTGGCTAGGATTCTATAAGAAACCTTACAAAATAAAGTTCGCTCACAAGCTATCGCCTTTAGGCCTTGACAAGAGCAAGCACTTTGTCCTGCTGCCACACGCCGATGACTTGAGTGGTTTTTTGCGCGATGAGACAGGCTTTGAGTTGAGCCGACAGTTGGGAATGCCTTACACAACACGGCAACTGCCTGTTGAGTTGTACCTTAACGATGAATACGTGGGGCTTTATTTTCTGTGCGAGAACATAAGAGTGGAAGAAGGCCGAGTCGAGATTGTTGAGCAGGATGATAATGAGACCAATGCTTACAAAGTGAGTGGTGGATGGCTGCTTGAGGTTAACGGGAATGACGCTCATGTTTATGGAATGTCACAAAATAATGATTTATCAAAGGGATGGTTCAACTTTACCTCTCATTCACCGGAAGAAGTGTCGCAAGCGCAAATCGATTATCTTTCTCGCTTTATCTCTAAGGCCGACAGCTGTGTTTTTGTCAATGACAAAAATGACACTGGCTGGGAACACTATCTTGACATGGGCACACTCACGCGATTCTACATCATTAATGAGGTGATGTCGAATATTGAATCATTCTGTCGCAGCATGTTTGTTTATAAGGACAGGGGAGAGGACGAGAAACTGAAGTTTGGGCCGGTATGGGATTTTGGCAATAGTTTCACATACGCCTCAACCGATGACTTCATTTATAACTATGATACACCCTTCACATTCTTGTGGATAGAGGAGCTGTTGCAGTTTCCACGGTTTCAGCAGTCGGTTTCGGCTATGTGGCAAGAATTTAGAGATGATGGCGTCTTAGACAAGGCCATTGCACACGATTGGCAGCTTGTTAATGCAATAGAGGCAGCAAAGCAACATGACAAAGTGAGATGGCCCTACTATAGTGACTTGTGGGATAGCGCTTCGGCCGAATTTGTTAATAACATTTTGCTCAAGGCGACTTGGCTCGACGGCAAATGGGGCTATGATAGTAGTATATCGACTGTGACTCCCTGCAAAGAGGTCAAATCGGTGCTATATTATAACCTGCAAGGCATTGAGTGGGCCACGCCACAGCCAGGCATCAATATAAAGGTGACCACCTGGAGCGACGGCAGCCGCACCACCGAGAAGATAATCAAGTAACTCGCACACAATGTAGGTGCCACCAGCAGGCTGGCACCAACTAAGGCCCACGCCGCAGCCCCTCGCTCACGAGTGAGAACTGCGGCGCGTTTTTCCCCTGTTTTCGTCACAAGATAAAAAGTTGCCTGTGAATACTTGATTTTCAGCTTCTATTTGATGCTGCATGTGTGTCCTTCCTGAGATTTTGTTATTGTGTGACTCCGTGCCCCTATACAGGAAATGTTCAGAATATTAAAACTATAGCGCTAAACTTAAAAAGCTGTCAGTTGGGTGTAGAATTGCCTAAAACAGGATTGTTTTGGACAGGAAGTATAGAAGCAAACAGGAGGGTCATGTAGCCAACTTCTCTTGTCTTTCTTGTACTTCATGTCGCTTCACTCGTGGCGGAGGTGGGTGGCGACGATTTCGAGCATTTGGGCTTGGAGTTCGCGGTTGGTGTCGATAACGTTCCAGATGCCGTCTTCGCTCAGCACACCGCACTTGAGGTCGGTGGGCAAGCGGCCGGCCTCACTGTCGGCAAAATCTTGCTCCCAGTCGTCGGTAGCGAGGTAGTCGTCGATGATTTCGATCGACTCCATGGCCTCAGTGTAGATGTCGAGTGCTTGGCTCAGTGCATTAACAGCTTGCGAGGCTTTGTTGAGGTGAGCCTCCATTGCATTGATACGTTCGATTTGTTCCATGCGTTTATTATAATTGGGTTAGGATGTTGCGGGCAAAGTCCAGCCTCAGCACCGCCACAGCATCGCCTGGCTGTGGTGCGGCTGTAGTGGTGCGGGATGGTGGGTTGGGTGTGTGTGTGGCTTGCAGCAGTTGCATGAAGTGTAGTCGTGATGTTGCCTTGTGAAATGCCGCCTCTACAGCCTTTAGTGCCGATGATGGGGCCACGCACAGCGGTTGTGGTACGTATATGGTGTGGGCCAGCTCGTGGTCGAAGGGTGCTATGGCAATGAGCGTGCCATCGCTTGCCACGGTGGTGATGTGGTTGATGAGTTGTTGGCCGCTGACGAGGATGGTGTAGTTGGCAATAAATCTCTTCATGATGTGGTGGAGAAGTGGATGCAGGTTACCTGATGGGGGCTCGGCCCACTCGTGGCTGGTTGGCAGGCCGCTGCCGTGGTGGCACCGCTGCCGGCTTGGCACGTCCCTCGGTGGGTTTGAGTGCCGGCTGCTGCCCTGGCATGCCTTGTGCTTGCTGTCGAGGTGTGTTGCCTGCCTGAGCAGGTGGCAGCTGGTTGCTGCCGCTTTCCTGGCTCATTTTGTCGATCACAGCCTTGGGGGCGATGAACTTTTGCACACTTATCATGCCATACTTTGTTCGGTCGAGATGAGTGCGAAGCATGTAGATGCTGTCGATGAAGGCAACTCCCAGGGGCTTGATGTCGTAGCCAATGAAGCCATAGATGCGCTTAACGGTGCGTGAGGAGTCGGCCTGCAGCGGGAAGTTTGACCACCCATTCACGTGCGCTGTGCGGCTGATGCATGTCATGGTTCCGTCTTGATAGTCGATGGCGAGCATGACGCGCACGGTGCTGCCAGTGTTAAGCAACTTAAAGTTCAGGGTGTAGAGGTCGCCTGGCCGGTGCTGCTTGTCGGGCTTGTAGTCGAAGGTGATGTAGCCTTGCTGCATGGCACTTGTGAGAATCCAGTGCTGTGGCTCTTTCCACACGTTGGCACTGTCGCCAGTGGTGGCAAAGTCGCGCTTTACCTTGCCCTCGGCCAGTGATGGCAGTCCCTGCACTGATGGTGGTGCCACACCGGGCTTACTACCATCCTTTATGTCACTCTTGATACCCGCCTGCTTCTCGATGATTTTCACAGCCTCGTCGTGAACCTCTGCATAGAGTTTGAGGTTGTGCCCGTACCACGCGTATGACGAGTCGAGCATTGCCAGGTCGGCATCATATTTCTTGAGAATCGACTGCTTGAGGGCCAACTTTGCCGAGTCGGTTTCGAACGTTCTGGGGTGCTGGTCCATGTAGGCTTCGGCAAGGGCAAAGTCGGCAAGCACGTGGGCCATGTCGTCCTCGGGGATGACACCGCTGGGCGCCTTGCTGCATGCCGACAAGATGCATGCTGCAACAATGCCGCTGATTAATGCTATGATTGTCGACCTTGTCATGAAAAGTTCATTTAGTTATAGTCAGTGTGCCCCTCAGGCAGTGGTAGTGGAGTCGTGATTGGTGGCTGAGGGCTCTTGCTCTTGGTCTTTGTCTTTGTCGTCTTTCTTTTTGTCGCTTGTGAGATATTTGCTGTAGAAGATGAGCAGCACCAGAATACTGGTGGTGAGGCATGCATCGGCAATGTTAAACACCGGTTGGAAGAACAGGTAGTGCGAGCCACCCACTACTGGCACCCAACTGGGCCAGTCCCACTCACACAGTGGGAAGTAGAGCATGTCGACCACCTTGCCGTTGAACAGCGGTGCATATCCCCCCTCGCCTGGCATGAACTGAGCCACCTGCGGAGCCACAGGGTCGTTGAAAATTTGGCCATAGGCAATGCAGTCAATCACGTTGCCAATGGCTCCTGCCGTGATGAGCGCCACGCAGGCCACGAAGCCCCGCGGCAAGTCGGTTCGGCGCCTGATTTTATATAGATAATAGATGAACAGAGCCGAGAAGATGATGCGCAGCCATGTGAGAACGGTTTTGCTGCCAAGCTCCATGCCATAGGCCATGCCATTGTTTTCGATGAAAAACAGTTTGAACCAAGAGGTGATGTGCACTTGCTCACCATAGAAGAAGTGGGTCTTGACCCAGATTTTCAGAGCTTGGTCGATGATGATGGCCGTGACTATGATGATAGCCGCCACCCATCCGTTAGATATTTTCTTCATTGTGTGTGAAGGGCGCGCTGGCTTTAGCGTTTTGATTTGCGTTGTTGCTCAATTTCCTTGCCCTCGACCGAGAGAGTGGCGTGAGGCACGGCCATTAGCCTTCCCTTGGGAATGAGCTTGCCGGTGACGCGGCACACACCGTAAGTTTTGTTCTCAATGCGAACCAGGGCGGCCTGCAGCTTCTTGATGAAGTCCTGCTGGCGAGCTGCGCGCTGGCTTGCCTCTTCCTGCTCGAGGGTGGCAGCGCCCTCTTCGAGCATGTTGAAGCTATTGCGGTTCTCGTCGGTCTGAATCTTAGCCATGAGCTGCTCATAGTTGGTTTTGGCTATCTCGATTTTCTCAAGAATCAGCTTCTTGAACTCCTGTAGCTCTTCGTCGCTATAACGTGTCTTTTCTTGTTCTGTTGCCATAATGTTGCTGGTGTTAAATGAGTTATAGTAGTTAAGGCTGGCTGCGTGCACGTGGTTGCAGTAGTCAGCCTGTTGGTTGAATATCTCAGGCTTTCTCGACCTTGACGTTGAGTTTCCAGCCGTCCATGTCGAGCTCGATAGTGCCCTCGCCGTCGACTTGCTTGATTGCGATGTCGAGAGCGAGCACCTGGTGGGCGATGTAGTCGCCATAGGCCTCAACGGCATCGTTGATGCGCTCGTCGGGCGAGATGGTGACGTGCACCTTGTCGGTGATGTCGAAGTTCTGGCTCTTGCGAATGTTCTGGATGCGGTTCACCAGTTCACGAGCCATACCTTCTCGTTTCAACTCGTCGGTAACTGTGATGTCGAGGGCCACTGTGAGGTTTCCTTCGTTGGAAACGAGCCATCCAGGGATGTCCTCACTGATGATTTCCACATCGGCTACGTCAACAACAGCTTCTTGGTCGCCAACCATGAGCTTTATGTTGCCTTCCTGTTCAAGCTTGAGAATGTCGGCTTGCGACATTGTGGTAAGCTGTGCGGCAAGGGCTTTCATGATCTTGCCATATTTAGGACCAAGTTTCTTGAAGTCGGGTTTCACCTTCTTGACCAGGATGCCCTCGTCATTGCCCACAAACTTGATGCCCTTGACGTTCACCTCGCTAGTGATGAGGTCGCTCACGGCCTCGATGGCGGCGCGCTGAGCATCATCGGTAACAGGGATCATGATGGCAGTGAGTGGTTGACGCACCTTGAGGTTCTTCTTGCGACGCAATGCAAGTACCATTGAGGTTACTTTTTGTGCCATTGCCATGCGGTGCTCAAGGTCACTGTCAATAACATTCTCGCAAACAGTGGGGTAGAGCATCAAGTGAACTGATTTCTCGCTTCCGGTAAGGTCGCGGTATAGCATGTCACTGTAGAATGGTGAAACCGGAGCCATGAGGCGTGAGATGGTTTCAAGGCACTGATAGAGGGTTTGATAAGCAGCAAGCTTGTCGTCGTTCATTTCTCCGCCCCAGAAGCGCTTGCGGTTCAAACGAACATACCAGTTGCTGAGGTTCTCGCTCACAAACTCGCTGATTGCGCGGGCGGCACGAGTGGGCTCGTAGTCGTTGAATTGCTCGGTAACTTCCTTGACGAGTGTGTTGAGCAATGAGATTATCCATCGGTCGATTTCAGGACGTTTCTCAATGGGCACTTGTGGAGCCGCAGGGTCGAAATTGTCAACATTGGCATAAAGTGCGAAGAATGAATAAGTGTTATAAAGAGTGCCGAAGAACTTGCGGCTAGTCTCTTCTACGCCTGCAGTGTCGAACTTGAGATTCTCCCAAGGAGAAGAATTGCTGATCATGTACCAGCGCAATGGGTCGGAGCCATAAGTCTCGATAGCATTGAATGGGTCAACAGCGTTACCCAGTCGCTTGCTCATCTTGTTGCCGTTCTTGTCTTGAACAAGGCCGTTGGAAACTACACATTTATAAGCCACGCTATCAAATGCCATTGTGGCGATGGCATGGAGTGTAAAGAACCATCCACGGGTTTGGTCAACACCTTCAGCAATGAAGTCGGCAGGATAGAACTTGCGCTCGTCGATGAGGTCTTTGCCCTCAAATGGGTAGTGTAGCTGTGCGTAAGGCATAGCACCGCTGTCGAACCATACGTCGATGAGGTCTAGCTCGCGCTTCATGGGCTTGCCGCTGTCGCTCACAAGAGTGATATAGTCAACGTAGGGGCGATGGATGTCAATCTTGTTATAGTTTTCCTCGCTGTAGTCGCCAGGCACAAAGCCTTTGTCCTTAAGTGGGTTGCCACCCATGATGCCGGCTGCAACTGCTTTTTCAATCTCGTTGTAAAGCTCTTCGATGCTGCCTATGCACTTTTCCTCGCCGTCCTCGCTGCGCCAGATGGGCAGTGGAGTTCCCCAATAGCGGCTGCGGCTCAGGTTCCAGTCGTTGAGGTTCTCGAGCCACTTGCCAAAGCGTCCGGTTCCTGTGTGCTCGGGTTTCCACTTGATGGTCTTGTTGAGCTCAACCATGCGGTCTTTGCAAGCGGTAGAGCGGATGAACCAGCTATCGAGTGGATAGTAGAGTACAGGCTTGTCGGTGCGCCAGCAGTGTGGATAGTTGTGCACGTGCTTCTCAATCTTGAAGGCGGTGCCTTCCTGTTTCATGCGGATGCACATGTATATGTTCAAATCCTCGGCCTTGCTGGCTGCTGCCTCGTCATACTTGCCGTTGACTGTGAACTTGGGGTCATAGGCATTCTTCACCCACGCACCTGCATATTCTTTGTAAAGCTCTACATTCACAAAGTTTTTCACGAAATCATCGTCAAGGTCCTCAATGTTGTAGTACTTACCTGTTAGGTCGACCATTGGACGAGTTTCAAGCTTTTTATTAATCATGAAAAGTGATGGAATGCCAGCGGCATGAGCCACAAAGGCATCGTCGGCACCAAAGGTTGGAGCAATGTGCACGATTCCAGTACCGTCATCGGTGGTTACATAGTCACCAGGGATAACACGGAATCCATTGTCGTTGCCCACAATCTTGTCGTCAATCTTGTCAACTGGCTTAACCCATGGGAATAGCTGCTTGTACTTGATGTCGAGCAGGTCGCTGCCCTTGAACTCGGCGATTACCTTATAAGGGATAATCTTGTCACCGGGGGTATACTCGTCGAGAGGTTTCTCGGCACCTTCTGGTTTGAAATAGGCGTCGACGCGTGCCTTTGCCATCAGGTAGATAGCTGGGTTGCCGTTGTAGGGGTTATAACTTTCGATTGCAACATAGTCGATTTTCTGGCCAACGCACAGCGCGGTATTGCTTGGCAATGTCCAGGGGGTGGTGGTCCAAGCAAGGATTCGCAGGTTGTCGCGGAATTTCTCATCGGCAGCAGCCTTTATCGCCTCAAGCGCTTTGTGACCGTTGTCAACCACGGTAAATTCGGCGGTAACAGTCTGGTCTTTCACGTCGCGGTAGCATCCGGGTTGGTTGAGCTCGTGAGAGCTAAGTCCGGTACCGGCAGCGGGAGAGTAGGGCTGGATAGTGTAGCCCTTGTAGAGCAAACCCTTGTTGTAGAGCTGCTTCAGGAGCCACCATAGCGACTCGATATAGCCGTTCTTGTAGGTGATATATGGGTCTTTAGTGTCAACCCAATAACCCATTCTGTGGGTTAAGTCTTCCCACTCTTTGGTGTATTTCATCACTTCCTTGCGGCAAGTGGCATTGTAATCGTCTACGCTCACCTTCTTACCAATGTCTTCCTTGGTAATGCCCAAAGCTTTCTCAACTGCGAGCTCCACTGGCAAGCCGTGGGTGTCCCAACCAGCCTTGCGCAGCACTTGGTAGCCCTGCATGGTCTTGAAGCGGCACACAATGTCCTTGATGGTGCGTGCCATCACGTGGTGGATGCCAGGCATGCCGTTAGCGCTGGGAGGACCTTCATAGAAAACAAAGGCAGGTGCTCCGTCGCGTTCCTCGATACTCTTGTTGAACACGTCTTCTTCGTCCCATTTCTTCAGAACTTCCTTGTTGATGTCCGAAAGATTGAACTTGTTGTATTCGTTAAATTTCTTCATTGTGATTTTATAGAATATATTTTATTGTTTTTTCTTAGTGAAGACATTTGCTACCCAGTTGGTTCCAAGTACGAGAGCATAGGAAAATGCTGTGAAAAGCATCAGCAGCATCCCTGCTTCGAGCGAGAAGTGGGCTGTGAAAAGCGAAATTGCGCAAGCTGCAACCACTGCTATGATAATAAGCATTATGATTCGTGAGCGATTGTTGCACTGAAACAGCTGCTTGCGCTTGCCGTGCAGGAACGTTACAGCTAAGGCTGTCATTGCTATAGCGATGAGCAAGACCACCATCCACGACTCGCGTGCCCAAGGGGTAGCGCAAGCCACCAATGCAGCCATTGGAATTATGCGCTTGGTGCTGTAGCTCTCATCTGTTTCTTGAAGCCAGACCATGAACTGCTTGTTGCTATTGTCGTTGTCTTGTAGCTTGAGCAAGTCCCATCTGAGCATTACAACCAATGCAAAAAAGCTTGAAACAGCAAGTAATATGTTGGCTATCAGTGGGTAATCCATAACAAATAAGCTTAATCGCCTAAAATAATTTGCAAATATACAAAATTAACCCGAATTATAGCGCACTAACACATCTATAAATAAAGAAAAACTTGTTAACAAGGCTTATTCAAAAGCAAAACTCAATATGGAAGACAATGGCTTTTGTTTTAGTCGCATTTTTTTTCAGTGGAAACATGGACTCACTTGATTCATCTGATTCACTTGACTCACCTGACTCACCTGACTCACTTGACTCACCTGACTCACCTGACTCACCTGACTCACTTGACTCACTTGACTCACTTGACTCACTTGACTCACTTAAAGTCCTAATTGCTTGAGATAGAGTTCACGGTTGAGGATGAAGTTGTGGAGATCGCGGTAGACGCTGCAATCCTGGTAACTTTTGTGATGGATTTTTCCATCTTCTATCTCATAGATGCATGCGTCGGGGTAGGAGAGGACTACTGGCGAGTGTGTTGAAATAATGATTTGCGCTCCCTGCTGCACAACATTTTTGATCCAGCACAAGAAGGCGAGCTGATTCACGAAAGATAGCGCTGCCTCAGGCTCGTCGAAGATGTAGATGCCGCGGCCTTGCAAGCGGTTCTGAATCAATGCCATAAAACCCTCTCCATGGGAACGCTCGTGAATACTTTTGCCGCCATAGTAAGCAAGATAACCTGGATCGCCGTGAGCGAGGCGGTCAATCTCGGAAATCACGTTGTAATAGCTCTCGGCACGGAAGAAGAAAGTGTCCTCAAACGAGAGGCTTGCCATGCCCTTGCCTAGTTCTTTCCATAGCGATGAGTGAGAATCAACCGTGCGAAAGTTAAAGTTGCGAGTGCCGCCTTCGGGATTCATGTCCAGCAACACTGCAATAGCTTCGAGCAACGTGGATTTTCCTGAACCATTAGGCCCCACGATGTAGGTGACCGACTTGTTGAAAACCAGCTCCTTGAAATTTGCAATCACAGGAATTGAGAAGGGATATTGCTCCCGCTCCTGCTTCTCGTGCTTGTTAAAGATGCGATTGAGATAAACATTTTCTTTTGCCATACTTTTTGTTTTTATAGCAAAAATAGGCTGCTCTTGGGCAAAAAACCTTCACAATAAAGTTAAAAGGTTTAAAGTGATGTGTTGCGGCGCACCGAGAGTGGGGTGGTGCCGCGCATGCGTTTGTAGAATTTGTCGAAAGAGGCGCTGGTAGCGAAGTGCAATTGGTCGGCAATCTGTTCGACTGTGAGAGCTGTTGATTTGAGCAGACGGGTGGCCTCCATTGCCAGCAGTTCGTTGATGCATTCCATCACTGTGCGGCCTGTTATCTGCTTGACTATTCGTGATAGGTAGGTGGTGGTGATGAAAAGGCTGTCGGCGTAGAATTTCAAGTCGCGATGCTCAAGATAATTGTTTGTGAGAAGAGTGTAGAATGAGACAAAAATCTCTTCGCTCTGTCGTGACATAGAAAGTCGAGTCTTCTCAAACGACTGGATGCTGATGAGGTCGTTGATGAACACCGAGTAGAGATGCTCCAAAATTTCACTTTTTAGTGATAAAGGTTGCATGATATATTGCCTGATGAGTAGCATGAGCGACTGTAGTCGCTGGGCGTCATCGGGCAATAGGGTGACCTTGGAATTTCCATAATTAGAAAGAGGTATCACCGAGGCTTTGATAAGGTTGCGAAATGCTTGTGTGTCATGTGCCATCTGCTCGTCGATGATGAGGCAAATGCCCTCGTAATCATCGCTTGCCTCATAAATGTAGATTGGGCTTCCTGGATAGAATACAAACATCTCATTGGGAGTGAAAATCATCTCACCACCGCCGTTGTCAAGGATGATGTGGCCCTCGGTCACAAGGGTAAAGCTGTATATTTTCAGCTCTCCCGACATTTCGTTGGTGAGCATTGTGAGCTGCTTGTTGGTGAGAGCACAGGTGAGTTTGTTGTCCCACGTCTCGCGCTCGAGCATCTGGAGATGTGTTGTGCTGATTTCGTTCAGATTTGCCATGTTGATTGATTTTTGCTGCAAAGATAATAAAAAATATCGTTTGTTTCGTTTGGGATAATCATTGGTTTTGAAAAAATAGTGTTTATCGACGGAAAACGCTGTAATTTTGCAGCATCAAAACAAACATTTTATAAACACATAATCATTTTAAGAAATGGACGCAAAAAAATCAATCGAAGCATTACAGTTTTTCGTAACCAATTTGAACGCTCAGTCGTTCCAACACAAGTTGCAGGCCAAAATCTTTGGTTCGCTCGGATTTAAGAAGCTTGAGGCTAAGTATCTTGAGCACGCCAAGGAGGAAGGCGAGTTTGTTGACCAATTTATCGATCGTCTTCTCGACTTGGGTGGTGAACTTAAGCAAGAAGCAGTTGAGGCTCAGACTCTCTACAAAGATCCCGTTGAGTTTCTTAAGGCCGACTACAAAGTGTCGGTTGACGGCATTGAGCTCCTGCGCAAATGCATGGACGGCATCAAGGATGATATCACCACTTTCGACATGATGAAGGTGTATCTCAAGGACGAAGAGGATGACATGTACTGGAGCGAGGAGCAGCTTGGCCTCATCGAACTCATCGGCGCTAAGCCCTGGCTAATTAAAACTGCACTTTAATTTTAACTTAATTAATAATCTTTACTATGGAAGCTAAAGATCAAGTACTAGAAGCTATGCGCAAGGCGGGTGTGCCTTTGGCTGCTGGCAAGGTGGCAGAGCTCACTGGCCTCGACCGCAAGGTCGTTGATAAGGCATTTGCCGAGTTGAAGAAAGAGGGCGCTATCACATCGCCCGTGCGCTGCAAGTGGGAGCCTGCTAAGTAAGGCTTGGCACCCAATTTAAAACAGTTTAGTGGTTGGGTTATTGTGATTGCATCGATGCAACCATGAAGCCCAACCATTTTTTTCAAAATTGAAAATAGTCTAGATTGATATGGAAACAATATATGATTTCAAAGCCTTGACGAGCAGAGGTCAGGAGTTGGACTTTGCTCAGTTCAAAGGCAAGGTGTTGCTCATTGTCAATACAGCCAGCAAGTGTGGCTTCACGCCTCAATTTAAAGGACTTGAGGAGTTGAACCAGAAGTATAAGGACCGCGGCTTGGTGACGATAGGTTTTCCCTGCAACCAGTTCAACCACCAGGATCCAGGCACTGATAGCGAGATTGAGGGCTTCTGTCAGCTCAACTATGGCGTGACGTTCCAAATCATGAAGAAAATCGACGTTAACGGTGATGATGCTCATCCCATTTTCAAGTTCTTGAAGAGCAAGACTAAAGGTTTGCTCGGAAGTGCCATCAAGTGGAATTTCACCAAGTTCCTAATTTCGCGTGACGGTGAGGTGATAAAGCGTTATGCTCCAATTACTGCGCCAGAGAAAATAGTTAAGGACATTGATAAAATGCTAGGATAATGAAGAAGATTTTAATTATTGACGGAGGCCCTCGCAAGACTTTTAACACTGCCTCTATGTTGCAACAGATTGCCGAAGGAGTTGCCTCTGTGAGTGAAGAAATTGAAGTGAAGACTGTGCGACTCTACGGCATGGACTACAAGGGTTGTATGTCGTGCCTGGCATGCAAGATTAAGGACAAGGCAGTCAATGTGTGCAAGTTCCGCGACGACCTAACTCCATTGCTCGAAGAAGTGGCTGAAGCCGATGGGTTGGTGATGGGGTCGCCAATCTACTTCAGCGAGGTGACAGCGCAGCTGCGCGCGTTCCTAGAGCGCTTGATATTCCCGTGGCTGTCATATAACGACTACAGCCTCACCGCGCCAAAGCGTATTCCCGTGATTCTCTCCTACACAATGAATGCCAATGATGAACAAGCCAAGGGCGTTTATCAGTCGATGGGAATTATTGAGAGTTGCCTCAACAGGGCGATGGGCGATGTGGAGCATGTGGATGCCCATAACACCTATCAGGTGAAGAACTACGACCGCTATGAGCTCGCCGGTTTCAGCGAGGAGGCAAAGCGTGAGTATCGCGAACAGAATTGGGAGAACGACCTGAAGCGCGCCTACAATGCTGGTCGCCGCATGGCCGAGAAGATATTAGCAAACCAATAAATAATACAACAAATGGAAATAAAAGCATTAAAAATGTTTGATGGCGGCTTTATGAACCAGGCATTTGCCTTTGGTGGTGAGGAAGGCCGTGATGCGTTTGATGAGCAGATTATCTATCGCAGCAGTCTGCAAAACTTCTTGATTGATACTGGCACTGAGGTGATTCTAGTTGACACTGGCTTTCAAAATGACTATGACGCTCCTGCCAAGAAACTTGGCGCGCCACTCTACATGGGCGAGAAGATAGCCGATTTTATGGAGGCATTTGCCGCTGCTGGCTACCGTCCAGAGCAGGTGACAAAGATTCTTGTCACTCACAAGCATCCTGACCACACCGCTGCGTTGCAGTATTTCCCCAATGCCAAGATTTACATCGCGCCCGAGGATGCCGACGCTCTCAAACTTGAGGGCGACAACATTGTGCGCGCAACCTATGACGATGGCGCTTATCACAACTTCCCTGCTGCGCAGAAGGTTGCAGAGGGTGTCTACTTTATTAAGGCTAAGGGACACACCAATGGTAACAGCATCGTGATTGCTGAGGATGGCGACTTGTTCTACATGATGCATGGCGACGTGACCTATTGCGACGCTGCACTCAAGGCCAACAAACTGAGCATCATTTTTGAGGACCTGGCAGCGGCCCGCGATACTCTCGACCGCGTGCGTGAGTTCATCGCCAATAATCCTACCGTTTACCTTTCCACTCACTGCCCCGAGGGCTACGAGAACCTGGAAATGAAACGCGTGATGAAGCTGTAAACCACATCACTAAACCGAAAAAAGGCATTGAGAATTTGTGTTTTCAATGCCTCTTTTGTTTCATTAATCAAAGAATTGCTGAGGTGTAAAACATGAAATAACTTTGTTAGTAACAAACTTCTTAGTAAGAAAGTTCTTACTTTTTGTTGTTTTTGTGAAAAAGTCTGGATACAAGTAATTTATTTTCTATGGCGAGAGCAGAAATTTGGCGATCTCGGCGACTTCTTCCTCGCGTTTTGTGCGCTTGATGAAGATGGCGATAGGGTAGAAGTCGCCATCGGGCATGACAACAATGCCCACGTCGTTGATGCCTCTAAGCGTTTTGCCTTTGGAGAATCCAGTACCGGTCTTGTGGGCGAGTTGAGCGCCTGGTGGAAGTGCGGCTTTGATGCGGTTGTTGCCAGTTTCACACTTGAGCATCAAGTCCCATATATACATCAACACAGGGCTTGATTGTCGCTCGCAGTAGAACCAATTGAGCAGTTCTGCCATATCGCGAGGCGTGCACCAATTGTCGTGTGATCGTCGTGGCTTGTTGTGCATTTGCTTCTCGGTCCATTTCAAGCGTATGTCCTTAAAACCCAAGTTTTGCAAGTAGTTTTGTACATCCTTGGGACTACCACACAACTTGAACAGTAGGTCGCAGGCGTTGTTGTCACTCTGTTGTAGCGACATGGCAAGCAGCTGGCCATAGCTAAAATCTCGCTCCTCGTCAATCATTTTGAGCATAGGTGACCAAGTGTTCTGGTCTAAGTCATGCTTTTTCACAGTCACACGTTGGTTGAGACTGATGCCGCACGAGTCAAGATAATGGGCGACATAGATTGCTTGAGGGAACTTCATCACGCTGTTCATCTCATAGCGTTTATCAGCAGTGCGCTCATAACTAATATAAAGATCTCCCTTAATAATGAAAGCACCACAACGTTGCGCCTGCACTTGAAATCCGAGCGACAGAACTAGGAAGAAGAATAATAATTTCGTTGTGCTCTTCATTGCTACTTTTTTTTCTCGCGAGGGCTTCGCGCGGCGAGCGAGCTCAAAAAGGCCAAGAGGGAGGTGGCAGTAGCCGTCGGGGTTCTTGTCGAGGTAATCTTGGTGGTATTCCTCGGCGGGATAGAAGCAATTGAGGGGCAACACCTCGGTGACAATGGGCTTGAAGTAGCGTTCGGCCTCATTGGCTACCCGCTTTTCGATAATTGGTAGGTCGGCGGCATCGGTGTAGTAGATGCCTGTGCGGTATTGTGGCCCCACGTCGTGCCCTTGCTGATCTTGGAGAGTGGGGTCAATAGCTTTGAAATACATGTCGAGTAGGAACTCGAGTCCGATTTTCTCGGGGTCATATACCACTTTCACGGTCTCAGCGTGCCCAGTCTTGTGAGTGCAAACCTGTTCATAGGAAGGATTCTCTACTGTGCCATTGGCATAACCTACTTGAGTGTCTATTACACCGTCAATCAACTTAAAAAAATGCTCTGTGCCCCAAAAGCATCCACCTGCAAAATATATTTCACGTGTCATGATTCTCTATGTTTTTATTTTATAACGTATTAAAGTGTTGTTAAATTATGCTGAGCTTCAAAAATTGTAACTTGTGGTTGCATAATCATTATATTTTCACTATATTTGCACGATTAATCAAGACTATTGCATATGCAGAATGAATTTGTGAGCCTGATAAGTAGCCAGGCAAAGAAATATGGCAACCGTGAGGCGTTGCGCTATCGTGACTACCTGACCGACCAGTGGACATCGCTGTCGTGGAACAGTTTTAAGCAAGACATTGAGCGCTGTGCCAATGCACTGCTGCTTAGTGGCGTGGAGCCACAGGGCAAGGTTGCTGTGTTCTCGCAGAATTGTCCTGAAATTTTGATAACTCATTTTGCTGCGTTCTATAATCGCGCAGTGCCTGTGCCCATCTATGCTACCAGCAGCAAAGATGAGGCTGCTTATATCATCAACGATTCAGGTGCTACTGTGCTTATGGTGGGCGACCAGGCTCAATATGACATCGCGGTGCAACTTTTTGACAAGTGCCCTTGCTTGAAGCTGGTGGTGGCAATGAATACCAATGTTGAGATTCACAAGCAATCGAGTAGCGTGACCACCTGGCGCAAGTTCCTGAGCGATGGCGGTCAGGCTGGCGAGTTGGCAAAGAGTGCTCTGGCAAAACGCATGGACGAAGGTCGCCCCGACGACTTGATGTATCTCATTTACACTTCGGGTACCACAGGGCAGCCTAAGGGGGTGATGCTCACCCACAGCAACTTTGGTGCTGCAATGATGGCTCACGGCATGCGCTTGACCTACGTTGACGACACCGACGTGTCGCTCAGTTTCTTGCCACTGAGCCACATTTTTGAGCTTGGCTGGACAATGTTCTGCCTGATACATGGGCTTGTAGTGGCAATTAACTACAATCCCAAGGACATTCAGCGGGCCGTTAAGGAAATAAGTCCAAACTGCATGTGCAGCGTGCCTCGGTTCTGGGAGAAAGTATACACTGCAATCATGGACAATGTGAACGGAGCCAAGCCCGTGGTTAAGACTTTGTTCAAGACAGCGATAAAAGTGGGCAAAACACGTAACATCAAGTATGCGCGCAATGGACTGAAAGCGCCATTCCTGATAGAGAAGCAATATCAATATTTTGAGAAAAAAGTTTTCTCGCGCTTGCGCAAGGCCATAGGCGTGGAGAACGGCAAACTGTTTCCCACGGCTGGTGCCATGCTAAGCGACAACATCACCGAGCTGCTGCATGCCGTGGGCATCAACATTGTGATTGGCTACGGACTGAGCGAGACTAATGCCTCGGTTTGTTTCTATCCAAACACTGGTTGGGAGCTGGGAACCATAGGCGAGCCCATCCCTGGCGTGAAGGTGAAAATTGGCGATCAGAACGAGATTTTAGTCAAGGGTCCCACTGTGATGCGTGGCTATTACAATAAGCCAGAGGAGACGGCAATGGCTATAGATGCCGACGGATGGTTCCACACTGGCGATTGCGGAGAGCTAACCGAGAAAGGGCACTTGGTCATGACCGAGCGACTTAAGGACTTGTACAAAACCAGTAATGGCAAGTATATAGCTCCACAGCAGCTTGAATCGCTACTGGCACAAGACAAATATATGGCTCAGGTGGCTGTGATAGGCGATGGGCGCAAATATGTGAGCGCCCTTATTGTGCCCGACTTTGACGAGCTGGGTGAATGGGCCGCTAAGCACAAGATAAAATTCAGGAACAACGAGGAACTGGTTAACGATCCCAAGATTCACGACATGATAGAAAAGCTCATCAATGAATATCAGAAGAATCTTGCGGGTTATGAGCAGATAAAGCGTTTCGTGTTGCTTCCCAGACCATTCTCGATGGAAAACGGAGAACTAACTAACACGCTCAAAATCAAGCGTGCTGTGGTCAACAAGCGCTATGCCAAGCTCATCGATGCCATGTATGCCATGGATTATCGCTCCAAGAGCAAGAAAGAAATGACACTCGATGTGGAGTTTGGATAAGTCACAAAAAAACATTGAAAAAATTTTATTGATAATAGAGAATCACTTAACATTTAATTTATTAACCCCTAAATCATTGAGCTCAGATGATTACAATCGAACAACTAAAAGAGATACAAGAACGCAAGGATGCGTTGAGGAGGTATCTTTGACGTCGATAACAAGAAAATCCAATTAGAAGAAGAGGAGTTGCGCACTCATGTGCCCGACTTCTGGAGTGACCAAAAGAAAGCTGAAGCGCAGATGCGCAAAATCAAGACGCTGAAGATGTGGATTGAGAAGTGCGCTGAGGTTGAAGCTGCTGTGGGCGAAGTGGAAGTGGGATTTGACTTTGTGAAAGAAGGCGTGCTCAGCGAAGAAGAACTCGACGACTTGTATAGCGACGCGCTCGACAAAATTGAGAAACTCGAACTTCGCAACATGCTTCGCCGCGAGGAAGACAAGCTTAGTGCCATCATGAAGATTAACTCGGGAGCCGGTGGCACCGAGAGTCAGGACTGGGCGTCGATGCTCATGCGAATGTACCTGCGCTGGTGCGAGAAGCATGGCTACAAAACCGCTATCCAGCACATGGTTGACGGCGACGAGGCAGGCATCAAGAGTGTGACAATAGGCATCGAGGGCGATTTTGCATACGGCTACCTCAAGAGCGAGAACGGAGTGCATCGCCTTGTGCGCGTGTCGCCCTATAACGCTCAGGGCAAGCGCATGACCTCGTTTGCCTCGGTCTTTGTCAGCCCCATGGTCGACGACACTATCGAGATTGTTCTTGACCCAGCCCGCATCTCGTGGGACACCTTCCGCAGTGGTGGCGCTGGCGGTCAGAACGTTAACAAGGTGGAGAGTGGAGTGCGTGTGCGCTATCAGTACAAAGACCCCTACACTGGCGAGGAAGAGGAAATCCTCGTAGAGAACACCGAGACCCGCGACCAGCCCAAGAATCGTGAGAATGCTCTGCGAAACCTCAAGTCCATTCTTTATAACAAGGAACTTGAGCACCGGCGCGAGGAGCAGCGCAAGATTGAGGATAGCAAGAAGAAGATAGAGTGGGGTAGCCAAATACGCAGCTACGTCTTCGACGACCGTCGCGTCAAGGACCACCGCACCAACCACCAGACCAGCAACGTTGGCGCCGTGATGGATGGCGACATCGACGACTTCATCAAAGCCTACCTCATGGAGTTCTCCACCGACGAATAATCCCTTTCTCTCAGACGATTAAATACGATTAAAAACAATTTATTACATGATTGATATTAGCGTATTGAAGAATAATATCTATGATGTCATAGGAGCGATTTATGAGGTTCACTCTGAATTAGGCCCTGGATTAAATGAATCCTGCTATCAAGAAGGGTTACAAATGGAATTCAATGAAAGAAATATTCCTTTTGAGCGTGAAATGCCATTTCATCCTTCTTATCATGGGGTTTCTATGGAATCGTTATTTCGATTAGATTTCTTATGTAAGAATGACATAATAGTTGAATGTAAAGCTGTTCCAGAACTCATTAAAGTTCATAGGGCACAATTGTTTAACTATATGAGATTGCTTAATATTCATTGCGGAATACTTGTTAACTTTCTTCCACCAACCATTGACTATGAGCGTTATTTCTATGATGAGGAAACAAAGCAGATCTTAGGTGTTGATGGACAAGTTGTGTATTATTATAAAAGATGAGGTTAATTTAGTAATTAATCGTATTTAATCGTTTGATAATAAGATAGAATTATGAGGAAGAAGCTTACTATAGTGAACGTTGATGGCATTGTGGTAGAGGATCCTGAGAATCTGCGCAAGCTGATTCGTGACTTTGCTGCAATCAAGGGATTAAAACTCTTTGTGCACGGCGAGGGAACCATGGCATCGATGGTTGCCGAGAAATGGGGCATCACCATTCGCCAGACCAGTGATGGGCGCGACATCATCGACGATAGGGTGATGGATCTTGTGACTATGGTGTATGGTGGACTTGTCAACAAGCGTCTTGTCGCCATCATGCAGTGGCGTGGACTTAATGCGGTGGGGCTCACTGGAGTGGACCTTAACCTGGTGACAAGCAACAAAGTGCCTATCAAGCCGGTAAACGTGGGCCGGGTGGGTACCGTGAGGCGCGTTAACTCAACGATGCTTATTAAGCTCCTTGAAGAGGATGTGGTGCCTGTTATCGCTCCAATCACCCACGATGGCAAGGGTAACCTGTTGAATGGCGATGTGAAGATGTTTGCCTATGAGATAGCGCGCACGCTCACAATAGCTTATGACGTTACAATCATCAACGTGTTAGCCCAGGAAGATGGCGTGCTCACCAACGGCGATGATCCCCACACTGTGATACCTATGTTGCGTCGAGCACAGTACAAGGCGATGTGTGAAAGCGGCGAAATTAATCCTGTAGCCTATCCCAATATCAATAACGCCTTTTCGGCTATTGACCACGGTGTGAGAGAGGTAGTGCTTATCAATGCAACTCACTTTAGCGACCTTAAGGGAGGCACTCACATTAAATAAATCCTCTTTTTATTATAACTATTGCATTATGAGCTGGGCAAGATGTATTGCTTGGCTCAAATTGCATAATCGTCTCATTATAATCGGGCGGACTCCACAAGGGGCCGCCTGATCTTTTTCCAGCAATCAACCACACTTCTTCAGCGCTGGTATTTTTCTATTAAAAATCCGAAGGTAAATAATTGTTAAATAGTGATTGGTAAATATGATATTTTAATAAATAATTATAACTTTGCAACGATGAAAACAGAGCATGCAAGGGATAAAGGGCTCTTCCCTTTTGCAACTCTTTTTATTAATGTTTTTTGAGCCCACCATGAAAACAATTGCTTATGGTAAAATATCTACTAACATTAGTTGTAGCTTGTGTTGTGGCTTTGCCGCAAGTTGTGGGTCAGACGTTTGAATTTCGTTATCAAGGCCAGTCCTTGCCCGATGGTGCCACTGTGACCATTGCCGCCGAGGAAGATGAATGGGGATTTGGCGAGATGTGCTGTTACTCCAATCCAAGTTCCGACCCTGACAATGGACTAATATTGAAAGTGCTTTCAGGAAGCGGAGTACAAGGCAATGCCACGTTGACGATTGATGAAAAGACATTTGATGTTGCGAGGTTGCTGTGGTGCATGGGCGGCAACTGTATGCAAATTGGAAATAACACAACAATAAATAAATCCTTTATCGATAATAATGGCATCTGCCAAGTGCAGTTTGATGCCGAGGATATCACGACCGAGGGTCATCTGCTTGCTACGCTCACAGCCACAATAGGCAGCGAGAGTCATGTGGTGAAAATAAAGTTCACTAATGGCGAGCAGGCGGCAGTGCCAGGCGATGTGAACGGTGATGGCAAGGTCACGAGTGTCGACATCACATCCCTCTACAATTGGCTGCTCAATAGCGACGACAGCTCTATTGTCAACGGTGACCAGGACGGCGATGGCAAAATCACTGCAGTAGATGTTACTGTGGTCTACAATATCATGCTTGACGATTGATGTTAGAGCAGTCACAACCGCTTGTGTCGAGTGCCTGTTTAGCATAAAGCTTTATGCTCCCCCAAAAGAATTCACATAAAACTCTAAAACTTAATAAAAAACACAACGATCATGAAAAAAACAGTTCTACTAATGTTTGCCATCGTCATGGCTTTAGCAAGTTTTGCCCAACCTAAGGGCAACACTATCACACCCACTGGCACCGAGATGTGGTGGGGCTATTTCACTGAGAATGACGCCAATGCTGACAACTTCAGTGGAGTGGGCGTCGCCGCTGTTGCCAACTATGAGGCAGCAGTGCGAATCGTTAAAAACAACCCCTTGCTTAGCACTGCCACCATTAAGGGTGTGCGCTTGTGGCTCAAGGGCAGCACAATTCCTAAAATCACAAGACTAAGAGTGTGGGCTACATCTACTGCGCTGAAGACCAACGCTAACGGAGTTGACTACGTTCAGGATGTGGACCTCTCCACCTTGACCGAAGGTGCCAACGACATTGCATTTACCACCCCATACGATATTGTGGGAACTAAGAATTGCAACGTGGGCTACACAATGGAGCTTAGCAGCCAGGATGCGCCAGTGATGTGTGGTGGCGAATGGGAGGAAAATTCCTTCTGGTTCCGCGCATCGGTTAGCTCTACCACTTGGCAACAGAAGAAGACTGACGGCAAGCTGGCCTTCCAGGTGCTTGTGGATGGAGCTAACATTCCTGACAACGCAGCTGCAGCTGCCGACTTTGGCACTCACTATGCCGAGGTGAACCATGATGCGGTGGTGCCTGTTACCATTATTGGCAAGGGCAAGAACCCAGTTTCATCAATCTCTTATGTTGTTGTCACCGATGGCGATGCCTCGACTGCAACTCCCGAGGTGACTGTGCCTATGAACAATGTTCCCTACAACGGCAATGGCGTGATTGATGTTACGCTCGATGCCAGCCAGGCGATGTCAACCACTCGAAGCGTTGTCATCACCAAGGTGAATGGCGAGCCCAATGGCCTCTCGGCCGATGAGTGTGCAGGTAATGGTCAGCTGGTAGTTCTGGAATATCTGTTCACTAAGGTGCCTGTTGTTGAGGAATTCACAGGCACATGGTGTGGATGGTGTCCTCGCGGATTCACTGCTATGGAGATGGCTCACGAGGCCTATGGCGAGCAGGCCGTGCTCATTGCAGCCCACAATGGCGACCCAATGGCGATTGCTGACTATAATGCCGTGATGGCATCGAGCTTCCCAACTGCTAAAATTGACCGCTACATTGACGTTGACCCACACCCAACTGAACTGCTCCCGGCAATTGAGGATGACATGCTCACCCCACCCGATGCTAAGATAGATATTACTGCTAAATGGAACGATGAGGAGATGACAAAAATCGACATCGTGGCAAGCCCAACGTTTGCCTTTGGCTCCAATAATGCCGACTATGGTATCGCACTCGTCCTCACTAATGATGGACTCAAAGGCACTGGTTCGTCGTGGGCTCAAGCCAATAACTATAATAGCCAGCACGACCCTTACCTCGATGAGTTCTGGTTCGGAAAGGGTTCAAGGGTTTCGGGTTTGACCTTCAATCATGTGGCTGTGGCTGCATGGGACATTAAGTATGGCATCGATGGCTCGGTTCCCACAGCATTCCAGGCCGGCGAGGCACTGCCATTCGCTTACTGTGCTGACATTAGCCAAAAAACAGTAATCCAAGACAAGACCAAGCTCCATGCCATTGCGTTGCTTATTGACCGCAAGACAGGCAAGATCGTGAACGCAGGTCAAACCGACATTGAGGCCTATGGTGCTGCCGTTCCTGGCGACGTGGATGGCGACGGCGTGGTGACCAGTGGTGATATCACTGTTCTCTACAACTACTTGCTCAACTCCGACGACAGTGCTGTTGTGAATGGCGATCAGGATGGCGATGGGGCAATAACCTCTGGCGATATAACCATGATTTACAACATGCTGTTGAGCAACAAATAAACCATTGGACTTAACATAGGTCTAATAATTGAAAAGGATGTTGCAAAACTCAAGTTGCTTCCTTGAAAGAGAATTGGCAAAGCGTTTTGCAACATCCTTATTACTTAAACTTTTAAAAACAAAGAATAATGAAAAAAATCTTATTGTTGACTTGCATGCTCGCACTTGCTGCGTCGAGCCAGATGTTTGCTCAGTTGCCCGCAGTAACTCTTAAAACCATCGACGGGCAAATGGTGAGAATGGATACTGTCTCCAACAATGGTAAACCCATCATTGTTGATTTCTTTGCCACTTATTGCAAACCATGCATTCGTGAGCTTGACGCCATTGCCGAGGTCTATGACGAGTGGCAGGAGGAAACCGGTGTGAAGCTGATTCTCGTGAGCATCGACGATGCCCAGAACGCTCACAAGGTGAAACCGCTGGTGAGCAACCACGATTGGCCATTTGAGGTGTTTCTCGACACTAACGAGGAACTCAAGAGGGCCTTCGGAGTTCAAATGGTTCCCTTCACAATGATTCTTGATGGCCAGGGAAAGGTGGCATTTAAGCACACAGGATATTCCACTGGTGGTGAAGAAGAATTGATAACAAAGGTGCGTGAACTCGTGGCTCAATGAGACGCTCGCTACTGTACATAGCATTGCTGTGCACCTGCTTGGGCTCTATGGCTCAAGAAGATAACAAGGTGAAGGTGACCGGTAGCGTGCAGAGCGACATGCTCGTGCCCATGCGCGACGAGGCTATTGGTGCCGAGAAGACCGAGGATTTCCAGACCAACACCTACGCCGATGTCATGCTCCAGAGCAAGTGGGTTGACGCGGGGTTGAGGTTTGAGTATCTTGACCACCCTCTGCCCGGCTTTGAAAAGGACTTCAAGGGCTGGGGTGTGCCGCACTTTTGGGTGAAGGGTAAGTACAAGAACACCGAGCTCACTGTGGGTACCTTCTACGAGCAATTCGGCTTGGGACTGATTTTGCGCACCTATGAGGAACGCTCGCTGGGCGTTGACAACTCGTTGCTGGGAGCGCGCGTGGTGACAAGGCCAGTAAAGGGTGTCACTATCAAGGCTCTCACGGGCCGCCAGCGCCGCTACTGGGGCTGGAACAAGGGCTTGGTGAGCGGTGCCGATGCCGAGCTCAACATCAACGAGTGGATACCAGCCTTGCGCGATCGGGGCACCGAGATTATGATTGGCGGCTCGTGGGTTAACAAATATGAGAAGCAGGAAGACATCTTTGTCGACCCCACCCACAAGCTCAATCTTCCCAAGTATGTCAATGCCTGGGATGTGAGAGCGTCGCTCAACACAGGGCCGTGGAGCCTGCTTGCTGAGTATGCCCACAAGTCGCAAGACCCGTCGTTCGACAATGGCTACAAATACACCACTGGCTCGGCGGCAGTTCTCTCGGGCTCATACACCAAGAGCGGCCTGAGCCTGCTTGTGCAGGTAAAGCGCAGCGAGAACATGTCGTTTCGCAGCCGCCGCAGCATGATAGGCACCTCGTCGTTTATCAATCATCTGCCTGCTTTCACTCAGCAGCAGACCTATGCACTTGCATCGCTCTACCCCTATGCTACCCAGTTGGCAGGCGGTGAATGGGCCTGGCAGGTCGAGGCGGGCTATAACTTCAAGCGCAAGACCAAGCTTGGTGGTAAGTATGGCATGAACTTGAAGTTTAATTTCTCTCATGTGCGTTGGAAGGGCGAGACCTTCTATCAAGACATCGACGTGCAGCTATCACGCAAGCTCTCACGCACCGTGAAGCTGAATCTGATGTACATGAACCAGCGCTACAACATGACGGTGGTAGAGGGCCATGGTGGCATGGTGCGGTCTAACATATTCATTGCAGATGCTAATTTTCAGCTGTCGAAGAAGACCTCGTTGCGAGCCGAGCTCCAGTACATGTCCACGCCCGATGATAAGGGCGACTGGCTCTATGGCCTGGTAGAATTTTCACTGGCTCCACACTGGATGTTCTCGGTGAGTGACCTCTACAACGTGGGCGAGACCAACATTCACTACTATCACGGCGACGTGACATTCAGTGCCGCTGGACACCGAGTAATGCTGGGCTTTGGTCGCACCCGTGCTGGCTATAACTGCTCGGGCGGTGTGTGCCGCTATGTGCCCGCAAGCCGTGGTTTCACATTGTCTTACAACTATAACTTTAGTATCTGATGAGAATTAAGGCCTATATAGTATTTCTCGTGGCTGCAGTGCTGATGACTGCGTGCAGCCACATCGATGAAGATGAACAACTGATATATGTGAAACCTGCGCCCGTTGAGCGCAGTGTGCTAATTGAGGACTTCACAGGTCAGCGTTGTGTGAACTGTCCTATGGCAGTTCTCGAGATTGAGAAGCTGCATGAGCAGTATGGCGAGGATGCCATCATTGCGGTGAGCATCCACTCGGGTCCATTGGGATTCCGCACCAACAGTCGTTTTTTGGGTCTGCTAACCGACACTGGTGACAGCTACTACAACCACTGGAACCTGGAGTATCAGCCTGTGGGGTTGATCGACCGTGGTTCTCCTGCCGAGTACACCGCTTGGAGCACACTCGTGCGCCAGGAGTTGCAGAAGACAGCCCCAGTCGAGATTGACGTTGAGCCATCGCTCGAAGGCGAGAACGTCAACATTCATACTACAGTGAGGGGCGTTGATGGCAGCACCAGTGGCAAGTTGCAGCTGTGGATTGTTGAGGACAACATCACCGCCTTCCAGATGATGCCCGACGGCACTCGCAACGACAACTACTTGCACCAGCACGTGTTCCGTGCTGCCGTCAATGGTGAGTGGGGCGAGGATGTGACGGTGGGTGAGGGCTATGCCGTTGAGCAGTATCACACCATCGCAGTTTCAGAAGACTGGAACCCCGAGAATCTCTCTATTGTGGCATTTGTCTACAACGATTCAGGCGTGCTGCAAGTGACTAAGGCAGCACTGGTCAGTAGCGATCAAGAGCAATAAGACCTGTAATGATAGTAATTAGGAGTGGCTAAGGGTTTCGACCTTTAGCCACTCGTCTGTCATAGCATATCCAGATTTAGTCTCTCTTTGTGAAGCCACGATGGGAGATGAGGTACTGGCCAATCTGCACGGCGTTGAGGGCCGCGCCTTTCTTGATTTGGTCGCCCACTACCCAGAACGTCAGTCCGTTGTCGCTGCTGGTGTCGATGCGAATGCGGCCCACGTACACGGGGTCCTTGCGAGTGCATGTGATGGGCATGGGGTAGGTGTTGCTTGCAGGCTCGTCCATCACCACGATGCCTGGTGCAAGTTGCAATGCGGCACGTGCCTCCTCGGGGCTGATAGGCTCCTCGCATTCAATCCACACCGCTTCGCTGTGGGTGCGCATCACAGGCACACGCACGCAGGTGGCGCTCACGCGAATGTCGCTGTGCATTATTTTGCACGTTTCGCGCACCATCTTCATCTCCTCCTTAGTGTAGTCGTTGTCGGCAAATACGTCGATGTGCGGAATCACGTTGTAGGCCAGCTGATGCTGGAAGTGCTTTACCGTGGTTTCGAGTTTGCCATGCGCAATCTCGCTCTGCTGCAGTGCCAGCTCGTCCATAGCTTGCAGGCCAGCTCCACTTGCTGCCTGATAGGTGGCCACTTGCACATTTTTGATGTGCGAGATGTTATCGAGGGGTTTCAGGGCCACCACAAGGATAATGGTGGAGCAGTTTGGGTTGGCGATGATGCGCCGTGGGGCGTTGAGTGCGTCGTCGCCGTTGACCTCAGGCACCACTAATGGCACGTCGTCGTCCATGCGGAAAGCGCTGCTGTTGTCAATCATGATGCAGCCATATTTAGTAATGGTCTCGGCAAACTCGCGTGCCGGTCCGCCCCCCATCGACACAAACGCGATGTCGATGTCGCGGAAGTCGTCGTTGTGCTGCAGCAGTTTCACCACATGGTCTTTGCCACGGAAGGTGAAGATGCGGCCTGCACTGCGCGCCGAGCCAAAGAGTACTAGCTCGTCGACAGGAAAATTCTGCTCGTCGAGCACACGCATAAATTCTTGTCCCACAGCGCCACTTGCGCCCACAATTGCTACTTTCATTTGAGTTAATGTAAATGAGTTTCTATTTATATGTTGCTACAAAGTTATATTTTTTTTGTGTTAATAGCAACTTTCATGCCACAAATTAAATGAGTAAAGTCGTTAAGTTCATGGCATTGATTTCTTGTGAGGCCATTTTGTTTCTCTTCTTGCTCTGGTGTTATCAGTAATAGGGTTCCATTAGCACAGGCGTCAAAAAGTTTGCCTGGTGGTTTCTCGATGTTTGAGTATTTCTGTTTTGTTGGGATGATGATTGGTAATCCTGCATTAAGGGCGCGGTTTTTTATAGTTTTCTCTCCTGGGCTAATCCCTGGAGTCACTATCACATAGCCTTGCTCGGCTAAATTGAGAATTTCTTTCCACTTTTCTTCAATTTGCTGCTCTGTCAGTTTTCTTGAGCATTGCACTTGCACTTTCAAGGGGTAGTTGAGCAAGAAATGGTTACCGATGGTTGTCGCTTTTGTATAACCAATCATCAGTTCAGAATGAGTGGTGAAAAAATCAGGGTGCTGGCGTTTGATCCACAAACGCCTGGGGTTGTCGTGCACATAGTTAATCATGTGTTGCAGTTGTCCTCTTCCCCTAAGAATGCGGTCGTGATAGCCTTTTTTCCATAGAGGTAGCGATAATGGCTGCTGTGCGACCATTGTCGGTGTGGGCAGAGGCCGTGCCTCTGCCTTCGCCAACAACCGCCTCACTGCACGGTTGCAGCCAATTTTAAACCCGTTCACAATTTGCCCAAGGTGCTGTTGAATATCCTCGGTGACGTAGAGAATGCCATGGAAGTGGTCAGGCATCAGCTGATAGGCAATAACCTGCACTTTAGGGTAGTAGTGCTGTGTGTCGCGCCATGCCAGTATCACATTTCGCCCTAACTCGCTTGGCTCAACCCATGGTAGCTCATGCCACTCATCGCTGTTATGCAAAGTGCCCAAAACTGCTTTACGTTGCTCGGTGCACAGTGTTATCATGTAGATGCCTTTGCCGCGGTAGTCATGCCCCACCATTCGCTGCAACTTGCCGTGTTGAAACTGATGTTCAGGATGTTGTTTGATCCACTCCAGCCGTTGGGTTAATCGCTTTTCGTCCATGTGTTTATTTTGTTGCAAAGTTAGGGTTTTTAAGTGATAAATGCAAATTTTGTGCTAAGGTTGCAATAGCGTTAATTTGGTAAAATGGAATAAAATGCTTAATTTTGCCAAATAAAACTAAGGAATTATCACAGTATTCTTAATAAAATGACTAATCACAAAGCGTTTAGATTTATTCTTGTGGCATTGATGCTGGCTTATGCCTCATCGTTGCTATCGGCCAATGTGGATCAACTCATAAAGAATTTTGATGCAAGCCAGAATGTGGCTACAGCCAATGCATTTTTCAAGGAGCTCGACAATGAGAAGTTTACCGACGAGCTCCTTCATTTCAAGTCCAACGCTCACCCCGATACCTTGCGACAGCAGGTGTGGTACTGGGCTGCCGAGTGGTACTACGACCAGCAGCAGTACCAGCGCGCCGTCGACTACGGACTCAAGGCGCTGCCTCACTGCAAGAGTGGCAACAATAGGGTGGTGGAAGGTGACTGCGAGAACCTGCTTGGCGTAATCTACATTCGCCTTGCCGACTATGACAACGCAGCCAAGCATGCCAAGGCGTGCTACGAACTTGACCGCCGCAGTGGCGACCCCGATGCCATGAGCTCGAGCCTCAACACCCTGGCGGCCATCTACATGGGTGCTCGCCAGCCCAAAGAGGCTGAGAAATACATTCTTGCCGCCCTTGAGCAAGCCAAGAAAGCCAACAACCCAGCTCGCCTTGCCACCATCAATGGTATTGCCAACGAGGTGTATCACAGCTTGGGCGAGGAGGAGAAGGCATTGAGCTACGCCAAGGCTGCCTATGACATTGAGGTGAAACTGGGCGACAAAGGTCGCATAGCCATGCGTCAGGCGCAGATGGCGTCGTCGCTCTTGTGGCTCAAGCGCTATGATGAGGCTCAACAGCAGCTCGAGGCGGCAATCCCCCAACTGCGTGCCAGTGGCAACATGCAGTCGTTGGGTATAGCGCTGAACCAGATGGGTGGCGTGATGCTCCAGAAGAAGCAGCCAGCCGAGGCAGTGAAATACTACCGTGAGGCAGCCAATATCTTTGTAAAACTCAAGGACATATACAACGAGAGCCACAGCAGGCTGGGCCTCTATAACGCTCTCAAAGACAGTGACCCGCAGGCTGCCATGGCCGAGATGGAGCGCTACAAGTCGCTCAAAGACAGTATTTATAGCAACGAGACAGCCGAGAGCTTAGGGCGCTATAGCGCTCAGTATGCCAACGAACAGCTGCTGCTCGACAACGCCAATCAGCGCTCCACCACCAAGCGCGCCATTATAATAGGTGTGCTTGTGGCATTGCTGCTGTGCTGCTTGGCAGGGTTGATATGGTGGATAATGCGTCGCCGCAACAAGCGTCAGGGTGCTATCAATGAACAGCTTAGTGCTAATATTGAGGAGCTGCGAGAGCAGTATCGTCAGCTTCATCTCGACTATAGCCTGGCCTTGGAGTCGCATGGTGACGCCAACGATGAAGACGTAATATCGAGTGCCGATCGCGAATTTCTCGAGGAGACTATAAATATTATAAATGAGCTCATCAGCGACGGGCAAATTGATGCCACCACTGTTGCCGCTCGCCTTAACCTTAGTCCTTACCAGTTAAGGCAGCGGTTGAGCACTATCACCGGCAACTCGCCTCAAGCTTTTATCCAGATCATAAGGATGCGCCGTGCTCGCCACCTGCTCGACAACCACGCCGAGCTCAACATCAACGAGATTGCCCGCCTGTGTGCCTACAACGACACCCCCAATTTCACTCGCGCCTTCAAAAACACCTTTGGCATCACTCCGTCGCAGTACCTGAGTGGCACCCCCTGCGTTGAGCGCGCCGATTGAGCGCTTAACGTTGCTTGCTACTGACGAAACAACCATTCCCCCATTGTCATCAACGAAATGCGTGATAATGGGGGATTTGCTGTGTTGTTTTTACGAAATGATAATTATATTTGATGAAATGATAACGGCTTTGCCTGCTGTAATGGGTAATTTTGCAATTGTGAAATTACTCATTTTTTTATGGCAAAAAAGAGCAAATATAATGACGCTGCAATGCGCTACGCGATGGACTATCTTGACCACTTGCTTGAGCTTGAAGACTACGTCGACTCACAGGTGGAGAAGAAGCTCGATCGCATGGTAGAGCGCAAGCTTGCTGAGCAAGAGCACAAGCATGATAAATTGAGCGATGCTTCGCAAGCACAAAAATCAAATGAAATTATTAACCAAAAACACAATAAATTATGAGAAAACTATTATCCTCACTTCTTTTTGTGCTGATGGCGATGAGTGCCGGTGCAACTGACTACTTTGCGATGTTCATAGGTGGCGTTCAGCTCAATACCCTTAACATTGCTTCGTCGTCAACCTTGACAAGCCAACTGCAGAGCAATGGCGTGCTCCAGAGTGGCACCGTTGAGTTTCAGCATACCTGGCAAGGCGATAATCACACAGGAAAACTTATCCTCACCAATGCAGTGTTGAGTTATAATAAAAACACCGGTGTCATTTGGGCGGGCGTGAATGGTAGCTTAGGTTCTTACATCGAACTTGACCAATTAGAGATAGTTTTGAATGGTACCAATAGCGTCACAAACACTAATTCGGGTGGGTCGGCAATCTACATGGGCGGCACTGCTTGTCATGACTTCGCCCGCCTTGAATTTAGTGGCAATGGCACTCTTGAGCTGCACGGCGGCAGCAGCACCGGTGCCGGCATCACAGCAGCCAATCGCAGTGGAGTGTCGGTGACCACTCTAACCGAGAGTTGTACGCCAACCATCATTTGTGACGGATTCACCGGTGTGCGCAGCCTGGGTAGTACCACATTTCAATACATGCTCGGCCATGGCACGTTTAAAGCCACAGGGACAGTTTATGCTTGCATGCATGAAGCTATCGCGGCAATGAACCTAAGTAACAAGCGAAAAGTGATAGATCCCGAAAATGGTCATATAGGTGAAGATGATTACATGTACACAATGTGTAATAGTAGTGGCAATTCGGTAAAAACCTTTACAGTTGGTCCTGAGCAATATCCCCTGTATGTGTGCGGTGTTCAGGTCGATGCCGACAATGCGTCGAAGCTCACCACTATACTGACAAACTTAGGCTATCTAAAGAGTGGCACAGTGCAATACCTTCCTGATAACAAAGATCTCGAATTCTATAATGCCAATATAGAATATAATATTGGTCCTTATTATTCAGCGATAGTGAGAAATGGAAATCACAACCTTGATGGCAGCGTATATGCACCTGGAATTAATAATCTTGTGGTTACTTTTTCAGGCAACAACACATTAGGTGGCGATACAAGGGTTGGAATCGATAACAACAAGGCCAACATGAAGTTGCGGCTCTATAATGGTGCTCACTTGACCATTAATACTCGCAATGGCATTTATCACAACATAGCGATGCTTTATGCCGGCAATGGCAGTGGCAATTACACATTCACCATTACCAATGGTAACATAAACCCTGGTCCTAACGATCCTGCCCTGCTCACTATCAATGCCAGCAATGGTTATGGCTTCTATGGTGACTTTGGCCAGATTAATTATGAGTCGGGAGTGACAAAATTCTCAGGAACTCAAGGTGCTATAAGTTTTGGCAGTGGCGCTGGTGATGATGTGCCCCCAATATATTATAGATTCACATCGGGTGGCGACAACTATGGTTTCCGCCACGGTGAGATAATTAGACAAGCTGGTTACTGGTATTACGTTTGCGCTGCTGATAACAGCGAAGCCACAAGTGCCGAGATAGGCTGGGTGGGCAACACATACGGTATCAAGATATTAGGTGCGTCAATCACCGACTATCTGGTGAGCCACATGAGTGAGCTGTTTGGCAACAACTCGTTTGCTAATGCCATAAAATTTGATGGTTATAAGACACTGACGTTCGACAGCTTCGGTAGCAACATAGTGAATTGCACCAACACAGCTGTTCCACTAATCGAGAGCAATATCGACGGTCTTAAAATCAAGTCGACAGGCACCAATCTGAACAATGTGGGTTATGCCGGAACGGTCTTGAAGCTCAATGCTCCCGCTACCTATGAACCCGATGCTGCCACCCGCACCCTGCGCCTGCGCTCATTGCAGGGAGCTGCCGTGGTGCTCACGTGCGACAACGCACTCACTGTTAAGAACGGCATCCTTGATGCTCAAGGAGCGACCTATGGCATCATGGGCTCAAAGGTGACAAGCCCCACAACAGTTTATAATGGCACATTTAACATGGAAGGCGGAAAGGTGCTATCGATAGGTAACACAGCCAGCGTAGCCCAACTCAAGGCTTTCAACCTTAACAATTATGCCATCGTTGCGCCCGAGGGAGCAACATGGAGCTCAACTGCTCATGGTGTTGTTGACACTAATGGCAACCTGGTGGCCGGCACCACGGTAGAAGTTGGTCCTAAGATCTACGACTTGAAAGTGGGCGGTGTGCAGGTTACCAGCGCCAATTGTGGCGACATCCTGGGCGACGGCACCGTGACCTACGACCCTGTGGGCAATAAGCTGATTCTTAACAATGTGAATTACAACGAGAGCTTTAACGACTATTTTATAAAAAATGAAATTGACGGCCTGCAGATAGTGGTCAATGGCGAGAATTACATTGGTCCCAATGTGCTTAAAGGAATTAGCGTTGGCAACAATGCTAAGACCACCATCACCGGCGGTGGGTCGCTCACGATAGATGTGGGTCAGACCGGCGTGTACACTTGCAGCTTGCTGACAATCACTGGCGGAGTTCAGCTGAGCTCCAAAGGCACGTACGCTTACTCGGCCTATAACTATGCCGGCATAACGATATCAAATGCCATGACTCGCGTGAAAGGTTATGGCACAAAATCCTGCCTTTATAATGTGAATGGTCTCACACTGAATGATGGCTTGCAAATTGTGGAACCGGAAGGCGCCCACATGGAAGGCTGGACAATGATGGATGCCGATGGTAACATTCTCAAGAACACATGGCTTGTGATAGCGAAGTCGGCAGCCATCCCTGGCGATGTGGATGGCGACGGCAGCGTGACCAGTGCCGACATCACTACGCTCTACAACTACTTGCTCAATGGCGACAGTAGCAGCCTGGTGAATGGCGATCAGGATGGTGATGGCAGCATCACCAGTGGCGATGTCACAGCGGTTTATAACATCTTGCTGGGAAATTGATTAATGCACAATTCACAATGCATAATACGCAATGTGGAGGTGGCTCACAATTTTGAAATTAAAGAATAAAATAAAACTCGATAGCTATGAAAAGATTTTTAATGTTGATAGTTGCTGTGATGGCGCTCGTGGTCGCACGTGGTGCCGAGCAGGGCTATTTCAAGTTTGAAGTGAGTAACGGGCAAGCCGTGATTACCGGTTTGACAACCGCTGCGCAGTCGATGAACCTGTCGACGCTCGAGATCCCCGGTTTCATCCATTACAATGGTCTGGTGTGGCCCACTCGAATCAGGACGTCGGCCTTTCAAGGCTGCAAGGCCAGTGATATAATCATCCACTACGGCTGCCAGCGCATCGACGACTACGCCTTCGCAAGCTGCGTCAACCTGAGTCAGGTGCGCATTCCCAGCAGCGTGACCTACCTGGGTGCCGGATTAGTTTTGAATTCAGGCAAGAACAGCAATTCCATTCTCGTTGCAATGGCAGGCCAGGAGCCGCTTGATGCGTCAAGCATGCCAAGCAGTGCCTTTATTGGCTCGTTGTCGACGAATGGTGTGAAGCTCGGGCTCTCGACTCAGGCTGCATATAATGCTTTCACACAAAATTCCTTGATACAAGGCATGAGCTTCAATGATATATTCATTAGTGCTTTTGCCAATGACTATGAGGACAATAACGGCTCGACCTACGTTGTGGATCGTCCTGCTATATATAATGTTCAGCAGGGAAATTTATGGCTTGTGAACTCCACCAGTGAAGATGTGATTGTGTGCCCCGATGAAATTCATCTTGACGATTACGGTGCAAGCGATAATCCCGTTTCCTATGTGTGCAGAAGGGTTGCCGACTATGCTTTTTATCAAAGTAATGCAATCAAATCATTTACATGGACAGGAGTGTCTGGTAAATATCTCATAGGTGAATATGTGTGTACTGGTTCAACATCATTGAGAAAGGTTACGATAGACTGTAACGCGGTTGCTAAAGGCGCATTTAATAATTCAGGCGTTAGTGAGATTAATTTATTGGAAGGAGTTATAACGCTAATGAATTGCTTTGTAGGTTGCAGTTCACGTTCTTTGAAGTCGGTGAAATTTCCCAAGTCATTGAATAGCATTTATAACTCGTTTATAGGATGTCGCTATATTAAAAAATTTGAATCGGACTGCGAGGAATTTGAGCGTGTCTATTTCGTTTATAAAGACTGTCTATATGAAAAACGATATGATGCTGATGGTAATAATATAGCCGTGCTTTGTCGTGTGCCACCAAGCAAAGAAATGCTTATTTATAATCCGATTCATCCCAAAACACGTATTATTGGCTCCTACGCTTATTATGATCACATGTATTACGATGTGTTGGATATTCCCTACGGTGTCACTACTATAGAGGATTATGCATTTGAGGAAGCCTGTGTGGGCGCTATCCACATCCCCAGCAGTGTGACAACATTTGGCAATAATATTTTTAAAACAAGCCGTATCATGGCGCTGAACTTTGGCGCTGCAGTGCCCCCTCTGCCTTATAGTGTGATGTTAAAGCTCATAGAGTGCCAAAACACATTACACTATAGCATGTATATCTTCTGCCCAGTAGAATCGTTAAACTCTTATACTCAGATATTTAACTATGGTGGAAACAAAGTGTATATTGGTGGATATGATGTGTATGACACATCTAATAATGTGAGCTATCGCATTAAAGATGACAACACAGCCACATTGTGCATGGGAACCTATGATAATCCTAACATTCCCACTTATGTTTCAATTCAATATACTAACTATGAATATGTGGCCAGAGATTATTTGTATGATTGGGAAGATGGCATCTACACAAGGGTTTTGAAATTTAAAGAGACGATAAAAGTCAATGAAAAGGACTATGAGCTTGACGAAGTTTCGCCTTCGGCATTGGCTGGCTTGAGATTGCTCTCGGGCGTTACATTACCATCAACAGTTAATAAAATAGGTGATTATGCTATGGCCAACTTGCCAACGCTACAGACTGTAACAGCCAAAATGACGACTTTGCCAGAGCTTGGCCTAAACGTGTGGGGCGGAACTACCACTCCCAACACAGTTTCGCTATATGTTCCTGCAGGCATGAAGGCAACCTATGCCGCTGCCGATCAATGGAAGGATTTTGGCCATATCTATGAGGGAAATGTATCCTACGACCTCTATGTGAAAGGCATTCAGGTGACGAGCAGCAACTGCGATGACATCCTGGGCGACGGCACCGTGACCTACGACCCTGTGGGCAATAAGCTGATTCTTAACAATGTGAATTACAACGAGAGCTTTAACGACTATTTTATAAAAAATGAAATTGACGGCCTGCAGATAGTGGTCAATGGCGAGAATTACATTGGTCCCAATGTGCTTAAAGGAATTAGCGTTGGCAACAATGCTAAGACCACCATCACCGGCGGTGGGTCGCTCACGATAGATGTGGGTCAGACCGGCGTGTACACTTGCAGCTTGCTGACAATCACTGGCGGAGTTCAGCTGAGCTCCAAAGGCACGTACGCTTACTCGGCCTATAACTATGCCGGCATAACGATATCAAATGCCATGACTCGCGTGAAAGGTTATGGCACAAAATCCTGCCTTTATAATGTGAATGGTCTCACACTGAATGATGGCTTGCAAATTGTGGAACCGGAAGGCGCCCACATGGAAGGCTGGACAATGATGGATGCCGATGGTAACATTCTCAAGAACACATGGCTTGTGATAGCGAAGTCGGCAGCCATCCCCGGCGATGTGGATGGCGACGGTCATGTGAGCAGTGTTGACGTGACAGCGCTCTACAACTACCTGCTCAACAACGACGATAGCGCCATCGTCAATGGCGACCAGGATGGCGACGGTCACATCTCGAGTGTGGATGTGACGGCGGTTTACAACATACTGCTGGGAAACTAAAATAATGGACAATGCATAAATTCAAAATGAAGAATAATTCTTTTGAGAACATAAATTTTATTAAATCATCTAATTTAAAAAATTTCTATTTATGAAAAAGTTATTATTAATGTTTGCAGTTGTAGGCCTTATGGCTTCCTGCACAGGTAGTGGATCTAATAGTGGCAGTGCTTCTAAAGCCAGTGGCGCCTCGGTTGAGCAATCGTCCTCTCAAGGTCAGGATAAGGAAGTGGCTATCGAGGACCAGAAGGAGCTTGACGCTAATGCCTATACCCTCAAGGTACCGGCAAATTGGAAACCTACAAGTCGTGTGGTTGGTGGAAACTCTTGCAATCTTAGATTGCGTGAGAATCCATTTACTACGGCAGTGCTTGGGTATGACTCTTACGAGTTAGAAAAGATTACAGCCAACTTAACTGAAAATGGTTTCAAGCCAGTAGACGACATCACAGCAGGTGGCAAAACCTACAAGGTGTACTTCCTTGAGAAAGATACCGAATATGAAGCTCTCGTTCCACAAGGCGATGGTTTTGTGACCATCAGCGTGTCGTCTGGTGGCACCACAATGGATAAGGCCGAGCTCAAGGAAGTTGTTCTTAAAAATCTCAATGAAATGATCAACGCTATCACTATCAAGTGATTGTTGCTTAGTGAGATGTCAAGATAAAATATTAATTAAAAAACAAAAGTCCCAGAAAAATGAAAAAGTTATTATTAATGTTTGCAGTTGCAGGGTTAATCGCATCTTGCACAGGAAATGGAACCACCAGCGGCAGCGGCAGCGCCAGTGCCAGCGGTGACAAGAAAGAAGAGGCTAAGACCGAGGCCACCAAGGAGAAAAAGGATACCGTAAAGGGTCCAGTGACCATCGAGAACCCCTCTTGGTCGGTCGACGTGCCCGAGGGTTGGTATGTTGTTAGCGAGAGTGCTGGCAGGGATCAGAAGGCATCTTCTTATCTTCGCATTCAGCCATTGGTACGTCCCAAGGGCATGATAGGCCTGGTTTCGGCAACAGTTAAGTCTTATCCATTTAAGAGCAACACCGTTGAGCAAGATCAAGAGACGTTCAAGAGCGCGTTCAAGGTTGAGAATGCCAAGATTGAGAAAGAGACAATAGGTGGCATGGAGTTCCAGAAGATTGTTAAGCCAGCCGGCAGTGGCGGTGGCATCATCTCTCACATGACAGCTCCATTAAAGCCCGAAGGCAACATCTCGATCGAGGTTCAGGGCTATGAGCTCACCGACCCCGTTATCGCCGCTATGCTCAAGAGCTTCAAGATGAAGCCAGCCGATCCCGCGGCGAAGTAAGGTTTTATCTCTATGGCTTAAACCGAATGCCCTAAAAGAATCAGAAGTCAGACTGAAGAATTTTAGGACGATAAATTCTGATTTCTGAAGTCTGACTTCTGACTTTTAATATAACGCAGTGCTTGAGAGTGCATTTTTCGCAAGATGATAAAATTACTTGACGAAAAGATAGTCACTATAGCTTGTTATGGTAGTAATTTTGTAATTAGATAACGAAGAATTACTTGAACATAATTTTTAAATTACAATCCTACATAAAATGAAAAAATTTTTACTACTTTTTATGACGGCGATGGCGCTGCTAGGGTGTGCCCTATTCTTTTTTTAGGCACACCCTTAATGTCCTCCATTCACTTTTCGGGGAGAAGATTGTCAATTATAAATCATGAATTAATCAATTACCTAACAAGATGTTATAGACCGCTGTCACATCGCCACAGGTGATGCTACCATCGTTATCCTGATCGCCATTCACCTGTTGTAATGTCTTGACGCGTTCTTGGTGTCGTTTTAACGTTAGTTAGACGAAATTAATTAGTTATAATCAGCATGTTAGCAATTGATAGCGTGTCTTAGATGGTGATGCGGTTCATCATTACCAGATCACTTTTTAGCGTATTGTGGTTTTTTGTTGTATCAAATTACGAATATATTTTGTTTGTGTGATAAAAAATGCTAATTTTGCACATTATTTATAGAAATATTTAACGATAATAAAAGAATGAAGAAACTCTTTACTTTATTGATAATTGCAATGGCAGTGTTTAGCGTTAATGCTGCTGGAGTTATGATTTGTGGAAAGGTCTACAATGAAAATAGTTATCAGCTTATAAATCAAGAACTCACTGAGGCTGGCTATTTGAAGAGCGGTACGGTGGCCTATGATCCTGTGAACTACAAATTGACACTCAACAATGCCGATATATTGTGCGATAAAACTATTATTGAGACCTATCAGCTTGAGGACCTTGAGATAGAGGTGATAGGCAATTGCACACTCAAGACTAAAAAAGAAGGTAATGAGAATGTCGACAATGGACTCAGCTGTATTAATGTCACAGCTGCTAGTACCAAGCCAATGACTATTGATTTCACTGGCAACGGATCGCTGAAAATGACCTCCACCAATATTGCTTTCTTTGCTTTCAACCGATATAGCGTGCAATACAAGTTTGATGGTCCCGATGTTACCATTAAATCGGCCCGTGGCATTTGGTCAACCAGTGTTTATCGTGTGGCTTATAAAATGAATGCTGGCTCGTTGAAGATTTGGAGCGACTATGGAGCCATCGACCATGCTTTCAATATGGATAATGGTGTGTATGGCACTATGTCGTTTGCCCCAGGCATTAAAATCTTGGAGCCTTATGACGGCTACTGGGATTGTGTATTGCCAAAGTATGGTTATGCCCAGATAAGACACTTTGCTGGTGAGGCCAAGACGGTGAAGATAGGCAGCACCTATGACCTCAAGGTTGGCGGAGTGCAAGTCACCACCCAAAACTGCAACGACATCCTGGGCGATGGCAATGTCTCTTACTTTCAGACAAATAACTTCTTGACTTTGAACAATGCCACAATTGAGGCCGATGGTCAGGTCATCGTCAGCGACATCCAGTGGCTGAAAATCAGGATTGCTGGTAACAACCGTCTCATCACACATCACAACACCTATGGTATAGATTTAACTGAGTGTGATGGCGTGGCAATTGAAGGCGCTGGCAATGGAGTGGAGAATGACGTCTTGTCGATGGAATCGACTGTCAATCAAATGGGCATAGGTTACTTCACCCATAAGAAAGGCGAACCTGCTCAAACCTACATCCGTAACTGCTCTATCACAATGCCAGGAGGTGAGATTCAAAACGAGGACAATGACTGCGCGCTCACTATAGAGAACGCATATATCCACTTAGCCGATGGTTACATCAGCACACCACCAGCGCTCACCCTCAACAATTGCTACATCAGTAAGCCCGTGGGAGGGCATATTGATAATTACGGCAATATTTGTGCCGACGGCAGCAACGGCATGTACTGGGGGGAGATTGAAATTATGCCTGGCACACCTCCCAATCCAGCCGTTCCTGGCGATGTGGATGGTGATGGCAGCGTGACCAGCGGTGACATTACGGCGCTCTACAACTACTTGCTCAATGGCGATAGCAGCAGTCTGGTGAATGGCGATCAGGATAACGACGGTAGCATCACCAGTGGCGATGTGACAGCGGTCTATAACATCTTGTTAGGTAATTGATTAATTCATGATTTGTAATTGACAATCTTCTCCCCGAAGAGTGAATGGAGAACATTAAGGGTGTGCCTAAAAAAAGAATAGGGCACACCCTTGTTGTAATGTCTTGACGCGTTCTTGGTGTTGTTTTAACGTTAGTTAGACGAAATTAATTAGTTATAATCAGCATGTTAGCAATTGATAGCGTGTCTTAGATGGTGATGCGGTTCATCATTACCAGATCACTTTTTAGCGTATTGTAGTTTTTTGTTGTATCAAATTGCAAATTTATTTTGTTTGTATAATAAAAAGTGTTAATTTTGCACATTGTTTATGGAAATACTTAACGATTATAGATTTTAAAGTCAATTTTTATTTTTAATTCTAAATTCAGTTCTGTTATGAAGAAATTATTTTTAATGTTAGCAGTGGCAGGGCTCATGGCTTCCTGCGCAGGCAATGGGAACACCAGCGGCAGTGCAAGTGGTGAAAAAAAAGACAGTACTAAAACCGAAGAAACCAAAGAGAAGAAAGACACTCTCAAGGGTCCAGCAACTATCGACAATCCAACCTGGTCAGTAGAACTGCCCGATGGATGGCAGGCTCCTTCGGTTCGTCCTGGCGATAGCCAAAAGAGTTCTTCTTATTGCGAGCTCAAGCCTATTGTTGTTCCCGATGGATTTAAAGGTCCTGTTGGCGTGAGAATCAGCTCTTATCCTTACAAGAGCAATACTGTTGAGAAAGATATGGAATCTTTCTTCAATATCTACAAAGATGCCAAGAAAGATGGAGAAGTAGAAATCGGTGGAGTGAAGTTCCAGAGAGCTGTGAAGGTTTATCCTGATGGTAATACTGTAACAAATCTTTGCGCTCCTCTCAATCCTGAAGGCAGTGTGAGCATAAAACTCTCGCACATGAAGTATGATGAGGAAATCATTCAAACCATCCTCAAGTCTTTCAAGCTCAAGCCATCCGAGCCTGCTGCAAAGTAAACTGAATGGCATCTCTGATGCCTAACATCCTTAATGTTTGTCTCGGCGGCATCGTGAGGTCAAAACTCATGATGCCGCTGGTGCTTTGTGTGAGTTTTTTTTCACTCGGTTTGCACTAATTTTGGATAAATTAGGCTACACCTCTTTTATTTTTGCAGTCGGAAAAGTTTAGATTAACTTTGCCAATAAAAGT
>CAMHNO010000005.1 GCA_946186575.1 uncultured Prevotellaceae bacterium
ACACCAGCAGTGGGCTGGCTTCCTCGTAGGTGGGAGCAGTGATGTCGGCAAGATAGTTGTTCTGTAGTTTCACATACGTGCCCGAATACACGTTTTTGATGCGGTACACGCCCTGGTCGGGCAGGGGCGTGATTGCGGTTGCGGCGGTAACCATCAAAACCGCCATGGCGATTGTGGTAAAAATCTTCCTCATAAAAAAATAATTAATTATCTGTTATACTTTTTGGGTTATAATTAGCTAAAGCAATACTTCTCTATTATATTCCTTTGGTTATTAAAATATTTATTGCTTGCGCTTAAGCACACAAAAATACTCATTTACACATTATAATATTCTATTACCAGTAGTTTTTTAACAAAGATTAAATACTATTGCGTTCCTCACTACTCCACAGCGATTTGACAGAGCATGCTCTGAAGCTACAGTTTCATTACTACGCAAAAAGAGCTGCCCTCGTCAATCGAGAGAGCAGCTCTTCTTGAAGTCTGAACTAAGCTCTGGGCTTAACGAACCACCTTGGTGGTAACAGTGCTGCCGTCGTTCATCTCCTTGACAACGATGTTCACACCCTTGAAAGGAACAGTGCTCTGCTGGCCAGCGGCGTTGTAGTAGCGCACGGCCTTCACACCTTCCATTGTCTCGATGCTGTCGATGCCGGTGGGTATTGGCTCCTCGGTAACGTCGAGTATCAAGAGCTTGTAGTTCTGGAATGGGTAGTTGTAGTCCTTAGTGCCAATGGGAGCTGGAGTGGCCCAGGGTTCCTTAATGTTGATCACACCGCGCACGGTGTAGCAGCGGCCGTCGGCAAACTCATAATTCATGAGGCTGTAGTCCACCGTGAGGCTCTGGCCCTGGATGGCGCCAGGTTCATAGGCACGCAAGGTGTTCTCGCTTGCCTTGTAGTAAGCCTTGCTCACGACGATCACCTCATCAACCTTAGGAGCGAACTCATTTGCAAGAGAATAGCTTGCTGGCTCAACCGGCTGGGCCTCTTCAATCATGGTGGGAGTTGTCGAGATTGTGAGATATGGGTTCAGGTTCTTGCCACCAAACACGCCGCTCACACGTCCACCCTTGAAACCAGGAATGTCAGAGCCGTCGTAGTAGCTGCTGCCGTTGATGGTAATCCAGTTGCCATTGCCATCGGTAGTGAAGTACTGCTTGGTGACATTGCTCTTGTCGACCACGGTGAGGTCGTTGATAACGGTGTAATCGACACCCTCAACACCGCTTGCCAGGATGTAGCTCAGCTGTGTTCCACCGTTGATTGTGAGATACATGTTTTCGAGATCGACGGTGAGAGTGTATTCACCGGCAGGAATCTTCATAGCGCTGTCTTCCTTGTAGTCAATGGGCAGCTGGGAGTTCATGGTAGAACCAGTCACGAGGAAGTCGTAATAGCTCTCGGCCATGAAGCGATAAGCGTTGACAGTGCTCCAGTCGTCGGCATTAGCACCAAGCTTGTGGGTGAAGGCAAAGAAACCATAGCCAGCCTCGATGTCGGCAATGGTCACCTGGGCGGTGTAAATCTTGCCGTCCTCGGTAGTCATCTGCAAGCCATCGTTGGGAGCGAACTGGGTGTTGCCGTTTATCTGGCCAATGACAAAGACATCGGCCTGTCCCTCCACATTCACGTTAATCTCGCCAGTGGCGAGATTGAAGGTGATGGTAACGGTGTAAGTGCCAGGCTTAACGTTTGAAATAATGTAGTTATCGGCTGGATAAGAAGTATTATTCCAATTTTTGTCGGTCACAATCTTGAACTTCACGTCACCCTCAAGATGGGTGGGTTGCGAGGTCCAAGTGTAGATGCCGCCGTCGCCAGCAGTCATATCGCCATTGCTGTTGTTAACGTCCCAAGGTGTCTCCGAGCCAAAGAGTGCAGCAGGCTCACCAGCCACAGTATAGGTGTGCTCAGGCTCAGGAGCAAGCTCAAACTCTGCAACCACAGTGATGTCGGTGCCTGGCATTGTGAACTTGCCGTCCTCAATTTCAAATATTGGGTCGGAAACGCTACCTCCTGCATCATAAGTATAATAAAGCTGTTTCAAAGTGTAGCCTGCGGCGGGAGTGGCAGTCACCTCAACTTCGGAGCCAAAAGCTGCGCTCGATGCCACGGTGATGCTACCGGCTTCGTCGTTGGGATAAACACTGGTGGTGATGTTGAACACTTTAGCCTTGAATTTAGCCACAATAGTCACATCGGTGCCTGGCATATTGAACTTGCCGTTCTCAATTTCAAAAATTGGGTCGGGAACACTTCCTCCGGCATCATAAGTATAATAAAGCTCATCGATTTCATAGCCCGGGTCGGGAGTGACGGTCACAGTCACCTCTGAGCCAAATTGAGCTGTCTCGGGAGCGGTAACGGTTCCATGCTCGGTGGGAGCTACAGTAATGGTGAAAGTGGCAGGCTTAAATGTAGCCGTAATAGTCACATTGCCACCAGGCATAGTGAACTTGCCGTTCTCAATAGGAACTGGCTGGCCACCATCGACGGTGTAATTTAGCGTCTCAAGCTCATAAGCTTCTTCAGGAGTAACAGTCACAGTCACCTCTGAGCCAAATTGAGCTGACTCGGGAGCGGTAACGGTGCCATGCTCGGTAGGAGCAACGGTGATGTTGTAAGTTACAGGCTTGAATGTTGCGTTAACTACAACATTGGCTGCCGGCATGGTGAACTTGTTGTCGGTCACAGTAACGGGGTTGCCGTTGGTGTAGGCCACACTGAGGCTCTCAAGCATGTAGTGAGCCTCGGGGGTAACGGTGAGGGTGACCTCTTGGCCATATTCGGCAGTGGCGGGAGCAGTAACGGTGCCATGCTCTGACGGGTTCACTGTGATGGTGTACTGTACCTTGCTGACAATCCAGTGCACATGCACGTCGGCCGCTGGCATCACAAAGGTGTAGGTGTCATTCTCAGCTGGAGTGAGAGGCAGGTTTACCTCGGTGGTGCCTTCTTCGTAAGTCGCCTGCAAGGTGGTAATCGCATAGCCGGTATCGGCACTGGTTATGAGAGTAACGGTTTCACCCATGGAGCAGGTGCTGGGGACTGCCTGCACAAAGCCGTGGTCGCCATCGATGGCTTCTTCAACTTCTACATTGTATTTCTTCAGCTTGAAGGTAGCATGGATGGTAACGTCGAAGTTTGGCATATTAAACTGGCCATTCTCAATGGCAATCTCAGGCTCATGAACGCCGCCGCCGGCATCGTAGCTGTAGTAGAGTCGGTCAAGCTCATAGCCCTTGTCGGGAGTCACTGTAACAGTAACTGGATCGTCATAGTAGGCTGTGGCAGGAGCCGAAATCGAGCCGTGTTCAATTCCGTCGGCAATACTGATGTTATAAAGCTTCTTAGTGAAAGTGGCCTCGATGGTCACGTCGCGAGCAGGCATCTCAAAGGTGTAGATGCCATTGCCCTGGGGAGTGGGATTGATGGCTGTGATAGAGCCGCCCACGAGCGAGGTGGCTTGCAGCGTTGCAACCTCATAGCCTGCGGCGGGAGTCACAGTCAGAGTTACCTGGTCGCCAAAGCAGGCTGTGGCAGGAGCCGTAACGGAGCCATGCTCAATTCCATCGGCAACAGTGATGTTGTAGGGCTTTTTAGTGAACGTGGCCTCGATGGTCACGTTGTAAGCAGGCATCTCAAAGGTGTAAGAGCCATTGCCATTGGGAGTGAGGTCAACAGATGTTTCAGAGGTGCCATACTCGTACCATGTGGCCTTTAACGATGTGATCTCGTAGCCCAAATCAGGAGTTGCTGTTACAGTTACCTGGTCGCCAAAGAAGGCTGTGGCAGGAGCCGTAACGGTGCCATGCTCAATTCCATCGTCAACAGTGATGTTGTATGGCTTTTTAGTGAAAGTGGCCTTGATGGTCACATCGTGGGCAGGCATCTCGAAGGTGTAGAGGCCATTGCCCGCAGGAGTGGCGTCAATAGCGTTTTGAGTGCCGCCGACAATCCAGGTGGCCTGCAGCGTTTCAAGCTGATAGCCCTCGGCAGGGGTCACAGTCAGTATCACATTCTCCTGATAGCTGGCCTTGGTCACGTTGCTCGTAACGGTACCATTCACGATGTCGGGCGAAATGGTGATGTTGTACTCAATCACACCCGAGAAGTGGGCTGTGATGAGCACATTGAGTGGTGCGTCGGGCATCGTGAAGGTGTAGGTGCGCTCGTCTTTCAAGCTGGCAGGGTCATTGCCTTGCAGCTCAATCTTGTAGCCCACATTGGGGCCATCGGCTTTCAAGCCGGGAGCTTGTGCATTTCCCGGGTCGATGGTTGCCTCGGCCACGATGTCGCTCTTTGCAATCTGGTAGCCGGCATCGGGAGTGACTGTGATGGTCACCGTCTCGCCAGCGGTAGCTGTAGCTTTGTCAACAGTCACCGAGCCGCCAGTGGTGGCTGCGACCGTGACATGCTGCTCAGCTGCCCACGCTACCGAGATGCCACATGTGAGCATCACAAGCAGTAGCAGTAATTTTTTCTTAATTTGCATTGTTTTGATAGTTTTATCAAGGTGGGCTCAGCGAGTGAGCCGGAGAGCCCACCTATTATTATTAATTGAGATTATTTCATCACTTTAACTGTGCGGGTGGTGCCATCGGTGAAGGTAATCACTGCGATGTTCATGCCGCGCCAGGGCTCGCTGCTGGCCACGCCACTGAGGTTGACATACTTGATGCCAGCCACATTGCCCTGAGCAATGATGCTCTCGATAGCGGTGGGCACGTCGCTTGCGCCAATCATAAGCATGCGTGGAGCACCGACAACCTGAGTCATGGGCAGGTAGCAGCGGTGGGCTGCCAGAGTGCCTTCCTCGCTACGGTAGAAGGTGTTGTTGTAAAGCACATAGCCCTCGGTGATGTTCTGATCCTCATCGCTACCCACGAGCAAGCTGCTATGGGTGCCAGCCTCGCCGGTGTAGAGGGTTGATGACAGCTGCTCAGCTGCTTCATCGCTATAGAGCAGCACACCCACGCCAGCTGGGATGTAAGTCACAGGCTCAATGGCAACATTGTTGCCCTGAACACCAGTCACCACATAGGCAGTAACACCCTCGGGCAGAGTCAGGTTGCGGGCACCGTTGTAGTATGTAGCCCACTGGCTATTGGCAGTAAATGCCACGCCGTCGAGCACCACAGTCTCAACAGCCACATAAGCGGTGGGATAAAGCTGAACTGTACCATTGTATTCACTAACGACACAAGTTATGTCATATTTCAAATTAAGGTCTGTTGGATGGTCAACATCGGTGAAATATGTGCGTCCAGTGATAGTGTTGCCATTGGCATCAGAGATTGTGAAGTTCCTGTTGCTAACTGTCGTGATAGTTACATTCTTAACGATGATATATTCATTATCGTTGGCAGTAGTTATAGCGTTCACGCTCTTATCAACTGGTGAAACTTCAACGGTTTGTTCGGTAGCAGCAAGGCTTGATGGATTTTTTGCCTCAAGCAAGCCATTGTAAAGGGTGGTGGTAGCAGTCCAATTAGCTGCCAGCACTTGTCCCTGCTCAAAACCGGTGAAGTCTTCGTTACCATAAATCAATGCCGAACCAGTCTCGTCCTTGATGTAGAGATTCCTGCCATTAACGTAGGTAACAGTGACATTGCCAGTGAACACAAATGTGGTGTTATCTCCAAGCTCTTTATATTCGGCAATTGTTGCCACGCTCAAAATCTTCTTAAACTCCTTGCTTGCCACATTGCTGAACGCTTGGCCCTTAAAGGCTTTAGCCTTCACTGTGGTGGTCTCACTAATGGTGAATGGTGCCTGATAGAGTGTGGATTCTGCTGTTGGGTCGGTTCCATCGAGAGTGTAGCGAACTTCGGCCTCGGTATCATCACAACTGATTGTCACAGTAGTGCTGCCCGAGAATGGCGAGTCGCCCGAAATCACTGGAGTGGGCAATGTTGGTGCCACCTCTCCGCTCTTCTTGTAGAGCTGGATGGCCTTTTGCCCAGTGTAACTTGAGCTCTTGTAGTAGCGGAAGCGGGTTTGGTTGCTTGCCGAATTGTAGCGCAGGTAAGCACCACCGCTTGAAACGATGTCGGCATTGCCGTTGGCATCTATCGAAACGGTGTTGGTGTAAGCAGTTGTTTCGCTGCTTGCCAAGCCATTGGCATCGCTTGTTTGACCAATATAATAGCCGCTGGCACTCTTGAGGGTTCCAGCTGTCTTATCATAGGTGAACGTTGCTGCATCAACCTCAGAGCTTGAGGGTATAGTGTTATTATTGATAGTCACAGCAATGCTGTTACCCACAGCATCAAGGCTCTCAAGACCGCCATTAAATGCCAGGCTACCGTCCTCATAAACAATGAGGTAAGTGCCGCTGGTAAGGTCGTCGGTCGGGGTCACCTTAACATAAGCGCCTTCAACCACGGCATTGTTGTCGGTAACGACAAGCGTTGTCAATGCGCTGTTGATGTTGAGTGTGAAGTTGCTGGCAACCTTCATAACAAAGTTGCCATTGGCAACGATAGGAATCTCGGTTCCCATGTGCTCGGCCTTAATCCAGTAACCATTGCCACCGTGCCAAGTGTTCCACTCGTCAACGAAGCCAAACTCGGTATCTGCTGCCATGTCCATGGTAATTGTCCAGCCGTCGTTGGTGGCTGTTAATGGGGTCTTAGTAGCCCAGTCATCATTAGAGTAGCTGCCCTTCATGTAGAGCTGTGCATCACGGTTTACCGTGAGCTTCATGTCGCTACTGATAACAAAATCATTAGTGCCAGCCACTTCCAACCTGAAGTTAGCACCGTTAACCAATGGAATATCGGTGTGAGTACCACCGTTAATGCCGTAGTAGGAGCCTCCGTCGGTAACAGTGCCACCATACCATGTGGTTGAACCATTGTCAACCTTTATGATTTTAAACTCAACGCCCTCGGCAAGCTCCACGTCGTTCAGAGCATAACTGCCATCGGCACGCTTAGTGAACTTGTTTACTTCGCTGTTCACAGCGTCCCCCCAGCCGTTGAAATTGCCCGCCAAGTAGTATTCGGGACCAGTGGTCTGAGCTTCTGTATAGCTGATGGGCAAGAACTGAGGATAAGCGTCACCATCCTTCGGTTTATAATAACCACACACGCCTATCACATCATAAATGCCTCCATCTGTGGGGATTTCGTTGTTGAATGTGGTGTGATAACCTATAGTCTCACCACCAGCTGTGATTGTCTTGGTGCTGGTGTCGAAACTTGCGTTCTTGATAATGGCATAGCGGCCAAAGTTATCCATGTTAACCTGCGATGGTGTAAACTCCACAGGGGTCAGTTCTGTGCTTTGAGATGAGGCGGTGAAACCATCGGGATTGGTCATCTCGGGAGCAGTATAATACACTGCCCTTGTGCCTGTGAAACCACCGGGAATCACATCACCAGGATTATAGGTCTGCCCAAGGCTTCCATAAATGAGCATTCCCTTCGAGCCATCTTGCACATAGTGGTTATCGCCATTGGCATTTGAAACGATGTACACAAGGTTGCTGGCAGTATATTTAAAGTTAGTGCCAGTGGAAAGGGCATTAAACTCTGCTATGCTTGAGATTGCAGGAATTGCAGTGAAAGTCTTGGTTGCAATATTACTTCTCTCAGCATTAAGGGCTGCTATCGCCTTGACAGTGGTAGTTGCATTAATGGTGAAAGGGTTAATGTAAAGAGTGCTTGAAGTGGTGGGATCACTGCCATCAAGAGTATAATAAATCGAAGCACCACTTGTCTCGCAATTTATCGACACCTGAGTGCTTCCCACAAAGGGCGTAGTGCCGCTAATCACTGGAGTGGCGACAGCCGATGCGGTCCCTACCTTTTTGTAGAAAGCAAGAACACATTTCTCAATATTGCTATTAATTGAAGTATAACAACGCCAGTCTTGATTATTGTAAACGCCCAAATAACGGCTTGTGGCTGTGTTATACAGGAAAGGTACACCATTATTGTCGAAGATGGTGAAAGCATTGTTAGAGTTGGTGCCTACCCTCACACCATTGTTGGTGGCTGTGCAATAGAGATATTTGGATTCTCCTGGCACGTTAAACTTATAGCTGCCATTGGTCACAGTCACTTCCCATTGGATTTTCTCCAGAGGGGCACTGATTTGCGTTTGGTTAGAAATAAAGCTAACCTCGGTTGCCACGGGAGGCGCACTGGTGCCTTTGTCATTCGACATTGCCATTCCGCTTGTCTTATCGACAATCACCACAATGTCGCCAGTTGAGAGAGCGCTTGCCGCGGTCTCTTGCCATGTGTCGGCTGCCCAGCCCACGCCGGTGGCGAGGAGGGCCATCATTAGAATTGTTAGAACTTTTTTCATAAACAACTATTTATTAAAGAGTTTAGGATAAAATAATCGTTGGTTTCACATGATAATATAAATTCGTGCAAAGTTAATATTTTTCTTTTAAATATTCAATATGTGTTGATAACTTTTTACTGCGGTGCGTAATCTGAACGCGGCAAAGCCGCGCACTACTGCAACGCCACAACATGCCGACTGCCACCACCACTGCCACCACTGCTACTGCCACCACTGCTACTGCCACCACTGCTATCACCACTTCAACTGCTGCCGCTATCGCTGCTGGTGGGTGGTAGTGGCTGTCGCTGTTGCGGTGGCTTGGAGTGGGTGTTGTGTTGGTGTAATGCGAGATTTATCTCGTTCATCGCTTGTCGTGCCGTTTTTTTTCTTATTTTTGCACTATGAATGACGACCGTGATAGAAAAAGACGCGAGTGGTGGCACAGGCAAAAGAATCGCCCTGCTTTCAAGCCTTCAAACCACCGCCGCAAGGCTGGTCACGACTATCGCAGCTGCTGCATCTACATGATCACGCTTGTGGTAATAGATCGCAAGCCCCTGCTTGGCACCCTGCGTGCGAGCGACTGCAACCATTCTGAGCCGTGGGTGGAATTCAGCACCATCGGTCATGAGATACTCAAGCTGTGGCACAAGGTGCCTGACTACTACCCCGAGCTCAAGATGCTCAGGTTGTGCATCATGCCCGACCACATTCACGGCATCCTACATGTGACACAGCCCCTTAGCTGTCATCTGGGCAATGTGATTAACGGTTTTAAAAAAGGATGTAACGACTTAACGCGAGAATCGAAGGGCCAAATGTTGTGGGAAGCTGGCTATCACGACCGCATCCTCAGCGGCAAAGGGCAACTCGATGCCATGTTCAAATACATCGCCGACAACCCCCGCCGGTTGTGGACAAAACGCAACCACCCAGAGTTCTTCACTGTGCATCGCGACATTACAATGGGCAAGCGACAACTCTCGGTTGCCGGCAACACCTTCTTGCTCGGCTACCCCCTTAAGGTTGCTGTCATCTGTTCTCGCAGCATGAGCGACGAAGACATAGAAAAAGCAATTATTAAACATCTTGCGCTGGCGCAACGCGGTTATGTTCTGGTGTCGGCATGCATCAGTCCTGGCGAGAAACGGATTATGAGGGCCACTTTTGATGCTGGCTTCAAGCAAATTATCCTGCTTGAAAATGGTTTTTCTGCAATGTGGAAACCCAACGGGGCACAATTTGACGCTTGTGCCAGTGGGCAAGTGCTCTTTGTCGCTCCATGGCAGCATCACAATGAGCACAAATCCATCACCCGCGAGCAATGTCTTGAGCTGAACGCCATATCGCAGGACATTGCGACTATGATCACGCTCTAATAGGCATCTCTCACCTCATTAGCTATTATTTTTATTGCAACAGTCAAGAAAACTCACTACCTTTGTGCTTTAGTTTTAAAAATCATCAATTTATGATAAGTAAGAGTCAATCTTTACAATGGCTTAAGTGGGGAGCATGGGTTGTAGCCGTTGCCGCTATTGTCTATTTCTTGAATAAAAACGACGGCAGCCAAAAGCAAACCACGGCCCAGATAGAACAATCTCAAAACTTAGCTGCCACTGAGCAAAACACAAGTCAAACTCCAGCGCAGGGCTATAACTATGAGACGGTGCTCATGCCACGCGGCCTAAGCGACAGAGTGGTGAAATACAAAGGCTTTACCGCCCACTTCAATAAGCAACTGCACATTCCCAACTGTGTAACCTACGAAATCACAGTGACCGAGGCCAAGGGGAAACGAGAACGCAGTGGCAATTTTGAGCGAGATGAGAGCGTGGATGGCTGCCCCAACTGGTGGGACTATCGCGACTCAGGATATGACCGTGGACACATGGCACCGGCGGGTGACATGAAATGGGATGAGAAAGCCATGAACGAAACGTTCTTTCTCACTAACGTCTGCCCGCAAGACCCAGCTCTCAACGCCGGTGTGTGGAACGACATTGAGATGAAGGTGAGGGAGTGGGCTCGCCGCGACAAGTCGCTGATTGTAATCACCGGGCCCATTGTGGGCAACAACCCTAAAACCATTGGAAAGAACATGGACATTGCTGTGCCCGAAGCTTTCTTCAAGGTGATTATCTCGCCTAACACCACACCCATCAAAGCCATCGCCTTCATCTGCCCCAACAGGGCATGCGGGGGAATGCTCAAGAACTATACCGTGAGTGTCGACGAGGTGGAGAAGCGCACAGGCATGAACTTCTTCAATGCGCTGCCCGATGATTTAGAAAACAGGGTCGAGGCCACCTGCAACTTGAACCAGTGGCTCAACTGGTAGATTAATACCAAGTTCTTTTTTTGGCACACTTTTTGTTATTACAGCTCGTTGAATATTGTTTATTAATTAATGATTGCTGAAATGATGAAAAAGTTAGGAAAATTCGGACTCACATGCATGGTGGCCATTGCCGCTGTCATAATTATCTCGTTTTGTGTAGATGCCAAGCACAAGAGAAACAAAGGCAACACACGTCGCGTGGAGCAGGTTAAAAGCAGTGGTCAAGTCGAGTCATCGAACCTTACCGAGGTGAGAGTGAATTCACGATACCGCAACGTGAAAAAACAATACGAAGCAATGACAGTGAACTTCAACACTGCCTATCGGGTGCCAAACTGCGTGAGCTATGTGCTCACAAGCAAGATGATTGACATCACCAATGGGCCCAATGCCGAGCACCGTCGCAACTACAAGTTCTATGCCGACCCATCGGTGAGCGGTTGCCCTGAGTGGTATGAGTATAAGGGCAGTGGATATGACCGCGGCCACATGGCGCCTGCCAACGACATGCGCTGGAGCCGCCAGTCGATGAGCGACTGCTTCTTGATGACCAACATCTGCCCCCAAGATCACGACCTGAATGGTGGCAGCTGGAACAAACTGGAGCTCAAAGTTCACGACTGGGCCAAACGCTACGGAAAGATTATTGTGGCAACTGGACCCATATTTAATGGTTCTCTTAACCGAATAGGCAAGAATCACGACATCGTGGTGCCATCGGGGTTCTTCAAGGTGGTGCTCGACCCAGCGCGCAGTTGCGCCATTGGGTTCGTCTACGACAATCACGAGGGAGGTGGTGGAGTGCAGCGTCACGCCTGCAGCGTCGACGAGGTGGAGCGCATCACAGGTCACGACTTCTTCAGTGCTCTACCCGCCAATGTGGAGCGACAGGTTGAGAGCTCCTTCAGCTTCAACCAGTGGAACTAAATTAATGCACAATGCACAATGCACAATGCTCAATGCATCCACTTAACACTTAACACTTAATGATAAATGGACACAATTTGCGCAGTTTCAACACCTCACGGCATGGGGGGAATAGCAGTAATCAGGGTGAGCGGCGACAACGCGCTCGACGCGGTGCAACGGCGATGGCGAGGAAAGCCACTGAGCCAGATGTCAAGCCACACCGCCCACTTAGGTCACATCATCGACTCACACGGCGACCTACTTGACGAGGCAGTGCTCACCGTGTTCCGTGCCCCTAACTCGTTCACGGGCGAGGATGTTGTGGAACTGTCGTGCCACGGCTCAATGTGGATTCAGCAGCAAGTGGTGGCCACCCTGATTGATGCCGGATGCCGCGCCGCAACAGGTGGCGAGTTCACACAGCGAGCATTTGCCAATGGCAAAATCGACCTCTCGCAGGCCGAGGCTATTGCCGACGTGATTGCCTCGCAGTCGCGAGCATCGCACCATGTGGCGATGAACCAGATGCGAGGCGCCTTCAGCCGCAAGCTCAGTGCCTTGCGCTCGCAACTGTTGCAGTTTGTGTCGCTAATTGAACTGGAGCTCGACTTCAGCGAAGAGGACGTGACATTTGCCGACCGTTCACGACTCACTACTTTGGCAACTAACATAAAAAGCGTGATTGACTCGCTTGCAGCATCTTACCACGACGGAAATGCCATCAGGAACGGTCTGCCAGTAGCAATTGTTGGACCCACCAACGCCGGCAAGTCCACTCTGCTCAATGCCCTCCTGGGCGACGAACGGGCACTGGTGAGCGACATCAAAGGCACCACTCGCGATGTGATTGAAGACACTATTGTGATGGGAGGGACACTGATTAGATTTATCGACACGGCAGGCATCCGCGAGTCGCAGGATGTCATTGAAAGCATGGGAATAGAGCGCTCTTTCAAGAAGATGGACGAGGCACGCATTGTGCTGTGGATGATCGATGCCACAGCTCCAGCGATGGAACTCGATGAGTTCTATTCTCAAGTTCACGACCACTGCCGCGACAAGGCAGTGATTGCCGTGGTCAACAAGATCGACGCGTCCACGGCTCAGCCTGCCATCGACCGGCTAAACACGCTAAGCTTCAATGGGAAAATAGTAAAAATCTCCGCCCGCGAGAGCACAGGCGTTGACCAACTCAAGCAAGAGATTATAGCACAGGCTGCGTTGCCTGGGGTGAGCGATGAGAATGCCGTCATAGTCACCAACTCACGCCACTATCATGCCCTTGTGCGAGCTGGCCAGGCAATCGACCGCACCCTGCAGGGCCTTGAGAGTAACCTTAGTGGTGATCTCCTGAGCCAGGACATACGCGAGTGCATGCACTACTTGGGCGAAATCACTGGTGAAATCTCCACCGATGATATTTTAGGAGAAATCTTCGCCCACTTCTGCATCGGCAAGTGAATTGAGCAAAGAATATTACTTTCTTAATTTTATTTTTAGCGTTTATAATTTACAATTCAATCACTTGTGGCTCCACATCGGTGTCGTGATTATTGAGTTTGTCAACGCACATCGACCTGCTTCAAGCACCACAAGAATCCCTTGGCTGTGCGCAAAGCATTGTCGGCAAAGTGGTTGCCGGGGTTCCACTCAAGCATGCAATGGCTTGAACCAAGCTGTTGTTGCAACAGCTCATGCTCAAAGCGGATGTTGGCACCCACCCTTGCAAAAGCCTTGTTACGGGTGCGCTCCTCACGGTCGCCCAGGCTCAGATAGACGCTGGCAGCACCCACAGGATGCCGCAAAGCAAAGTCGCACCAACCACCAATCCACACCGAGGGCGACACTGCCGCCACAGCGCTGAAGACGGTCGACTCTTTAGAGGCCCACAACGCGAACAGTCCAGCCAGTGAATAGCCGCCAAGCACAATGGGCAACTGGCCATAATCAGCCACAAGCGCGGGTATCAGCTCACTGGTTACATAGCGAAGCGTTTCGGTGGCGTGCTCGCCCACTGCCGGGTTGCGCGACACTGCCGCATCGTGCCATGGAGTGAGCTCAAGCTCCCAATTAGTGACTGTGAATGCCACCATCACCAATTCAGTGTCAGCACCTTGTGCAACAATCGCCATCTCGCTGTCGATGCTATCCTGCTCATGCACCCCTAACGGCTGAATGAGAAGCACACGAGGCACCTCTCCCACTTGATAAATCAAGCACTCACGGTTTCCTATTTTTCGGTTTTGTTTCATGATTAGTCATTGTTAGCCATTGCTTGTTCAAGAGCGGCACGGCCTGCTGCTCTCATCAAGCCGCGCAGCTCCAGGTCGCGGCATCGCTGCATGTTGAGTTCGGTCCAGTGACTGCCCTTGCGGCGCGGCGAGAGCCGTTGAGCCAAGCGTCCATCGGGCATTTTTTTGCACGTTGAGTCAATCCAACCGAAGCACAACGCCTCTTCCACAATATCAACATATTGCAGTGCCACCCAGGGCGGCTGTTTCTTGCGATAGGAAACCACCCAGCACTCCTTCTCGCAGGCATGCTTCTCTATGAGCCACTGCCGCAGTTCACTTCGCTCTTTAAATGTCAACAAGTTAGTCACTTCCATGTGGCCACATATTATTTCTTGCTCGATGACTTATTGTTCTTCACCAAGTCATAAGAGTTACGCACCAACTCAAGGAGCTTGCAGTCGTCAACATCGTGGTTCACCTCAACGCTCATCCAGTAACGCTTGTCGCCGTTGAAAGGCTCGCCCACAGCTTGATACTGCTCTTTGAGCTCGGCCATGAGGCTGGGTTCGCACTTGATGGTCACAGCCTTGAAGTCATCGATATTGAAGTAGCAGAACATGTGTCCTGCCACATAGAACACAAGGATGGTGTAACGCCCCCTCGTGAATTTCTCAAATGGGGTGGCCTCGGTCACACCTGGCAGCGAGAGACAGTATTCACGAAACTCTTCTATGTTCATTATGCCATGACGAAAAACTACCCCCACGATTATTAAATTCAGGTGGGGGCAGTAAAATGATGTTAGAACTTGCTTACCAGGTCAATAATCTTGGCGCGAGTCTCGTCGGTCTTTTGCTCATCGTTCTTGGCAGTGACGATGCCGCAATCTTCAACGCTCCAGTAGTTGCAGATGTCGCGATACTCGGCAGTGGCACCAGTGTAGACGCCTGGCGAGTAGCTCGAAGTGAGCAATGCCATCTTCTTCACCTTGGCAGGGCTGTTAACGCAATACATGCGCTGGATGGGAGCCTGCAGCTGAGCGCACAGCGTAAAGTAATAGATAGGAGCGGCGAGCACCAATGCTTCGGCCTCGGCCATCAGTGGATATAGCTCTTGCATGTCATCCTTCTGGATGCAGGCGCCGTTGCCCTTAGTGTGGCAATACTCACATGCGAGACAGCCGGCAATCTTCTTGCGAGCAACATTTACCACAGTTACGTTGTGACCTGCAGCCTCGGCTGCCTTCTTGCATTCGTCGGCCATCCATGCAGTGTTGCCATTGGCACGCGGCGATGCTTGTAAAATAAGAATGTTCATAGTTTTTTCCTTGGGTTTGTTGATTAGTTATTAATTGATTAGTTAGTTGTGAAAGGTATTGTGATTTTTAGAATCTTTTAGCCAGTGTGGTGATGTCGCACGGCGTGATGGCGTGCTTGTGGTAGCCGTCGCGAGTGAGGGTGAGTTGCGACAATGCCACCTCGCGCATGCTGTTGGCCTGTCCCAGCAAGCGTAGCAATGGGTAGAACACGATGAAGGCATATTGCATGGCTTGAATACGCTTTTGGCCTCGTGACCATCGCATGATGGCTGGTCGCAAAGCAAAGGTGCGCTTGTAGCCCATAGTTTGAATCTCGGCCTCGGTCTTGCTCTTTACCTGTTGCCAGTATTGCTTGCCGCTGGCCGATGTGCCGGCACCGCTCAAGTAGATAAATGTCATGTTCTCCTTGGCGGGCATGATTGAGGCAAAGTGTAGCGGTATCTCCTGCGAGATGCGCAGGTAGGCGTCGCGCGGCGTGCCCACCGAGGTGATGCCGGCGATGAAGAACACGGCATCGTAGCCTTCAAAATGCTTATCGCCAGCCTCAAGCTTCATGAAGTCGTCGACTATATATTCCTCGAGCTTAGCATGAGTGATGCCCGACGGCTTGCGGCTTACCGATAGCACCTTCTCTACCTGCTCAACCTTGAGTAACTCTAGAAGTGTGCCCTCGCCCACATATCCTGTTGCTCCAGTGATAATTATATTCATGCTATAAAATTATAGAAAGTTGATTACTACCGTTTCGAGCAGACATTTGACTGCAAATTTAATGATTTTTTCGGTATTATACAAGAAAACACCCGCTATGCAACCATTTTATAGCATAGCGAGTGAATCAGTGCTAACCTAATTGATTATCATTGTGCTAATAGGTTGAGGCGACGGCATTAGTCAGCAGCCAACCACGGTCACGTTTCTCTAATTGAAAGGTGAGTTGCAGCGGCCAGGTGTGGCGGCCACCACCGAAGACTGCTGCTCAGCTTGGCTTTGGCCCACGAGAGTGGCATGGTTGCCGTCGACATTGATGTGAATGCGCTCATGGCTGGCGCTGTAGTAGTTGAGTGAACCTTTGGCTATAGCATTAATATACTCGGCTCTTGACTGTTTCATCCCCGTCATGTGGGTGAGCTCAGGGCAGTGTGAGTGCTACCCCGAGCATGTGGACTGCCGTTAATGAGTAATGCACGCATCAGCCGTAGGTCTCAATAAGATATTTTACAAACTGAACATCGGTAAAGTTTACCGTGCCCTCGTCGTGCAAGTTGAGGGTGGCAATTAGGTTCATGTCGTCATCGCTGAGCTTGAAGTCAAAGATGTTGATGTTCTGCTCCATGCGCTCGCGGTGGGTGCTCTTGGGAATGGCGACGATGCCACGCTGAGTGAGCCATCGAAGTGCCACTTGAGCAGCGCTCTTGCCATACTTTGAGCCAATGTCGTCGAGCAACTTACTCTTTACCACTCCCTCAACTCCTTGTCCTCCCAGCGGTCCCCAAGCCATCATGCGGGTGCCAAAATCGTTGAGTAGTGGCTGAATAGCATTTTGCTGAATCATTGGGTTGCATTGCAGCTGGTTAATCATGGGCTTGATGTCGACATAGTGAGCGAAGTCGAAGAAACGTGCTTGCTGGAAGTTGCTCACGCCTATGGCGCGCACCTTACCAGTGGCATAGGCTTTCTCCATAGCTCGCCATGAGCCGAACACGTCGCCGTAGGCCTGGTGGATGAGCAGCAGGTCGATATAGTCGGTCTGCAACTTGCGCAGGCTCTCTTCGATGCTTGCCGCAGCTTTTTGCTCACCGGCATTTGATATCCACACTTTTGTGACGAGGAAAAGGTCCTCACGCTTTATGCCGCTCTTTGCTACCGCCGCTCCCACGCCTTCCTCGTTATAGTAGGCTTGCGCGGTATCAATCAAGCGATAACCCACGCTCAGGGCATCGCTCACGCAACGTTCACACTCTTTAGGGTCTACTTGAAACACACCGTAGCCCAGCATTGGCATTTTCACTCCATTGGTTAAAGTTATATGTTCCATATCGTTATAGTTTTGAGGATTTATCGATGGCAAAATTATAGCAAAACAGGCAATTAGGAGTTACCCAAATTGCCTGTAATTTTTCCCAAAACGACTTATCGTCGTTAATGCGATGCTTTATTTCATGCACATCTTGAAGATTTCCTCAACATCGTGCTGCTTGAGGTCGATGAAACCGTGCAGGGTGTCGCCGCCCACTGCTTTACTTGCCATGGTAGCGAAGTGTTCCTCGTCGATGCCCACTTCGGGCAATGTGCGCTTGAGTTGCAGCGTGCCAAAGAGGAAGTCGCTAAGGCAATCGATAGCTTTGTTGGCAATCTCCATGGGAGGTAGCGATGGGTCGATGCCAAAGACGTTGACGCCAAACTGCACATATTTCGACACCGTTGCCTCGCTCAGGCAATATTTCATCCAGCGTGGTGTGAGGATTGCCAAGCCCAGGCCGTGGGTGATGTCGTAGTAAGCCGAGAGCTCATGCTCCATGGGATGGCAGCTCCATGCTTTGCGCTTGCCGCCATTGATAAAGCCATTGATGGCCCACGACGAGGTCCACATCAGGTTGGCGCGAGCCTCGTAGTTCTCAGGCTCTTTCATTGCTACTGGAGCAAAGCGAATTATAGTCTTCATTAGGCCCTCCATGAAGCAATCGAGCATGTAGAGGTCGTCTTGCAAGTTGAAGTACACCTCAATGATGTGCGACATCATGTCGGCAGCACCACAGGCGGTTTGGTAGGGTGAGACGGTGAAGGTGTTGGTGGGGTCTAGGAACGACGCCCGGGGCAGCAGCGCAGGAGCCAGGCGGCCGTTCTTGTCCTTGGTTTCGGGGTTAGTAATCACGCCACCAGTATCCATTTCAGAGCCAGTGGCCGAGAGGGTGAGGATGGTGACAATGGGCAAGGCACGCTCGATGGGAGCCTGCTTGCTGTAGTCCATGAAATCCCATGGGTCGTGGTCAACAAGAGCACCTGCAGCCATGAATTTGGTGGCATCAATGGTCGAACCGCCACCCACTGCCAGCAGCACGTCGATGTTGTGATCTTTGCACATTTGTGCACCACGGCGCACCGAGTCGATGCGAGGATTAGGTTCAATGCCCGAGAGCTCATACAGCTCCATGCCGGCATCCTTTATCTCTTTCACTACCTTGTCATAGAGGCCAATGCGCTTGATAGAGCCACCGCCATAGGTCATGAGCACTCGTGTGCCATACTTTTTGAGCTCAGAGCCCAAGTTTTTGAGTTGGTCACGGCCAAAGTAAACTCTCACGGGAATGTCGTAAATGAAATCGTTAATCATAAAGTCGTGTTTTTGATGTAAGATATATATCTGTTTTTTACTGTGCAAAGTAATAAAAAAAAATTGTGAATAGTTGATTGTGAACGTGGACGGTTCTCATTTAAAATGAATGGGGCAAACTTTGTGTGGTTCAGGCAGAGGTGTGGTTGGGCATCTTGGTCCAGAAGGAGCGCAACTCGGCGATAATGTCGTCGTAGTCTTGCCTGGTGAAGGTGCCAGGTCCCATAATCATGATAGTGTAGTCAATGCCGTCGAATGAGCGTCCCACGCCAGTGTCGCGAAAGCCATTGCGCAGGTAGAAGTGGTGACGGCGACGGCGCTGCTCCAAGTTGTCGCAGTCTTGCTGCTCGGGACTTTCCATGTCGAGGATGTTGGTACAGTCGTTATATTTCTCTATCAGTTGCGACAAGATTTGTTGCCCCACACCCTTGCCACGCAAGTGCTGTGGCACAGCAAAATACCAAAACCAGTTGAAGGCGGGGCGTGGATAGACGATAGTAAAACCCATGAGTACGGCATTTTCATAGTAAGCGGTGAAGTCGAGCGGCATCTTCTCAACCAGCACCATCAAGTCGCCCCAGGGAATTTGCTCCTCCACCGGGAAAGCTGCTTCATATAGCTCCCTGAGTTTGCCGTCGGCATTGGCTGCTGTTATCTGTATTTCGGTCATTAGAATGTCATTAATTATAAACTTGAATATTATTGCTTCTTTCTATGAGTTCTTCGCGAAAAGCATATTTATATTACTTATGACGCATTTTATATTGCTCTAACCTTTCATTTAGAATGTAGAGAAGTTCTTCGGCTCTAATATTCAAGCCATCGGCTAACAATGTTTCTTGAGCACCCGCAACTCTAACATTGAAATTACGCATAGACTTTTTTATTTTATTGGCTTCTTCATTCTTTTTTAATTCAACGTCTTTTTTGAATTTTATGCCTATGTATTGCTTGCGAGTGTTGTGGGCTACGGTGGTGGATAATATAAATTTCTCAACGTCGGCGAATCTTACTATAAAATCTCCCACCAAATTTACGAACACAGCATCACTTGTTATGAACAGGAATGGCTTGCCAAAGAATCTCTCTCTAACTATTTGATAAAGAAAGAACAAAGCGCAAAAGACACACACCACAAGCATTATCCAATCTATTGTTGTGCGGTGTCCACACAAGCTTATACCGGCAAAAATCAAGCAGAGACTGGCACATAGTAAATATTTCCAAATGGAATGATATACTTTAATGTCTTGCATAATCGAGGATTTATTAATGGTTACTGAACTCGATTATAGCGCTGGTCTCGGTGCCGATGGCCAGGCGCACTGTGATGATGCCACCATGGTTGAAAATGGTGGGAGTGAGCTGGTCGCCGAGCTTGGCTGGAACGCGGTACTCCATGCGCATGCCTTTAACCTCAAAGTCCTCGGGTAGCAGTTCCATTGCAATGCGCACATAGTGAGCATTGTTCATGTGCCTGTTGTAGTCGATGTCGGCTCGCATTACCCGCACAGGATCAAGAGTAACGCCGCCTTCGTGAGGCAGGATGATGCGACGGTCGCGATAGTTCATGTCCTGCTTGTCATTAATAGCGATTGATGCGATAGTTGCCTCATCTATTCGTTTGAGACGGCCTGTCGACAAGTCCACAAAGGCTCCCATGCTCCAAGTTTTGAGGCATGGCACGCCTTGAGCATCGCGGATGAATGTGTTGCGAAAACCGAACATGGGCTTAACCTCATAGACCGATGTTGTGACGGTCAAGTCCTCCTTAAAGAGAGGCAACCTCACAATTTCGACTTGACGAGTGGCAAGCAATTGAGCCATGTTCTGGTCGTTGAAAAATTTCTTCACCGTGGGTTCAGTCTCAATCCACATCTCTGAGCAGTCTTGCATCATCTGCAATGCCGAGAAAATTTTGAGTTTACCGTTGCAGTCGCAACTGCTTGTTGTTACCTTATAATTTAGGCTGTACATTTTTTATTGTTTAGTTTTTATATTTTTAGGCTTCCACACATAGAATCCGTGCCCTGCAGCCAGGTTTCTTATTAGTTCAAGCAAGTCTTTGCTGGGCCCATACAGGGTCATGTAGTGGTCATCGCCAGTGACGGTGATCATCGCTTGGTCGCTGCCTACTAACACATTTAGCCACTTGCGCTCAAGCACAAGTCGCTCCAATGCTGCTGGGCTTGGATTTTCCAGCAGTCGACAGCCATCCTGGACGATTATGTCATGATAACAGTTTAACGCAATCAGCACACGAGCAAACTTACGATAGATGTCACTGACTCGAGGTGGGGAGAGCAAGTATTTTTCAATTGTAAAATATTGCCCGGCACTGCCTGCCGGCACCTGCTTGGGCAATATGTCGATAATCCAATAAGGTCTGGACTTAAAGCTATCGATGTTGTAGGCAATGGCTTTCATCTTCTCATTTAGAGTGATAAGGCATTTTGTACCTTCTTCGAAAGTTTGCCCACCACTATGCTGAACGATTCGGTGATAAGCTCCTGGACAATGCAAGTGGACAACTCGCCCAGATATAGGTCGCTCCAGTGCGCTTTGTTCATGTGATAAGCTGGCTTAATGCCATCGTAGCGGCTGCGCAGTTCGGCGGCCTGCTCAGGTGGGAGCTTCACCGCCACGCGGGGCTCGGGTGCATCGAGCTGCATGAGCAGGAACCACTTGCCTGCAATGCGCCACGACACCCAGTGCTCGGCAAATAATTCCTCGGTAACTGCCGGGTTGAGATTCAATGCATAGTTCCTAACTTGTTCTATATCCATAGCCTACTCAGCGCCAACGGCCTTTGGAGTCCAGTTGTTAAAGAATCGCAGCACTTTCTCCTTGTTGTAGCCCTTTCCTTCCTCGAGGTAGCTTGAGTCTTGAATGTGAATCACATTGCCATCTGACCCAAGCACCACAAACACTGGATAGCCAAAGCGGCCAGGGTTGCCCAAGCGCTTGAGCATGGCCTTGTCGCGAGACTCGTTGGTTGTGCTATGAGGATTGTAGCTCACATGTGCGTAAACAAAGTTTTCGTCAACCACTTGTTCAATCTCCTCATCATCGGTGATGAATTTAGCAAACCGCAAGCACCAGGGACACCAGTTGCCGCCCACCTGGCAAATCACAAACTTGCCTTGCTGCCGAGCTTGGACAAGTGCCTTGTCGATTTGCTCCATTGGGTCGATATCGTCGTTATACACCTTAGGCAGCTGTGCATTAGCACCCAATGCCAATAATGCTAAAATGGTTATGGCTAAGATTTTCTTCATTTTTTAATGCTAATTTAATATTTGGTGAAATTGTACTTATTGCGCAGAGCAGCTTTCTCGTCATCGTTGCGACTGGTGAAATAGGCTTTCCAGCCTGGACAGAAGTTAATGTGCCAGCGCCAGAAGCGCCCTAACATTGAATTTGGTTTCTTGTCGTAGTGAGCTCGGAACTTACAGTTCTCGCAGTTGTGTGCCATAATAGTTGATGTCATGAATTAATAATCGGTAAAATTAGAGTAAAAAGTTGACACAGCCAAAAAGCAATGGCGTTTTTTGTTTCTATCGGCGTTTTTTAGTAATTTTGTGCGACAAAAAGTGAACTATGGCAATAATTGAGATCACATCGCTGCAGCAAGATGGAGTGGAGGTGTTTGGCACCTTGACCGAAGCACAGCTGCGCAACCGTCTTGAGCCTGACAAGGGAATTTTCATCGCCGAGAGCCCCAAGGTGATAGACGTGGCGCTCAACGCCGGATATGAGCCGCTGTCGCTGCTCTGCGAGCGGCGTCACATCGAGGGCGATGCTGCGAGCATCATTGCACGGTGTGGCGATGTTCCCGTTTACACAGGTGAGCGCCAACTACTGGCACAGCTCACGGGATATGTGCTCACACGTGGCGTGCTGTGTGCCATGCGCCGGCCCAAGGTGCCCAGCGTTGAGCAAGTGTGCTGTGGCGCTAAGCGTGTTGTAGTGATTGACGGTGTTACCGACACTACTAACATAGGCGCAATCTTCCGTTCGGCAGCCGCTCTGGGCATTGATGCTGTGCTGCTCACTCGCACCAGCTGTGACCCGTTGAACCGCCGTGCTGTGCGTGTGTCGATGGGCTCGGTGTTTCTGGTGCCCTGGACTTGGCTTGATGCCCCAATACAGAGCCTTAATTCTCTTGGCTTCAAAACTGCTGCCATGGCACTGAGCGACAATTCAATCAGCCTTGACGACAAGACGCTTGTCGCAGAGCCACACCTTGCTATAGTGATGGGCACCGAAGGCGACGGCCTGCCCCATGAAACTATAGAGCAGGCCGACTATGTGGTGCGCATTCCCATGAGTCACGGCGTTGACTCGCTCAATGTAGCTGCCGCATCGGCAGTAGCGTTCTGGGAGCTGCGTTCTCGACTTTAGCAAGCATCACCTCACCGTGCTTGCTTGTTTAAAAGCATCCATGATGGCTGTGGGACGATGGTTTTGGAAAGCCCCAAGTGGATATTGCCCTTCGGCCTCGGGAGCCCAGTAGAACACACCGGTGCAGTTGCCGTGAGTTTGATTGCGTGCAGCATCTATCAGTTTTGACATGAAGGCTTTTCCTGCCTCGGGTCGCCGAGCTTCATATCCGGTCTCGACTATCATCACCGGACAGCCGTACTCGGCGCTGAGCGCATTGATGTTCTCTATCACTCGCTCCAGAGTCTCGTCTTCACTCTTAGTAAGCCCAGCCTCCATGTCCCAATAGGGATAAACACTCACGCCCATCATGTCCCATCGTGCCTTATATTTCTTGAGGCCATCAAAGACGATGTGGTAACGATTGATGTCGCATGCTGCATCAAGGTGCACAATGCAAGTGGCGTGAGGGTATACCTTCTTGGCTGCACGGTAGCCAGCTTGGGTGAGGCCGGCATACTGCTGCATGTTGTCGGGCACACGGCCCATAGGCCACAGGAAGCCGTTGGTGGTCTCGTTTCCAATCTGAATCCACTTCACGTCGATGCCACCAGCCTTTAGCAGCTTGAGCGTCTCGGTGGTGTGCATGGCCACTGCGCGCTTCATTGCCTCGTAATTGTAGTGCCGCCAGCGAGCAGGTATGTTCTGCTTGCCTGGGTCGGCCCACCAGTCGCTGTAGTGAAAGTCAATCATTATTGCCATCCCCTGAGCTTGCGCCCGTCGGGCCATAGCCAGCACGTCGTGCATGTCGCACTCTCCGTCGCGTGGGTTGACCCACACGCGCAGCCTTGCCGCATTAATTCCTAACTCACGCATTAGCGTGATGTTGTCGCGTTCCTGCCCAGCATTGTTGTAAAGCTTCACTCCGCGACGCTCCAGCTCACTCGTGCCACTGATGTCGGCACCAAGCCAAAAGTTGGTCTGAGCCGCTACTCCCAGAACCAGTGTAGTTGCTATTAAAAAAAATGTTATTCTTTTCATGACTATGCCTAAGTTTTGCGACAAAGATACTTAGAAATAACAAAATAGCAAATAATTTACCCCATAAGTTATTATTTGAGATGGACTATAGTAACTATATCAACTACAAAAAAGAAAGGTGTTCTACCAAGCAAAACAGAACACCTTTTATTATATTATAGATTACTGACTCAGAATTCAGTTTTATCAAGCAAAGCCTTTATGGGGTCATAATCATCTGGAATCTCTCTCAGCTTCATTATGTGGTCATCAATGTTTTCGCATGGGAAAAGTGGTTTGATCTTCCCACTCTCATAGAGCTTAGCCAGCTCACTGGCCACACTTCTGTTGCCATCATAGAACGCCCATTGCTCCTCGGCCTGCTGATAATACTTTATCGCATCCTTGTTCTTTTTATCGTCCCTCAGCATGTTGCCATAGCGGCATTGCGCCAGTCCGTTACCAGCATTGGCAGCGGTTTTCATGAGATCCTTAGCTTGTTTTTCATCTTTCTTGACCACCTTGCCATCGGCATTCAGGTAAATCAATGCCAACTGGTAGCAAGCGGCATGATAGGCCTTTCTTGACTCTTTTTTGGTAGTAGGCACTCCATTTACCTCAATGGTTTTAACGTCATAGTAATCTTTAGTCACTTGCTCGAGCAGAGAAATCGCTTGCTTGAATTCATTGCCCTTTGCGTAGCACATGGCCTCCATGGTCACGGCTTCGCCCACAGCGGTTTTCTTCAGTTCTTTGAAAATAGCAAACGCCTCTTTCATGTCATTATCATAATAGGCATTCATGCCTTTCAGGAACATAAAGAACGGGTCGTTTTGCTCCTTCAGCTCAGCAACCAAGTTGTGATATTTATCCTTCAAAGAGTCGGTCTCGACAAGCGAAATCCAGTGAATGGCCTTGAAATAGTCTCGGTCTACCATGTAACTGGTTCGATAGCAATTACCCAAAGTCCATCTTGCAAGGTCATCGCCTGCTGAGGCAGCATCTTCAATCCATTGCATAGCCTTCTTGCGAGTGTTGTCGTCCTTATCATATAGGTATATTTCACCAAGCCTTACTTTGGCACCCACATGACCAAACTCTACAGCCTTACGGAAGTCGGCAATAGCCAGCAAAGTGTCTCGCTCCACCCCGTCGCCTTCATAGAGCATCACGCCGCGGTGATAGATGGCATCCACATTAGTGGAATCGCCCTTAATCACTTTATCAAAATACTGGAATGCCATCACTCGATTCTCTCGAGAGTGCCCTTTTTCGTATAATCTGGTAGCAACCTTGAGCATGCTGTCTACATCGCCCAGCTCGGCAGCCCGCTTAGTGTACTCGTAGGCTTTTTTCTTATCGATACTCTCATTGCCCAGGCCCTTGTCATAAATCTCACTCAATAGCTTGAGGAAGAACACATCATCGCCGTCGGCAAGCAAGTTCAGCACCTCGAGCACCTGGTCGTCGCCTTTTTCTACTGCTTCAAGATATAAATCACGTGCTCTATCCACATCGGCTTTCACTCCATCGCCGTAGTAATAGCAAGTGGCAAGCATTACCGTGGCATGAGTATTACCCAGATTATGAGCTTTCTTAAACCAACTCGATGCCTCTTTATAGTCCATTTCCTCACCTTCGGCTGTGTAGTAGTACATGCCCAGCAGATAGGCGGCCTCAGCAGCTTCTTCGTCATTCCCATTTTTTGCCTTGTCCTTCAATATCTCGATTGAGTCGACTGGCTGCTCGGCCTTGATTCGCTCCGAAACAGTGCCTTGATTGTTATTAATCAAGTCTTGCAAGTTAGGAACCGTGTTACCGGAGCGTGGCTTAATCAAGTCGTTTTTTTTGCCATTGTTCAAGCCATTGAGCAACCCCTTAACTTTTGAAACATTGTCTTGCTGTTCTGGTTTAGCATCCTTATCACCATCTCTATCAGTGGCAGGCGGAACAGCAGGTTTTGCCTTGCTCGGATTTGACCTTGATTGAGGCTTAGGCACTGTGGTCGAAGCGCCTCTATTCCTGCTACTGTGTTGGGCATTAACAGGAGTGAATCCTGCTATTAGCACTAAAGCCATCACTATGGTTAAAACATTGAATCGTTTCATATTATAATTTGATTAAAAAATAAATCTCTGACTTCTTTTTACTGACGCTCTATTGCCGCTGGGTCAACAGCTTTGTAAAGAATCATTGTGGAGCAATCATTGCACTTGGCCGCAAGCACCTTGCCTGCAGTCTTTGGCAACAGGGTGATGTCGCTGCCGCAATCGGGACAGATAGCCCTATAGGGCCTGTAGACGACTGCCCTTTGCTTAATGACATATAGTTTTTCCCTCACTCTATCAGGTTGCCCGAGGACTGGCTCCACAACACGCGGACTCACAAACACATTTTTAGGGTCTTTCCTTTCACTTGCTGGTGGAGCGAACTTCAGTTTTATTCTTGCCTTGCAATGCGGGCACTCCAACGCATAGCTCCCATGCTTCGATGGCAAACTAACTCTGAATTGTCCCTGGCATGTGGCACATGAGAGCCTTAACTGAGTGTGAGTTTTATTATGTGTTTTATCCATAATCGTTGAATTACTAAGCAATGCATGAGTTGATGATTGTGCATTGAGTGCTACTGAGCAACAGGATCGATGGCAGCAAAGTCGGCGCCATTATCGCCCCCGCCAGCATCTATGCTGTGGCTGTCGAAGCTGTGCATGTCGAGTGCAGGGTCAACCTCGGGCACTGCCTCGATGGGTTCGGGCATCGCACTCTCGTGAACGTCGCTGTGCGAGGCATGATGGATATGGCTATCGTCTTGCACAACAACCTGGGCATGGTCGTCATTGTCGAGGGAGGCCTCTACGTTCTCATCAATTATTATAGCACCTTGAGCCTCGCTCACTACTTGAGCCTCGCCCAACACTTGAGCCTCGCTCACCACCTGAACATAGTTGTCGTTGATGTCGCCATCTTCGCCAAGCAGAGCCACCACTTGCTCGCTGTCCTCCACATCGAGCACTGCATCGATGTCGATCTCGTCGTTGTCGATGCCTGCCACCATCACATTGGGGTGAGGAGTCTCGGAACCCATTGCCGCATTAGGACGGTCGACAACAGCAATAAGCTCACCGCCGTCGGTGTTGATGATGTCTTGCCTGATGTCGCTATTGACGGCATAATGCACATTAGAGTCGGGAGCGAGATATCCGCCATCGTCATGAAGCATCTCGTTAAAGTCGCCTGCTGTGTAGGCCGCTGCGGCAAACATGTCGTCGACCACCACACCAGTGGTTGGGTCCATATATAAATCATAGACTCCCGAGCCTGGCTCCGACTCGGCCATGGCCACTTCATGGCCATGAGAGTCCTGGAACACCATCACCCTAACATGATTGCCTTCGATATCGGTTATCTCCCTCCACCCCACTGGTGTGAGTTCCACACCGGTGTCGGAGTCGATCTGGTCGTTGTTGGTGAGCTCATCGAGCTGTTGCTTGCCCACGCCATTTGCCGTGCCACCACCGCCTATCACTCTCACCTTAGCATCACCAGTGTGTGCCACAGAGTGATCGGCTATCACGTCGCCTGCCTGGTCGTCGTCAATGTTGACAAGTGCAACAACGTCGTCAATTATCTCATCTACATTCTCGGCATTTAGCATCATGGCTCCTGCCGATGCACCCACCACAGTCACTACACCGGCACCTGCTCCTAAGGCCACAGTAGTTACATTGCTATCATTTTTCTTTTTATTGGCTTGACCCACTCGCGGTGTGGTCTTCTTCTGCTTCTTCATAGTAGTTATTTTGTATTATGAGTTTCTGATTTCTGATTTCTGGCCTACCACTTGGCAAGCACCACATTGTTGGCCCTTGAGGGGCAAATGAGCTGCGGATGCTGTACCATGCCACCCACCTCGCGACTGCCATTCATGCGACTCACCACCTCGCTGTAGACATACTCATAGAGCTCAATCAGCGTCACACTGCGGTCTCTATTCTTGTCGGCCATGCCACGCAGCCCCTTGATTACCGCCTGCCCAAAGATTGAGTGCTTCCAGTGAGGCAAGTTCACGCTTTTGGAGGTTTCCTCGGGCCTTGACGAGACCATGAACGAGATGCCACTCTTCACCAAGTTGTTATGCCAGTTGGGGTCACTGGTCAACCCTTGAGCCACCGTACCCGAGTGGCAAGCCATTATGAACACAAAGATGTTCTTGGTCTTACTCTTCGACAGAATGTCGATAATTTCCCTGTAAGTGATGTGTTCGCCGCCATAAGTGAGAATGTAGCCCTTCTCGGTTCCGTGAGTTGCGAAGTAAAGGAGGATGCGGTCGTCGGCACTCCTTGTGGCTGCTACAATTTTCTGAAGCCGGGTAAGGATATTGTCGCGGGTAGCATATTTATTGGTTACAACACTTGCCCGATAGCCTTGGTTCACGAGCACCTTTTTCAAGTCGATTGCATCGTTCTGCGCACTCATGATGTCTTCTGCATTAGGAGTGCCACACTTCGACAAGCCCATGCACAATGCAAAAGAATTGCCGGCCCAAGCCTGGGCACTGACAACAAAAATTGAAATCACAAGAAAAAGGATGGTAGCGATTTTTTTCATGTTTATATAGTTTATTAAATTATCACGCCGTGCTCCTGGCGCTTTATCTATTGCAATGCAAAATTAACTATTTAGTACCCCTAATTGCAAATTTCAAACGACTTATTGTATCAAATCACTGCTTTTAATGACGAAATGCACCACTTTGCACTGCATTATCTCGTGGATGTTCACACCACAAAGTTAATCATTTTTCTTCACAACTGCAGCACAACTGCACATAACAATAACAAAAAAAAACAAAAAAACGCAAAACATTTTCTTTCAACCACGGGCCACAGTGTGCTCTGGAAGCGGCTGTTGTGTTGCGTAGTGCGCAGCTGTTATGTTGCGTAGTGCGCGGCTATGCCGCGTTCAGGAGCACAACACGCTCCGCCCCTGCAAATAATTGACTGGCAGTTTTGCTCGTTCCAGAAAAAAACACTATATTTGCACTATTAATAGAAAAGATTTGTTATGAAAAAAAATATCTTCTTAACCATTCTCTCTCTAATGGCAATCACAATCAATGCCCAAGACCCGCACAACATGTTAGCATGCAATCCCGAGAAGCTAATGAGCACCTTTGAGCAGGGAATAGCCACACACTTGGCTCATCGAAACGACAAGCGGCAAGTTCTCAACACCAAGCAGATGCTCACCAGCCTCACAGAGCAACTGTGGACCGATGGACGATTTGTCTTCTCCACATTCTACGACCCCGACAGGCGAGTGGTAGAAGCAGGCTTTAACCGCCACATGGAGCCCACGCCATGGATGGTCGAACCCCACGAGCTTAAGCTCGCCGGCAACAAGGCCAAAATGAAACAAAAGCCTGGACTCAGTGTCACTGTCGAGAAGCTGGGCCACTACACCATGCTTGTATATCGCAATGCCCAAGGTGCACCAGTCAGGGCCTACTACCATATCGACCTCGACAGCTCAAACGACGGCAGTTGGGTTATATTCCTCCACTACATTCTTGCAGGCAACTACAAGCTAAAAAACGGCAATAATGCAGTGTTCGGCCCGTGGCAAGACTTCTATGATGGCGATTCCTTCAACACCGACCCCGGCATTTACCAGATAATTCTCCACCCACAGGCGAGCACAATCGACATCATCTATGGCGATGGCCGTGTGAGCCATGGCGACCCAAGCAGTCCAAAATACGACAAGATGCCTGGCGGCGGAGGAGCAGGAGCCCTAATGGGTCCCATGGCATGGCAAGTGAAGCTCACAGGCGATGGACTCGAAGCCTGCGTCGCCCACGACGAGCCTTTTGTGGATCACCGCCCTCGGCTCGAAGAGGGAACCAATGTCCTTACCAAGGTGCAGTGCCCGTGGCAGGGGGTTGATGGCAAATGGGCTTTTGCCTCGGTCATACCATTGACTCACGAGCTGCTCAGGCTCTTTCCCAAGGATGTGCTCGAACTCATGCGCGCCGAGATTTATGCCCGCCATGGCGACACCTTCAAGAGCGCAGCCAATCAGCAGTACTTCGACCAGCAGTCCTGGTACAAGAAAAAGGGCAAGGCAGTGGTGCTCACCGACATAGAGCGCTTCAACGTGGCCCTGATCAAATACATAATGAACAACCCATAACTCACAACTCAAAGGGTTCAGTCTTGAGCGTCGGTCGTGTTAGTGTAGAGCGAGCTTTCAGCTCGTTCATCATCAGCGAGGCTCAAAACTCATAACTTTAAAAACTCATAATTCACAATCCATTGAATAATGCAACAGCAACGCAGTCTTTTCGACGATATTGAGAGCAACAACATTGACGAGAAAAAAACTATTCAAGCGCAAGACCAGCACAGCCACGACGAAGCGCGTATCGTCGAGTTGCGCGAGCAGCTCAACCGCCATAACCACAGCTACTACGTCCTGAACCAGCCCACCATCAGCGACCAAGAATTTGACCAGTTGATGCGCGAGCTCCAAGATCTGGAGGCAAAACATCCCGAGATGAACGACCCGCTGTCGCCCACCCAGCGCGTAGGCAGCGACTTGAGTCAAGGCTTCGAACAAGTAATTCACGAGCGTCCCATGATGTCGCTGGGCAATAGCTACAGCATTGAGGAGGTGCAGGACTTTCTGCGACGCGCCAGCGACGGCCTGAACGGAGAACCCGTGGAGATTGTGGGCGAAATGAAATATGACGGCACGAGCATCTCTATCACCTACGAGAACGGACGCCTGGTGCGAGCCGTGACCCGCGGCGACGGAGTGCGTGGCGATGACGTCACAGCCAACGTCATCACCATACGAAGCATACCATTAGAGTTACCCAAGGAAATGAACTTCCCTCAAAAATTTGAGGTGCGTGGAGAAATTTTGCTGCCTTGGTCAAGCTTTGAGCGCTTGAACAAAGAGCGAGCGTTCAACGAGGAACCTCTCTTTGCAAACCCTCGCAATGCTGCCGCTGGCACACTCAAGCTGCAAAACAGCGCCGAGGTGGCACGACGCGGCCTGGATGCCTACTTCTACTTCCTGCTGGCCGACAATCTGCCCTATAAGACCCACACCGAAGCTATGGACGCCATAAAGTCGTGGGGATTTAAAGTCGCTCACACCGAGCTACTCGAATCGATTGATGCAGTTACCGACTTCATTGAGCGTTGGGACAAAGAGCGAAAAACACTCCCTGTTGCCACCGATGGTCTCGTGTTCAAGCTCAACTCGTTGCGACAGTGGCTCAATCTGGGTGCTACCGCCAAGTCACCACGCTGGGCTATAGCCTTCAAGTTTGCTCCCGAGCGCGAGTGCACCAAGCTCAAGAGCGTGAGCTTCGAGGTGGGGCGCACAGGCGTCATCACCCCTGTCGCTAACCTTGAACCAGTGCTACTTAGCGGCACCATAGTCAAGCGCGCTTCGCTGCACAACGAGGACATCATTCGCCAGCTTAACATCCACGACCACGACATGGTCTATGTGGAAAAAGGAGGCGAAATCATACCCAAGATTGTGGGTGTCGACATCAAGCAGCGCGAGCCTGGAGCCGAGCCGGTGAGGTTTGTCACCCATTGCCCGGTGTGCGGCACACCGTTGCAACGCATTCAGGGCGAAGCTGCATGGGTGTGTCCCAACAAGTGGGAATGCAAGCCACAGATCACTGGGCGCATCGAGCACTTCGTCTCACGCCATGCCATGAACATCGATGGAATTGGCGAGGAGGTTGCTGTACAACTGCATGACAGCGGACTGGTGAACAATATCGCCGACCTGTATGACCTCACGGTGGACAAACTCGTGAGCCTCGACCGATTCCAGCTCAAGAGCGCTCAGCGCATCATGCGAGGTCTCGAACAGTCGCGACAAGTGCCGTTTGAGAGAGTGGTTTATGCTCTCTCAATCCAGTTTGTGGGCGAAACCATAGCCAAGGTTCTGGCGCACAACGTGCACAACATCGACCGACTCATGGAGATGAGCGCCGAGGAGCTTGCCGCCATACCCGAAATAGGCCCCAAAATAGCCCAAAGCATCGTGGAATATTTTGCCGTGGGCAGCAACCGCGACATTGTGGAACGGCTGCGGTGGGCAGGACTACAAATGGCTCTAAGTGAACAAGAACTGGCAAGTCGCACCACCAAGCTCGAGGGCAAGAAAATCGTTATCAGCGGTGTCTTCCAGCATCACTCACGCGAGCAGTACAAGGCCATGATTGATCAGAACGGCGGCAAGAATGTGAGCAGCATCAGCAAGGCCACCAGCTTCATACTCGCTGGCGAGAACATGGGCCCGTCAAAGCTCGAGAAAGCCAACAAGCTTGGCATCGAAATCATCAACGAGGAGCAGTTCTTGAAAATGCTCGAATAATAAAAAACTGACAACTAACAACTAATAACTGAAAACTATTTACTACCTTTGCAGTTTGTAACACCAAAGTAAGATAATTTCAATTACATCATGGAGCAGAACAAGAATGTTTTCATCATCAGCGCCGAGCTGGGAGTGCCATTTGGCGCATTGCTAACGGTGGCATCGCTCTCGTCGGTGTTCTTCGACAGGATTCAGCCCCTCTCGCTGGTTGTCTTACTTGTCGTCATAGCTGCTCCTATTGTTCTCTACATGATGGCAAGGAGATACTTTGTGGCGAGCAATGGTTTTGCCACATTCAGCGAGTTGTGGACTCTTGCCATCTTCACCACCATCGCCGGGTCGCTCATCTGCGGCCTTGTCACTTATGTGGTGATAACGTGCTTCAGGCCCGACTTTCTCTACGAACAAGTGCAATTCGTTATCGACACCTTAAAGCATGAACCAGGCAATCAGGAACTTGTAGACACACTCGAAAAGATGAAAAAAGGCAACTTTATGCCCAGTGCCTTCGACTACTGCTTGCAGATGTTCTGGCTCACAACCAGTCTGGGCTGCCTGGGAGGCATGGTCATTGCTCTGATAGCAGGCAAAATTCCCTTGAAAAACAATGATTCCGAGACAATTAGAACTTTATAATAAAAACCAACACATAATATAGACTAAGAATTATGGACATATCGGTTGTTGTACCACTATTTAATGAGGCTGAGTCGCTGCCAGAGCTTGCGGCATGGATCAAGAAGGTGATGACCGAGCACGGCTTCACCTACGAGGTGCTGATGATTAACGACGGCAGCACCGACAACTCGTGGGAAGTGATAAAAAAACTAAGCGCCGACAACCCTTGCATCAAGGGTGTGTGCTTCCGTCGCAACTATGGCAAGTCGCCAGCACTGTTCACTGGCTTTGAGAGAGTGCAGGGCGATGTAGTCATTACCATGGATGCCGACCTACAGGACTCTCCCGACGAGATACCTGAGCTCTACCGCATGATCAAGGAAGACGGTTTTGACCTGGTGAGCGGCTGGAAGCAGAAACGCTACGACCCGCTATCGAAGACCATACCCACAAAGCTATTCAATGCCACAGCACGCAAGGTGAGTGGCATCAAGAACCTTCACGACTTCAACTGCGGCCTCAAGGCCTACCGTCGCGACGTGGTCAAGCACATCGAGGTCTATGGCGACATGCACCGCTATATCCCCTATCTTGCCAAGAACGCCGGTTTCGACAAGATAGGCGAGAAGGTAGTCCACCACCAGGCTCGCAAGTATGGCAAATCAAAATTCGGCCTTGACCGATTTGTCAACGGGTATCTCGACCTAATGACACTGTGGTTCCAGTCAAAGTTTGGCGTCAAGCCCATGCACTTCTTTGGACTGCTGGGAAGCTTGATGTTCTTCATTGGTCTTATTGCAGTGATTGCTGTGGGCGCCATCAAGCTCTACAACATGTATGCTGGCAACCACTACATACTGGTTACCGACTCGCCCTATTTCTATCTGGCTCTCACTTGCATGATACTGGGCACGCAACTCTTCCTGACGGGCTTCCTGGGCGAACTCATAGCTCGCAACTCGGCAGGTCGCAACCACTATGAAATAGAAGAGGAAATTAAGTGATAATTGTGGGCAGAGATGAGATTTAGACTTAATCATAGCATGTGTATGGCGGTTTTGATGGCAATGACCGCAGCTCTGCTTGTGCCGTCGTGCAACAACGACAACTGTGGCGGCAACAGCAACGGCATACCGCTGGCAGCGTTTTATGAAGACGGCAACAATGTGACCATCACTAACCTGACAGTCTATGGAATAGGTGCTCCCAACGATAGCTGCATCATCACCAATAGCAGTGTCAGCCAAGTCTATCTGCCACTGCGCATCACTGCCAGTTCGTGCCAGTATGTCTTCAACTACAACACTGAGGGCATTGCCAACGACACTATCACTCTGAACTATGATATCATACCCTACTTTGAGTCGCACGAGTGCGGTGCCATGTATCAGTTTAACATCAAATCATGGGAATTCACTCAAAATGTCATCGACTCAATATCAATCCCTAAACCGCTGATTACTAACAGCGACGTTGTAACCATCAACATTCACTTGCAATGAGCACATCGGTAACACACAAAATAGCATTGTGCCTCATCGCTGCACTGATAACGCTGCCGATGCTTGCACAGGAGCAGCAAGAGCGCAAAGTGACTCCTGTGAAACCCACAACTAACAAGGTGCTCACACCACCCAAAGGCACATCGGAAGACATTATTAACCAGTACCTTACTGGCGACACCGCTCAAGCTCGAGCCAAGGAACGCAAAGACTCGCTTGCTAAGATATATCCGCGCTACCCAAAGCTCAACGAGCTGAGGCTTGGATTGAACTTTGGCGACTTGCTCATGATGGCATTTGGACAAAAACACGCATCGGTCGACGTGAGCGCCACTCTTAACATGTGGAACAGGTTCCAACCAGTGGCGGTGCTGGGTTTTGGACGTGCTAAGGACAGCCCCATCGACATGAACTTCACTTACAGCGGCAAACTATCGCCCTACTTCAAACTTGGCGCAAACTACAACTTCCTGTTCAAGAGCGACCCACAATATCAACTATATGCCGGTGTAAGGCTTGGAATGTCGGCCTTCAAATATGATGTGACAGATGTCACGGTAAACAACCCATATTGGGGCGAAATCAACCAGAGCTACGAGCTGCGTGGTTTGAGCGCAAATGCCTTGTGGGGTGAACTTCTCGCCGGCCTTAAGGTGGGCATCAAGGGCAACTGGGCACTGGGATGGGAAGTGAAATATCACGGCATCTTCAAGGAGAAGAAAAATGCCAGCGGCAAACCATGGTACATCCCCGGCTACGGAACTCGTAATGGCAACTGGGCATTCGGAATCTCGCTCTTCTACACCATTCCGCTCAACCGCGACCGCTGGCCAGTGAAGGAAGATAAGAACAAGGCCAAACAAGCCAATCAAGGTAATCAAGACAATGCCAACCAGGTGCGACCTCCCATAAAAAATTGACTCATGATCACTGCCACCAACTTTAACCACATCAACAGCATCGTGGCCTATTTGCGACGTGTGCCCTATGACATTGCCCCAAAACGGCTCTACGATGGTCGCACCCTTTATCAAGGATACGTCGCTGGCGATGATACGAGCTTCGACACGTGTTTTGACTCTCGAGTCTACAATCACTTCATTGCCACGGGAAAGATGACGAAGATTGTTGAAGAATCGTTGGCCAGAGCCTTTCATGACCATGCGATGCACACGGCGTTGAACGATTTTTTCAAGGAGCACGACAGTCACCGCTGCGTGGGTGTGATGGGAGGACATGCGCTCAAGCGTGACGATGAGGCCTACCGCACCATAACGCTGCTGAGCAAGCAACTCACCGAGCGGGGATTTGTCATGATTAGCGGCGGCGGACCTGGTGCCATGGAAGCCACGCACCTGGGTGCATGGATGGCAGGCAGGAGCATGGCCGAGGCCGACGATGCGTTAAGCATTCTGGCCCAAGCCCCAACCTTTCATAGCTGTGAATGGATGCATACTGCCTTTCAGGTAATGGAGAAATATGAGCAGTCGCGGTATGTGAGCTTGGGCATACCCACATGGCTTTACGGTCACGAGCCTTCGACACCCTTAGCTACCCACATTGCCAAGTTCTTCGACAACAGCATCCGCGAGGACAGCATTCTTACACTGGCCTACGGAGGAATCATCTATGCCCCGGGCAGCGCGGGCACGATGCAGGAGATTTTTCAAGAAGCAGTGCAAAACCACTATCTGTCGTTTGGTTTCTCGAGTCCAATGATATTTCTTGGCACGAAATTCTGGAGCACAGAAATGCCCGTCTATCCGCTACTTAAGAGCTTGATGGAGACGGGCAAATATAAGAACTTGAGATTAACTATCACCGACGATTGTGCTCAAGTGATTAAGGAGCTTGAAGCCTTTGTCAAAGAGCTACCAGCCAATAGCAACAAAGATTAACTCAAGTTTTTGAATCTTCTGAGAAACGCAATGGCAGGGACAGACCATACTCCACCAATGCGAATGTGAGCTTTTTATCCAATCTTGAATCTCTTATTCTTCCACTCTCAGACTTGCGAGAGCTTGGTCGTACTCGAAAATCAGACGTTGCATCACCGTTGCCACTGGCTCAATGTCGTTGCCATTGAGCAGCGATGCCGCTTGGCCTATCTCGAGCTCGCCATTTTTGATGTCTCCATCAAAGATGCCCACTTTGGTTTTCCCTATTCCTATTATCTCAAGGAGCTCCTCGGGGCTGGCGCCACGATTCTCGGCCTCTTCTATCGCGTCATAAAACCCGCCTTTAACCAGGCGCGTGGGAGAGAGCTTGCGCAGCAACAGCTTTGTATCGCCTTCCTTCAGGTCAAGGCAGCGACGCTTGAAAGCCTCGTGTGCGCCACTCTCCTGAGTCAGAGCAAAGAGGGTGCCTATCTGCACTCCCTCGGCACCAAGCACTCGAGCAGCCAGCATTGCCTCGCCGCTTGCTATGCCACCGGCTGCAATCAGAGGCAGATGAGTGGCGCGGCGAGCAGCAGGTATCAGGCACATGGTTGTGGTCTCCTCCTTGCCGTTATGTCCGCCTGCCTCAAATCCTTCGGCAACCACTGCATCGACTCCTGCCTCCTCACATTTGCGAGCAAATGTCGACGAAGCCACTACATGAGCAACCTTGATGCCACGTTCGTGCAGCCAGCCGGTCCACTTTTTAGGGCTTCCAGCACTGGTGAACACCACTGGGACCTGCTCTTGCGCTATCACTTCCATCATCTCGGCGCTATTAGGTTTCATTAATGGTACGTTAACGCCAAATGGCCGGGAAGTGGCGGCTTTGCACTTGGCAATGTGCTCTTGAAGCACCTCGGGAGTCATCGATCCAGCACCTATCAGTCCCAATCCACCTGACTCCGACACCGCCGCAGCCAGTCGCCATCCACTGCACCACACCATGCCGCCGGCAATGATGGGATATTCAATTCCAAAAAGATTAGTTATTCTGTTATTCATTTTTTAGTTTATTTTTTGTTATTATTGTTCAAAATTACACACATTTTTTGACATTGCCACACTAAAGCATCATCTAATTGGCAAAAATGCATCACATTCACCAGTTTCCAAGAAGACCCGCTATGCTCAAAACAACTTTTTGCAACAATTTTGCGCATACGATTACCTAACTTAATGTGCTTGATAATAATAAAATAGCATGCACACAGAAGCGCAACATTGATTGAAGTGCGATGCTGGATTATGCCCCACGATGCGCCAGCCCATCTCAGTGCAACAGGCAAAGCAATAACTAATACTATAAGGACTGCGTGCCACCAGGCAGAACCGAGTGAGTGATGAGCACGCACAGGCACGCAAAAGAACGGATGGCATCTATCCAATAAAGTCTGCTGGGGTCGTTGTTCTCCATTGAGCAATTATTTTATACTGACATTTTAACTGGGCTGGATGGTTGCGACAATATACTCCGAGCGAGTGCCTATGCGGTACTTGCCGCCCCAGATGCCAAGCCCGGAGCTCACGTAGTATTGTGTATTGCCTTTCTTGTATGAGCCCCACGCGTCCTCATACATCGAGTGCACCAGCAGACTCACAGGCCACACCTGCCCCTCATGGGTGTGGCCGCTGAACTGGAAGTCCACTCCATTCTGCTGCGACTCTTCAAGGTGATAGGGCTGATGGTCGAGCAAAATGATGAACTTGCTGCGATCCACTCCCTCAAGCAACTGAGCAGTGGTCTTGCGCTTGAAATTGGAACGGTCGTCACGCCCGGCTATCACAAGGTCGCCCACTGTGAGCGTAGTGTCGCGCAGCAGGGTGACACCCGCCCGATTGTAGAAGTCGAGTGCGCGGTCTATTCCCATTATATACTCATGGTTGCCCAGGCAAGCCACCACTGGTGCTCGGAGCTGGTGGAAAGCCGCCGCCATGTTTTCCTCGAGCAGCGGCCTGACGTAGCCGTCAATTATGTCGCCCGCAACAAGTATTAGGTCGGGGTTCTCGGCGTTAATCATCTTCACCCACAGCTGCCACTCAGCATTGCGATTGTGATAGCCTAAATGCAAGTCGCTGACCATAATCACTCGCATGGGTTTGGACATGGTTTTGCTTGTTTTGACTGTCAACGGCTGGCGAACTTTGTTGTGATAATGGATGTTGCCATAGATGAGCAAGCCAGCCATCACGACAGTGATGCCACTCGACATCCACGCATTGCTGTGCAACCATTGCTTGGGCACAAGGTGGACAACCCGTCCCACATCGAGCACTACAAAGATTATGAGAAGATAAAGAAAAACAATGAGCCATGAAGTGCCAACGTCGTAGGCCACCGATGCCAAGCTCAGCGGCATGCGGTCGAAAGCTCCAAAAAGGCCTACAATCATCATAACGAGCGATGCTGCCATAACGACCACAACCGTCCATCGCGCCCATGACGGCAAGGCAAGCACTTGATAAACATGCCACAAGACATAGCCATGAGCAAGCAGCGCCACAAGAATTATCACAATAAATCCCATTCTCATAGAATCGATTAACAAGTAAAAATATGTGCAAATTTAGTCATTTTAATTTTTATTCACGTCATCAACATCGTTTTTTCAAGATTATTCATTAAATTTGTCCCAAATTTACCATTTACATTATGAGAACTTACAAATTATTCTTTTTAGTGATAATAACGCTTATGGCAAGTTTTTCAATTTACGCCGAGGAGCTCCCAGCTCCACACACCACAGGTGGCCAACCACTGATGAAAGTCATTGGCGACCGCAAGTCGAGCCGCGACTACAAGGCAGGCGCCACGGTCAGCAAGCAAGACCTGAGCAACATGCTGTGGGCGGCTTGGGGCGTGACCCACGACGGCAAGCACACAGTAGCCACCGCAATGAATCGCCAGGAACTTGTGATATATGTAATCACTCCCACCGAGGCGAGCCTGTACAACCCTGAGGACAACACCCTCACCGTGGTCAACACAGGCGACTTCCGCAAGCTGGCCACAATGCAAGACTTTGCAGCAATAGCGCCCATCAACATAGTGCTTGCCGTCGACACCAGCAAGCAGGACAAGCCAGAGTTCCAAGGCTACACTGCAGGTGCCGCATCGCAAAACATATACTTGTACTGCGCCCAAGCAGGACTGAAAACGGTGGTTCGCGCAGGCTATGACCGCGAAAAGCTGCCACAAGCATTGAAGCTGCCTGCCAGCCAACGCATCATGCTCGTTCAGACTGTGGGCAAATAAAGCACACAACAAAAGCATAAACAACTTATCATGTCATCATCAAAATCCATTATAGCCGTTATCACCGCTCTTGCTGTGATAGCTGCTCTAACGCACTCCTGCAAAGAAGAAAAGCACTATCGCGACTACTTCGACACCAGCCAGCTCGATGTGATAGCCACCATTGGCCAATCGAAGTCGAAACTCGAAGACCATCACTTGGACTATGACACTACATGGGTTGACGCCAACGGGATGCATCACATCGCAATCGACCCGCTGCCCGACAGCTATGACAGCCTTTTCGTCGATATAAACCCAGTGCAACGCCCCCATGCCACCCGCAACGGCATTGAACCCATCAAGAACTATCACGATGCCTACAGGCTGAGGCAGCCGTTGGTGAAAATCGCCACCTGCGACGCATACTATCTCGACACCCTCACCCACTCAATGCCCTTCCTTGTGCCCAAGGCAGCGAAGGTGCTTGAAGATATTGGATGCGCCTTCACCGACTCTGTGCTGGCTCACGGCGGTAGCCCCTACCGCATAGTGGTTACCAGCTGCACACGCACCTACCACAGTGTGGGCAAGCTGCTAAAGGTGAACCGCAACGCATCGCCCACGTCTTGCCACATGTATGGCACCACATTCGACCTTAGCTGGACGCATTATGAGCCCTTGAACAACAACTTCCTCATCAATCGTGAGGACTTGAAGAACATTCTGGGCCATGTGCTACTCGACTTCCAGCGTAAGAACCGCTGCACCGTGCTCCATGAGCGCGGCCAGTGCTGCTTCCACATTACAGTAAAATAACTTATAAATCATACAACAAACCTAATTACAAAAATGACTGAACAAACTGCAATTGCCAACTATCTGAAATATACAGGCAAGAAATCGTTCAATTTCACAACTGCACTCATCGACATGGACGGAGTGCTGTTCGACTCAATGAAAAATCACACCCGCGCCTGGGTGAAACTTATGAAAAAGAACGGCATCAAGTGCACACGCGATGAGTTCTACATGTATGAAGGCATGACTGGCCGCGACATCATCAAGATGAAATTTAAAAATGGCGCCGGCAAGAACATCACCGACGATGAGGCTCAAGCGCTTTACAAGGTCAAGACCCGCTACTTCACCGAGCTGGGCGACGTTGAAACAATAGATGGCACCCTCGAGGTGCTCCAAGCTTTGCGCAAGGCTGGCATCAAGTGTGTGTTGGTCACCGGATCTGGCACACAATCAATGCTCGAGCGTGTTGACAGAGACTATCCCGAGATCTTCGACGAGCAGCGCATCACCGCTGTAGATGTCAAGCGCGGCAAGCCCAACCCTGAACCCTACCTCAAAGCTATGGTCAAGGTTGGTGTCCAGCCCAACGAGTGCATCGTGCTCGAGAATGCCCCACTTGGAGTTCAGGCTGGTCACACAGCAGGCTGCTTCACTATTGGGGTAACCACCGGTCCCATCCCCGAGAAAGACATGTACAAGGCTGGTGCCGACATGGTCTACAAAGACATGGCAACCCTGCTCGCAGCTCTCCCCGAGCTGGAGAAAGCCTTCAATGCCCAGTAATGTCGCAGCACATCATCTACAGCAATCAAGTTGATGCCACCCTCAGCGCCGTGATTGAGGGTGGCAATTACCATAATGTGGCGGTTCTTGTTGACCAGAACACCCGTCAGCACGTGCTGCCCATGCTTGCCAGCAGCCTTGAAAAGGCTATGGTGATTGAAATTCCAGCTGGCGACGAGCACAAGACCCTCAACAGCCTGATTAGTGTGTGGGAGGCATTAGAAAGCTGTGGCGCCACTCGCCAGTCGCTGCTCGTGAACCTGGGTGGCGGCATGGTCACCGACTTGGGCGGTCTTGCGGCTGCCACGTTCAAGCGCGGCATAGCTTGTGTCAACGTCCCCACCACCCTGCTCGGTGCCGTCGATGCTGCCGTGGGTGGCAAGACTGGCATCAACTTCATGGGCTTGAAAAACGAGATAGGCACCTTTGCCCCTGCCCGCCACGTGATAATTAGCACCTGCTTCTTCTCGACCCTCCGGCACGAAGATATTCTCTCGGGCTATGCCGAGATGCTAAAGCATGCCATACTGAACAGTTGTCACGAATTCACAGCACTTTTAGACCAAGACTTGAATGCAACAGACAGCGACCATCTGCTCGAGCGTCTCAAGGCCTCGGTCAAGTTAAAAGAAGACATTGTAAATAAAGACCCCACCGAGCAAGGCTTGCGCAAAGCCCTAAATCTGGGGCACACAGTGGGGCATGCCTTGGAAAGCCATGCCTTGGAAACTGGATCGCCCGTTGCCCACGGCTATGCCGTGGCGTGGGGACTGGTTGTTGAGACTGTGCTATCACACATGATACTGGGGTTCCCAAGCGACGACCTGTACGCTCTGGCAAGTTTTGTAAAGCAAAACTATGGAGCGCCATCTGTCACATGCGAACACTACGACCGCCTCATCGCACTCATGCGCCACGACAAGAAGAGTGCTGCAGGCGAGATCAACTGCACTTTGCTGAGGCAATGCGGAGAGCCAACGATTAACAACAAAATAGATGTAGATAGTTTGCAGTCGGCTCTCGACATCATGCGCGACTTGCTGGGAGTGTAATACTTGAGCATTTTTTTTGTGCACTCCTCACCAACCTCCCATCCAGCAACTGATGCTCAACAACTGATGCTCAACAACTGACCCTCGACAAACTCACTTTACAACATTACGCCCCAAGAGGCTCATTGGTCCTTTTGGGGCGTAATGTTTGATTTTCTCCTTGCTCAGAGCATTGCTGCGACACTCTACCTGTAGGTGTATTTCACCGTGGTTTTGGGCACCTCGCTGGTGGTGTAGCTCGTGATGTAGCCATCGCTGTCAAGGATGTAACTAATGTTGTATCGCTTAAGCACCAACTGATGAGTTTCGGGGTCTTCGGTGCCGTTTTTGAGCACAGCTCCTGGCAGCGTGGCGCTTGTGGCACCATAGTAACCTGCATTGCGCAACACCTCGCAAACGATTATTGTGAAGGTGAAGGGGTTATTTGAATTAATATCGATGCCAGCCTTGTTGGGAACCGATGTTGTGTAGTCGTAGGCAACGCTGTCGCTGTGATTGATGTCACTTACCTTCCAGTAATCGAGCCTGCCGTCGGCCCAGCCATTTGTAGTGAGTGTGGTATAAGACGGATTAACCACTTGTGCATACTCCATGTGATTACTATAGTCGTAGGCGAGCCCTGCAACAGTGCGACTGCTGCTCACGTTGGTCAAGCGAGTGAAGGCTCCCTGTGCATTGACTTCAAAGGAATAAGTCACAGGCTGAATCTTCTTTTCGCAGATGATGGCACCATTCTTGTAGTCGAAATTGATAATCTCCTTATTAGTTTCGGCTCCTGTCTTGTCGTGATAGGTAGCAGTAATCTTGCTCACATGGTTGTTAGCGTCGTATTCGACAACTGCAACCGATGAGCCTCCATTCTCCTGACTACGCTCAATCTTTGAAATCATCTTGTGCCCTGCGGGCAGTTGAGGATAGATCATGTTAAACTCACGCGTGAAGTCAATCTTCTTTGGTTCGTCGTCGCTGCAAGCCACCATAGTCATGGCAGCCAGTGCAATTGCCAGATATTTAAAAAATTTCATTGCTTTTACTATTAAAATAATTATTAGTGAGCGCAAAGATAACAACTAAACCACACACTCTCCAAACTATTAAACAAGTTTAACGATTATATCACAGCAAAATGTTCAATTGGCATTAGGCTTTATGGCCGAAATAATAGTAACTTTGCACCGTTTTTCAATATGAATCTATCAAAAATAAACAAAGAGATAATGGCAATCTCGCTGCCAGCGATAATTGCCAACATAGCCGAGCCCTTGCTGGGTCTCTTCGACACGGGCATTGCCGGTCATTTAGGTGCCCCGCAGTTCATTGGCGCTGTGGCAGTGGGCGCTATGATGATGAACGTGCTGTACTGGAACTTTGGCTTCCTGCGCATGAGCACATCAGGAATCACAGCACAGGCCTACGGCAGCGGCTCGCAGCAGGCTCAGGTCGACACACTCGAGCGGTCGAGCATCATTGCGCTAATTGCTGGGCTGGCAATGGTTGCGCTGCAGGTACCCATCAAGTGGTTGTTGCTATGGATAATGGCACCGAGTCCTGAAGTGAGTGCCCTTGCAGGCACTTATTTCACGATTGTGGTGTGGGGTGCTCCGGCAGTGCTGCTTACGATGTCGCTCAAGGGGTGGATGCTGGGCATGCAAGACTCTCGCAGCCCAATGGTCATCTCAATAGGAGTGAATGTGCTCAACGTGATAGTGAGCCTGATTGCTGTGTACTGGCTTGAGATGGGTTTCAAGGGCGTAGCTGTGGGCACGCTCGCTTCGGTGTGGGCAGGGGTGATATATGCCCTGTGGTGCGTGTCGAAGAAATTTCCAGCTATCGCCAGCAGCCTGCGCCTGTCGCGAGCTTTCAACTTCGAGGGCAGCGCCCGTTTTTTCAAGGTGAGCGGCGACATCTTTGTGCGCTGCATCTTCATGCTCATCGTGAACCTTTACTTCATTCGCGCTGGTGCCGGCTGTGGCGACATAGTGCTTGCTGTCAACACAATGATGCAGCAACTTTTCCATCTTTACAGCTACTTCATGGACGGCATAGCCTTTGCCGGCGAGGCAGTTGCTGGCAAATACTACGGAGCTCAAGACCACCGCTCGATGCACCGCTGTGTGCGCTGGCTCTTTGTGTGGAGCACAGCCATCACAGCCATTTTTGTCATCGCCTATAGTATTTTTCCTGAGCCCATCTTCGCGATGTTCACCAACGATGCCAATGTAGTAATTGAGGCTATGCGCTATCACTGGTGGTGCTCTTTAGTGCCGGTGGTGAGCATGGCGGCTTTTGTGTGGGACGGAGTGTTTATTGGAGTGACGGCAAGCCGTGGCATGCTCGTGGCTGTAGCAGTGGCATGCGTTGTGTTTTTCGTGCTTTATCTCAGTCTTCCCGCAGCACTTGGCAACCACTCGCTGTGGATTGCCTTCATGGGCTTCTTGAGCACACGCAGCTTAGTGCAGACCGCCTTGTGGCTCCGCCGCTGGAGGTCGGTCACATAACAGCCCGAAGTCATCATTTTTTAAACTTAAGTGTTGCATGATGGTGGTTAAATTCTTAACTTTGCAACAATTTTAATAGCTTTATTAATGAAAATAGGCAACATAGATTTAGGACCCAGGCCTGTGATGTTGGCTCCCATGGAAGACGTGACCGACGTGTCGTTCCGCCAAATCTGCCGCGAACAGGGTGCCGACATGGTTTACACCGAGTTTGTGAGTGCCGATGCAGTGATACGCAACATCGACTCAACGCTACGCAAAATGGTGATAAATGCCGGTGAGCGTCCGGCAGCTATTCAGATTTATGGTCGCGAGCTTGGACCCATGGTCGAGGCGGCCAAGATTGCACAGGAGGCCAATCCCGATGTTCTTGACCTGAACTTTGGCTGCCCAGTGAAAAAGGTTGCCCGCAAGGGTGCTGGAGCTGGATTGCTACGCAACGTGCCGCTCATGCTCGAGATTACACGCGAGGTGGTGAAAGCAGTGAAAGTTCCCGTCACCGCCAAGACTCGCCTGGGCTGGGACTGCAACAGCAAGATCATTGTGGAACTTGCCGAGCAGTTGCAAGACTGCGGCATCCAAGCACTAACAATACATGGCCGCACCCGCTCGCAAATGTATAATGGCGATGCCGACTGGACACTGATAGGCCAGGTGAAGAACAATCCCCGCATGACCATTCCCATCATTGGCAACGGCGACATCACCAGCGCCCAGAAGCTTGCCCAGCACTACGACCGCTATGGTGTGGATGGCATCATGGTTGGACGAGCATCGATAGGCGCTCCGTGGATATTCCGCGAGATGAAACAATATCTGCTGAGTGGCACCATGCCCTCGATTAGCCGCCACGAGAAGATGGAGCTGCTACGCCGCCAAATCGATGAGAGCATCTCCCGCATCGACGAGTATAGCGGCATCTTGCACATCCGACGCCACCTGGCAGCGACGCCGCTGCTCAAGGGCATCAAGAACTTCAGGGAAACGCGCATTGCCATGCTTCGCGCAAGCACCAAAGCCGAACTCATGCGCATCCTCGACCACATTGAGCAAGACATATTCCCTACGCTCAGCGAGCAAGAACCTAAATAAATGTGAAACAAAATATCAAGCAACAATCATGAGCGACAATAACGACTTCAAGCAAATACAAAAACTGAGCCAGGAACAGGTGCAAGTGCAACGCGCTCACCAGAATCAGGTGATACTGGGCCAGCTCATTGAGATGAACGATGAGGAGATAAAAGACCGCATCGAGCTTGAACTTGACGATAATCCAGCACTGGAGCAAGCCGACGAGCATGAGCAAGCCGACAACTACTCTAAAGCTGACGACGAGAGCAATGACGACGAGAACACAAGCGAGGTGGACAAGGGTGACGAAGACCCCTTTGAGTCGCCCTATGCCCAGAACGATGACGATGACACCGACACTGGCGACGACGGACTGGCTTTTATCCAGACGCGGCGACGCTCTGGCACCGAAGGCGAGAGTTATCGACCACCGGTGGTGAACGAGGAGTCGATGTATGAGATGCTCATGGCTCAGGTGCGAGAGCGCGACCTCGACGAGAGGCAACTGCTAATTGCCGAGTATATCATAGGCGAGATCGATGACGATGGCTTGATGCGGCGTTCTATACCCTCGATATGCGGCGACATCATCTCTCGCGAGAACGAATTTGTCACTCCACAAGAGGTAGAGGAAGTGCTCGAGGTAATCCAAGACCTGGAGCCCGCAGGGATAGGCGCCACAAGCACCCAAGAGTGCATTTTGTTCCAGATTGAGGACATGAAGGGTGTTGACATGCAAGCGGCTCAAGTGGCTCACGCTATCATCAAGGAGCACTTCAACGCCTACGAGAAGCACCATTACGACAAAATTCTCAGCAATCTGGGCATCGACAAGGAACTCTTTGCTCGTGCCGACCAGATTATCAAGCGCACCAATCCCCGTCCGGGCAACATCTTTGGCACTGGCGAGCGCATGGGCAATGCCACTCACATCACCCCCGACTTCATTGTCACTACCGATAACGACAAGCTGCAACTAACTGTGGTGAACGACATCCCCGAACTGCAAATCTCAGAGAGCTATCAGCTTGAATACAAACGCATCACAAGCAACAAAAGCAAAACCGTGAAAGAGCGCGACGAGGACGTGCTCATCAAGCGACAATATGAGAATGCAAGCAACTTCATCAAACTCCTGAAGATGAGGCAGGAAAAGCTGTTCAACATCATGAAGGCAATAATGCTCAAGCAGCAGGAGTTCTTCATCACTGGCGACACCATGACCCTCAAGCCAATGGTTCTGAACGACATTGCCGAAGCTACGGGCTATGACGTGTCGACAATCTCAAGAGCACATCAAAACAAATATGTCGACACCAACTGGGGCATCTTCGACTTGAAGTACTTCTTCAGCAAGGGACTTGACGATAACGACCAGGTGTCGTCAACGGCTATCAAGGAGACACTCAAGCAACTCATCGACAACGAGGACAAGAAAAAGCCCCTGAGCGACGAGCAGCTGTGCCAAGCATTGCAGGAAAAAGGCTTCCCCATCAAGAGGCGCACTGTGGCAAAATATCGCGACAGCCTGGGTCTGCCAGTAGCTCGCCAGCGCAAGTCGTTATAACCCATAACCGATAACCCACAACTCAAAAAACAGCATTCATCCCATGACTTCGCATTTAGCAAGAATAAGACTGCTCACCGAGCTTGCAAAGCTCGTCTCGACGGTATTGAGCCCATTGCTCACCCCGAGCTATGGAATGTTCCTTGCTATAAACATCTCGCCCAAGGTGCTTGATGGCACTGGTCAGCGAGCATGGCTCCTTGTGATTTTTTTAGGCATCACTTGCATGCTTCCTATGGCTACCATAGCCGTGCTTCACAATTTCAACATTGTGAAAGACAAGCGCATGACACGCCGCAGAGAGCGTTTGATTCCCTACTTGACGGCAGCAGCCTACTACGGAATTGCCGTGTGGTACCTCATGTACAACCACGAGCCGCAGTGGCTGGCTATGTACGTTGCTGGTGGTGGCTTAGCATGCCTTGTGTCGGCAATTGTCAACCTCAGGTGGAAAATCAGTGCTCACATGGCAGGAATTGGAGGAGTGCTGGCATTTCTGTGGCAGCTCGATGCAATGGAGCTCTCGGTGATTAGCCCTGTGTGGATGACATTTTTCATTTGCACAACCATCATGCTCTGTGGCGTGCTGGGCAGCGCCCGCATGCTGCTCAAGCGCCACGACTTCCTTCAGGTGCTTGCCGGCTTCGTCAACGGACTGGTGTGTGTGTCGCTGATGATGCGCCTGTTTGGATAAATTAGGCTGCACGTCGGCATAAAACAATAACGTTACATCTTTCAATGCATAAAAAGTAAATAACTAACATGTTCAACTACCATCGCCGCAAGACAGTCACAGTCAACATAGGTCACACACCGCTCGGAAGCAACTTCCCAGTGAGGGTACAGTCGATGACAAGTACGTCGACTAACGATATCGAGGCCAGCGTGGCACAGTGCCTGCGCATTGCCCAAGCAGGGGCTCACTACGTGCGACTGACCACTCAAGGTGTGCGTGAGGCCGAAAACTTGGGAATCATTCGCACACGCCTGCATGAGCTTGGATGCACAGTGCCCTTGGTTGCCGACATTCATTTCAATCCCCGAGCCGCCATGGCAGCAGCACAGATTACCGACAAGGTGCGCATCAATCCTGGCAACTTTGTCGACCCTGCCCGTCAGTTCAAGAGCTTGAGCTATACTACCCAGGAATATCAAGCCGAACTGCAGCGCATACACGACAAGCTGGTGCCGTTCATTGAGCTGTGCCGAGAGCATGGAACAGCAGTGCGACTGGGCGTGAACCACGGTTCACTGAGCGACCGCATCATGAGCCGTTATGGCAACACCGCTGCCGGCATGGTCGAGAGCGTGATGGAATACTTGCGCGTGTTTGTCGAGCAGCAGTTCTCCGATGTGGTAATCTCGATGAAAGCCTCGAATGTGGTGGTCATGGTAGAGGCTGTGCGGAGGCTTGTCGATGCCATGGATCGTGAGGACATGCACTTCCCGCTGCACTTGGGAGTGACCGAGGCAGGATTTGGCGAGGATGGCCGCATCAAGAGCGCCGTGGGCATTGGAGCGCTGATGAGCCAGGGAATGGGCGACACCATTCGCGTGTCGCTAAGCGAAGATCCCGAGCTCGAGGTGCCAGTGGCAAACAAGCTCGTCGAGTATATAGCCAGCCGCAATGAGCATCCACACATCGGAGGGCATTACTATGAAGGCTATGACCCGCTCAGGCCTGAACGACGCATCGCACCGAGCATTGCGGGCATGGTGGGCGGAAAGAAGCCCATAGTCATAGCATCGTGCCACCCCCTGGATATTGATGGCAACCGACACCCCGACTTCTACTATAGCAAGTCTGGAGCGCACAACAAGGACGACATGTTCATTGTGCCTGCAAGTGCTTATAGTGGTGAGAGCAACACTTCTCCCCTATTCACGCTCGAAAACTGGGACAACTCGGTCGAAGCGCCCCTCAAGTGGCTTGAAGTGCCAGCCAGCACACCTGCCGAGAGGCTTCATTTCGTTAAAGACCTCGACAATGTGGCACTCATCATCAGCCCCGATAACACCAACATTCCTGGCTGCCAACAGGCACTCATTCACTCACTGGTTGATGCTGGGCTCAAGTGCCCGATGATTCTTCACAATGCCTATCTCGACAACGAAAGCGAATGGTTGCAAGTGAAGGCTGGCGCCGATCTGGGCGCTGTACTCCTTAACGGGTTGGGCGACGGCATCTGGCTCGAAGCACCACACTACCACAATCCTAACGAGGTGGTGGGCTTTGCCTTTGCCATCCTTCAGGCAGCACGCCTGCGCACAACCAAGACCGAGTTCATCTCATGCCCGAGCTGCGGACGCACGATGTTTGACCTGCAGACCACCGTGCACCGCGTGCAAGAAGCCACATCCCACCTCACCCACCTGAAAATAGGCGTGATGGGATGCGTGGTGAATGGTCCTGGCGAGATGGCCGACGCCGACTATGGCTATGTGGGTGCCGCAGTGGGCAAGATAAGCCTTTACAAGGGCAAACAATGCATCGAGAAGAACATTCCCGAGGACCAAGCCATTACCCGCCTTATTGCCCTGATTAAAGAAAATGGCGACTGGGTGGACCCTTGATTTAAACATAATTAATTGTTGGTGCTTGATTCACAATCGGTCACGATCATAAAAACGCTGCATTGCTAAAGCAAATGGCTCAACCAACGGCAAAAAAACACCGACAGATAGCTAAAAACTAAAAACTATTGCGTATCTTTGTAGCAAATTTAAGAATCAACTGTTGCACAAAAGAGAGAGAAAGACAAGGCAATGATCTTCTCGCTAAATATACATTATATTATATGGTGCTTGCTGGGGGTGGCGCTTGTGCTATCGCTGGTGTGGGTAGTGTGGTATAACAGCCGTAGCATGAAGCTGTTAAAGTTCATCAAATACAAGGAACGCACACGCCGCTACCTTTATCCCGAAGACCTACCCAGCGTGTCGGTTATCGTCTTTGCCAACAACGATGAGAAATGGCTCAACAAGTTCTTGCCTGCTATTATGCGGCAAAAGTACCCGTCACCCTTCGAGGTGATTGTGGTGGACGACGCGTCGTTCGACGGCACCAAGGATCTCGTGGGCGAGATGATGGTCTACTTCGACCACCTGAAAATCGTCACTGTACCCGACCAAACTCGCTCACTCTCACGCAAGAAACTGGCAGTGATGCTCGGCATTAAGGCTTCGCAACACGACATAGTGCTCACAACCAACGCTAACTGCCAGATTCACAGCGACCGATGGCTGATGGCAATGATGCGCAACTTCGGGCCTGGTGTCGACATCGTACTGGGCTATTCGCACTTTGCCCACGACAACGATCGCGGCATAGGCAAGAACTATCGTGTGCTCGACGAGATGACCACCGCGATGCAATGGATATTGAGCGCCGCCAAGGGCAAACCCTACCGAGGCACAAGCGACAACCTTGCCTATCGCAAGGAGGTGTTCTTCAACAACAAGGGCTTCTCCAAGTCGCTCGACATGAAATGGGGCGACGACGACATCTTCATCAGCGAGATAGCCACCAGCCGCAATACCCGTCTGGAACTGATACCAGCAAGCTATGCCACATCTCACTACGACGACCTGCCTCATGCCTTCAGCACCCTAAAATCGCGCCGCGACTTCACCTCGCGCCATGTGAAATACAAGACACAGTTCCGTTGTCAGGCTTGGATGTCGCTGCTCTACTGGTTGCGACTGGCTGCAATTGTCACTGCCGTCACGCTGTGCTATACTAATCTGGCCGTGATTGGCGCTGCAGCCATCATCCTTCTCATCACATGGCTGCCCATGATGCTGGCCACCTTCCGCAACTGCTACCTGCTGCGGCTTCCTTTGCTGTTGTTCTCAGTTCCCTTGATGACTCTCATCCGTCCCATTATCAACACGGGCTACAAAATCAAAGGCCTCTTCACCCGCAAGAACAACTACACCTCAATTATGTGAGACACCTGAAATCCGACTTCTGACATCTCATTATGATTAAAACACTCACCAGCTGGCGTGGCATCTTTGCCCTGTGCATCGTGTGTTTCCACTTTGCGATGCACGAGTTTGACCAGATGGCCTATGCCGGGGTGACGTTCTTCTTCATGCTCAGTGGCTTTCTGGTAACATTCCACCACAAGCACATTGCCAGTGCCAAGCAATTCTACAGGCGGCGCATGTGGCGCATCTTTCCACTTCACTGGCTTGCTCTGACGCTGATGATAATCCTCGACCTTGCCATTATGCACAAGTTCCATTACCAATGGGACCTACCGCTGCATGTGGTGCTGTTGCAATCGTGGGTGCCAAGCGAGCAGGTGTTCTACAACTACAGCATCCACTCCTGGTTCTTGAGTTCACTGCTGGCATGCGTCATTTTCACCCCACTGCTGCTCAAGTTCTTGCAGCTTTCGAGCCGCAGGGTGGCATGGACAGCAATCATTGTGGCGTGCGCAGCAGTGGCAGCTGTCAACATTACCGGCACCGACAGCTTGCGCAGCTACCTCTATGTGTGTCCTCTCGCCCGCATGGTAGATTACAGCTTGGGCATGATACTCGGCGCAACGATGCGTGAGCGCCCCAGCTCCAAGCCTTACTCCACAATTCGAGCCACAGTCATCGAGGTGGCCACTCTGGCGGTGTTTGCAACATTCATCGCTGCACATGCCAGTGGCAATGCAGTTGTGGCACAACTTGAAAACTCGGCCATGTGGTGGATTCCCATGTCGCTATTGCTGGTGTCGTGCACATTGCTGCATGGCAGCGAGGGACTGATTGGCAGACTCTTGAGCATCAAGCCACTGGTGTGGCTCGGCGAGATAAGCTTCGAGGTCTACATTCTGCAAAAGCTGGTCAACAATGCATTCTGTTACCTTGTGGCACCCTTCTGTGGCCACTACGGTATTCTCATCTACGACTACAGCTTCGCCTGCACTCTTCCGCTGCTCATCGTCACCGCATGGGCAGTGCACAAAGCATTCAACTACTTATCACACCCCTAAATCATCCTGAAAAACAAGTTCGTGAAGGGCCGCCCTGCGGCCTTAAGATTGTTACATCTCCGGTGCTATAACTAAAAAGATATTAGCGCAAAGCACAGTAATATTAAGTGCAAAGCACGGCAAAGAACAAGTTTGCGAGGAGCCTCAAAAAGATGTCGCCACTTTCAGACCTCTTTCGGTTAATAATTATTAAATATCGAGATATTTTTATCGTTTTTCGATAAATATGATATATCTTTGCAGGCGAAATCAATCTTATTAACTTTAAATCTTTTTTTCGTTATGAACAAGACAACAGTAAAATTCTTAAAAGTCGTGTGCTACGTGATACTGGCATTCATTCCATTTTGGCTCATCTTCTATGGTGTGCAGTCCTACTTCGTTCTCACCACCGGCAGTGGCGAGGGCGTGATTAATTGGGGTTCGCCGAGAATAGGAGTAAAAGTCACATTCTTCGTTTTGCATCGCCTTGCAATGCTCACCATGGCTGGGTTATTTACCGCTTTTATAATTAACATCTTAAGGTATTTGAAAAATGGCACCCTTTTCAGTCGTGCTAATGTAACACTGCTATGGGTTATGGTGCTGGTGCTGCCCATCTACTCCTTCTTGAGCGACAACGTTAACATAGCTTGCGCCAAAACCGATGAACTGACCGTAGTCGTTACCGACAACATTTTCCTCTATCCAATGGTGGCACTAATCATCGCATCGCTCTACAAGATTGCCTACGACGTTGCCCAAGAACAAAAACTAACAATTTAAAACTATGATCGTAGTGAATCTTGATGTGATGATGGCGCGGCGCAAGATGTCGCTGGGCGAGCTTAGCGAGCGAGTGGGCATCACCCTTGCCAACCTCTCAATCCTGAAAAACGGCAAAGCCCGAGCCGTGCGCCTCTCGACCCTCGACGCCATTTGCCGAGCACTCGACTGCACACCAGGCGACATCCTGGAGTACCGTCCTGACAATAATGAACAGTAATTAACGTTATATGTTGTATAATTTAATTCATAAATAAGATGAAAAAAACTTACTTACTGCTGCTTGCCGCAGCAATTGCAGCACCCTGCATGAGTGGCGCTGAATCAAGCGACACAGTTAAAGTCATTAACAATCCCAACAAAGTCACCATCACCAAGGGTGAAGGCGAGGTAAAACTGAAAGTGGACGGGAGCAACGATGACAAGGATTATCAGTATGAGTATAAAATCACTACCGACACCGACAACCGCCTCTATGCACAAGAGAGCGAGAGCGGACACATGAGGTTCCGTCACCCATTTTCAAGGTATGACAGCACCTACAAGGTGCCACACTGGGAAGTGTTCACCAGCGACCTCATGTTTGGCTGGGGGCGTCATAGTGTTGCCGATGGCGACCGTGATTGCGTTAAAAAGTCGATGAGCGAGATTGGCATCCTCAACCTCGTGGCTCTGGCCCGAGTGTTCAACCAGGGCCGCTCGCGAGTGTCGCTCGGCATCGGTTTCAACTGGCATCGCTATGGTCTTGAGAAGCCCTACTTCTGGAGTCGCGATGAAGATGGAGTGCTTGGTTACAATAAGCTTGACGAGCAACACGACAAGCATCGCACCACCCTGCTCGTGCGCTCAATGCAGTTCCCACTGATGTTTAACCAGTCGCTGGGCAAGAACTGGAACGTGGCAGTGGGAGCAGTGATGAACTGGAACTTCTTTGCCGACTACAAGAACTCCTACCGCATGGGCAAGAGCGACTTCAGCGAGACCACTCGCGGCCTCAACCAGCGCAAGATCTCGTTCGACGGCATCGCAATGCTAAGCTGGGGTGGTCTGGGCATGTACTTCCGCTACGCGCCACAGAGCGTGATGAAAACCGGCTGGGGACCCGAAATCAAGAACCGCTGGACCCTGGGCATAGTGCTGCGAGGCTTCCCCCACCGCAAGCATCAACACAAATAATTCCTCTATCGTCAACATCGCTACATCATCCTGGCTCCACTATCTGACGCGAGCCAGGATGTTTTGTGTTCGGCACAATCCAACTTGGACAAAATGTGCATCATGCGGCCTTAATTTATTTTTTGGATATTCAAAAACACAAAATATTGCAATAACAGCGACAAAATTTCGTTATTAATGTTATAATGAGTATTCACAACTATCGCCATATAGTATTTTTAGTTCTCCTCATTTGGGCATCGACTACAGTAGCTCAAGACAACGACAAAATCTTGAACCGCCAGTATGCCGACATGAAGCGCATACATTATGGCTTCTCGGTAGGTGCCAATTTCCAAGACCTGCTCATCACCAACAATGGTTATGTGAGCGACGATGGTCAGTCATGGTTTGCTTCGGTGCCCAACCATTCTCCTGGTTTCAGTGTGAATGTGCTTGCCGATTTGCGAATATCTAACCATCTGAACTTGAGGTTCTCACCAGGTATGTACTTTGGCAACAAAGTGGTAAAGTACTATAATGCCACTCCACCAGCCGATGCTCTCGAGCCCTCAATCTTCAAGCAGAGCCAGAACGTAAAAGCCACCTACATAGTGGTGCCTATTGACCTGAAATTCTCGTCCAGGCGATTCCACAACGTGAGACCCTACCTCACTGGAGGTGCCATGGCAGTCTACGACCTTAGCAAGGAACGCCCCGAGCAGTTGCGCCTCAAGGACTTTGACGTGATGCTCACGGTGGGCATGGGTTGCGACATATACCTCCCTTTCTTCAAGCTCTGCCCCGAGGTGAAATTCTGCTTCGGTCTTAAGAACCTGCTCGAGACCAACCGTCCCGACCTCCAAGACAACCCAGCGATGGAGGTTTTCACCAAGAGCATCAGCAAAGTTAAAAACAACATGGTGGTTGTCACTTTCTATTTTGAATAAAACAAGTAATGCACAAGCTCAAAATACATATCTTCTCACTGGCAATGTGGACGTTTCTTGTGGTGGCAATGCTCCCACACGAAGCCAAAGCACAAATCGACGCTCAGCTCACGCAATACTGGGCTCTGCCATCCTACTATAACCCAGCCGAGATAGGCAAGGTTGATTTCATCCACATCACAGCCGGCAGCAAGCTGCAGTGGATAGGAATCAAGCATGCTCCCATGAACTTTCTGGCCATGGCCGACATGCCATTCAAGTTTTTGGGCAAGAGATGGGGAACAGGACTTATGCTGCAGCAAGAAAGCGTGGGTTTGTTCAGTACTCAGACCATTGCCGCACAACTTGCATGGAAAAAGAAAATGCTGGGCGGCACGCTGAGCGTGGGCATCCAGGCAGGATTGCTCAACCAATCGTTCAAGGGCGACAGCATCAGAATGCCTGAGAACGACCAGGCCCACACAAGTGCCGACGACGCCATCCCCAAGGGCGTGGTCAACGGCCGTGCCCTCGATGTGGCCGCTGGCGTGTCGTTCACTCACAAGTGGTTCTGGGCAGCCATCTCGGCCACCCATGTCACATCGCCAACCATCAACCTGAAAGCCGGAGAAAACGAGGAAGATTTGTATCAATTTAACACCGGCCGCTACTTTTATTTCATGGGAGGTAGCAATATTCCAGTAAAAAACACGTTATTTGAAATACAGCCTTCAGTCCTTGTCAAGACCGATACTAAGTTTTGGCAATTTGAGGCAACAGCACGTGTACGGTACAACAAGTTCCTTTCGGGAGGTGTTGCTTATCGTCACAAAGATGCTGTTAGTGCCATGATTGGTGCCGAGTTTAAGAATTTCTTCATTGGCTATGCCTACGACTACCCCATCTCGGCTATCAGCAAGGCCACACACGGTAGCCACGAGTTGTTCTTGAACTACAATGTGAAGCTCAACTTGGGCGAGGTGAACAGGAACAAGCACAAGAGCATCAGGATAATGTAACAGCTATTGTGCCTGCTCACAAAGGCTTTTTTAGGGTTTGAACATAAAAAAAGATAACAATTCTATAGAATATAATGAAAAAGTTATTGATCTTTATTTTAGCGACTTTAGCATTAGCCTCTTGCAGTGGTATTCGCAAGAGTGTCAACAGCGGCGGCGGTGAAGTGACTGGAGTGGGAGCAATCTACTACAGCGAGCCCACACCCTACGGAATGGTTCTCATTGACTGCGGCTCGATGAAGGAGGGACCTGCCCAGCGCGATTCGCTGTGGGGCATTGACTCCACGGCCCGCGGCGTGAGCGTCGACGCCTTTTGGATGGATGAGAACGAAGTCACCAACAGCAAGTACAAGCAGTTTGTATACTGGGTGAGAGATTCCATCATCCGTGAGCGCCTCGCCGACCCTGCCTACGGAGGCAACGAAGAGTTCAAAATTGAGGAAGACAAAGATGGAAACCCCATTACTCCACACCTGAACTGGAGCCGTTCCATTCCATGGAAGAACCCCAGCGAAGATGAAGAGAGGGCTATCGAGAGCGTTTATCGCACCAATCCCATCACTGGCCGCAAAGAGCTCGACCCCAGGCAGATGAACTACCGCTACGAGGTGTATAACCTCACCGAGGCTGCCAAGCGTCGCAACCGCTTTGAGCCAGAGCGTCGTGACTACAACACCGACCATGCCGTGCCCACCACCAACCCCATCATCAGCAAGGACACCGCATTTGTCGACGACGACGGCCGCATCATCCGTCAGACAATCACTCGCACCTTGCAGAGCGACTACGACTTCCTGAACACCTATATAGTAAACATATTCCCCGACACCACCTGCTGGATCAACGACTTTGAGAATAGCTATAACGAGCCCTACGTGAGAATGTATTTTGCCAACGGCAACTACAACAACCACCCCGTGGTGGGCGTGAGCTGGGAACAAGCCAACGCATTCTGCCACTGGCGCACCGAGTTCTTGAAGAAGTCGCTGGGCAAGGAAGGAGTCTACATCGAACCATTCCGTCTGCCCACCGAGGCTGAGTGGGAATATGCCGCTCGTGCAGGTAAAAACGAAAACATCTACCCGTGGGACGGCAGTTTGCCGCTAACTGAGGACGAAGGGTGCTTCTATGCCAACTTTAAACCCAACGAAGGCAACTATGTGCGAGACGGAAGCATCATAACCTCGCCAGTTGGCACCTATGAGCCCAACGACAACGGACTCTTTGACATGGCTGGCAACGTGAGCGAGTGGACATCAACGAGCTACACCGAGAGCATCGACCGCATGACCAACGACCTCAACCCTGAGTATCGCTACTATGTGGCCAAAGAAGACCCCTACAAAATGTCGCGCAAGATTGTCAGAGGCGGCTCGTGGAAAGATGTGGCACACAACATACGCAGCGACATTCGCATGTGGGAATACCAGAACGAGCAGCGCTCCTACATAGGGTTCCGATGCGTTCGCACAAAGGTGGGATTCACCAAGTCGAAGCGCAAGAACAACTGTTGCGACTAAACCTTGTTCACCATAAAAATTTGAAAACTATTAAAGCAAAATATTAACATGGCTACCGATAAAAGAACTACAAAGATACAGCGCAAGAGAAAAAGGCAGATGGTCACCCAGCGTTTTTTCAACTTTGCCTATAGTATTGGTGCTGCAATCGTTATTTGGGGTGCTCTGTTCAAAATCCTGCACTTGCCTCAAGGCGACCTGCTGCTCATCATCGGTATGGGCACCGAGGTGCTGATGTTTATCATCACTGCCTTTGAGCGCCCCGAGAAGGAATATCACTGGGAAGACGTGTTCCCTGTTCTCGACACTGCCGACCCCGACGACCGACCACCATTCACTGGTGGAGCAGCAACAACCACTGGCAATGTGACCATCAACGGCGACATCACCGCTGCATCAACAGCAGCAGGTGAAACAACTACTGGCGAGGGCTCAGCAGCAGCTGGCGAAGCAGGCCCCATCGTCATCGCTCCTCCTGTGCCTTCAATAAGCGCCGGAGAGCTTCCTGCCGACGGCACCACAGTGGTTGCAAGCCCCGAGGTAGCAGCTGCCATCGCTGCCATGAGTTCACAAGAAGTGAAAGCCGTTATGGGCCTGCCACAAGGCATTCAGCTGAGCGAGGAAGAGACACAATCGCTGAGCGACAGCATTGCCAAGATGAACTCGGCAAGCGACCAGCTCTCGAAGATGGCCGAGCTAACCGATGCCACCCAGCAGTATCTCAGCCAGATGAGTGCCATCAGCGAGCAAATGCAGCGACTGAGCGAGACCACTACCGCACTCAATAATGTACAGCAAACTCTTCTCTCGAGTTATGAGGCAATAACAAGCAACAGCGAGAATATCACCCAAAACACCACTGGCTACATCGAGCAGATGGAAGCTCTTAACCGCAATGTGGGCGGCCTGAACACCATCTATGAGATTCAGCTCAAGAGCATCTCGTCGCAGCTCGAAAGCATCGATCGTGTGAACCGCGGGCTGAAGGACATTCGCGACATGTATGAGAAATCGGCTGCCGAGAGCGCTCACTATTGCGACGAGACCGAGAAGATGGCTCGCTACATGAAGCAACTCAATAGCGTCTATGAGAAGATGATCAAGGCCATGACAGTTAACATGTATAACCCCATGGCCGGCAACATGATGGCCGGGATGAGCGACACAGCCACCCCTGCACAGCAGCAAGTTGATGACAGCTACGACGACTATAGCAACAACAACTACGAAGAATAATTCACACACACTCACATCCCACACAACTTAGATAATGGCAACTGGAAAAAATCAGTCACTGGCGAAGATGTCGCCACGTCAGAAGATGATAAACCTCATGTATATCGTCTTGACGGCCATGCTTGCGCTCAATGTGTCGAACGATGTACTGAACGGTTTCAGCCAGGTTGAGGAAGGCCTCAAGCGCTCTAACCGCACCATCACAGCGCGCAACATGCAGATGATGGCTCAACTCCAGGCTTTCTACAACAAAGACCCTAAAAACGGGCTGCCGCTACTCAACTCGGGCAATGAGGTGAGAAATGCTACCGACAGCCTCTACTTCTATATCGACACCCTCAAGACTCTCATCATCAAAGAAGCCGATGGACCTAAAGGTGACGTAAACAACATCGTGAACCGCGACAACCTGAGTGCATCGAGTGTGGTAATGCTCTCGCCCGAGACAAGACGAGGAATGGACTTGAGGCTGCGCATCAATCAGTTCAAGAACTACATGACCAAGTTTCTTGAAGACCCCGACAAGCGTCGCAACCTGGAGTCGGCTCTCTCGACCGAACCTTTCAAAGTGAAGGGCGAAATCACCAACAAAACATGGGAGGAGTCGCTCTTTGAGAACATGCCTGCCGTTGCAGCCATCTCATTGCTCACTAAGCTACAAAACGACGTGAGGTTTGCCGAAGGCGAGGTGCTGAGCCACCTGCTCGCACTGACCAACGCCGACCTTAGCGAGCTCAAAGTGAACTGGATTAACGCCTTCGTCATTCCACAATCAAGAGTGGTAATGCGAGGCTCAAAGTATAAATCGCAAATCGTGCTCGCCGCCATCGACTCCACACAGCGACCCATCGTCTATGTTAACGGAGCTCGACTCAACAACCGCGAGGGCATTTACGAGGTGGGGACAAGCCGCTCGGGCACATTCGACTACTCGGGCTACATCGAGGTCATTGGACAAGACGGACAAGTCTACAAGCGCGACTTCAAGTCGAGCTACACCGTCATCGACCCCATCGCCACCGTGAGTGCGACCATGATGAATGTATTCTATGCCGGAATCGACAACCCCGTGTCGATATCGGTGCCAGGAATTGGCGACGGCACAGTGAGCGCCACAATGACCAATGGCTCGCTCGTCAAGAGTGGCGATGGCTGGATTGCTCATCCCACTCAAGTGGGTGCCGAGTGCGTCATCACAGTAACGGTTGAGATGGACGGCGCGAGAACCAATGTGGGCTCTACATCGTTCAAGGTGAGAAAACTGCCCGACCCAACGGCCTATATCGCCTATCGCGATGCCGAGGGCAACGCGGCTCGATACAAAGGCAGCCGTCCGTTCCCCAAGAGGACATTGCTTGAGGCCAGTGGCCTGCATGCCGCTATCGACGACGGTCTGCTCAACATCGAGTTTACAGTAGTGAGCTTCGAGACTATAATCTTCGACTCAATGGGCAACGCCATCCCCGAGGTCTCGGCAGGCAGCAGCTTCTCTGAGCGCCAGAAGAACAGCTTCCGCCGCATGCAGCGCGGCAAGCGATTCTACATCTCGCGCATCAAGGCTCGCGGCCCCGACGGCATCACTCGCGACTTGTCGCCCGTTGAAGTCATTGTCAATTAATATCAGCCACAAGAGCTGCATTAAGATATTGTTTAGTTACATCTTAAACTCATTATAATGAAATACTTGAAAGTTATATTCTTGGGATTGGCATTAGCTATAGCCTGGTCAGGGCTCAGCGCACAAGTTGTGCGCAGAGACGGCCAAGAGCGACGTGACAAGGACAACAACACTGGTCCTCAAATCTCGGGACGCCAACAGGCTTTTTACGAGCAGAACGAGCCCAGCGAGGCCGACCTGCAGTGGACAAAGACAGTGTATCGAGTGCTCGACCTGAACAAGGGTAAAAATCCGGCACTTTACTACCCAGCAGAGCCCAACGAGGACGGCCAAAGCCTGTTCTTCATCATCATGCGACTGCTTGCTAATGATCAAATTTCGGTCTATGAGTACCTTGACGGACGCGAGATGTTTACCGATGAATACAAAATCAAGGTAGACCAACTGCTCGACCGCTTCCACATTCTCTATAGCGAGGCAAAAGGCAGCACCGAGAAGCATCGTAAGTATGCCATCGAAGATGCCGACATTCCAGGATTTGAGATTTTGAGCTACTACATCATCGAGAAATGGTCGTTCGACACTCGCAGCAACAAGATGATGTGCCGTGTCGACGCTCTGTGCCCTGTGCTCCATCGTCAGGATGAGTTTGGTGGCGACCCCATCAAGTTCCCAATGTTCTGGGTGAAGCTCAACGACATCAGGCCTTACATCGCTCAGCAGTATGTGTTCACCGACGATGACAACAACCTCTCACGCTACAACCTTGACGATTTCTTCAAGCTCAACATGTATCATGGAGACATCTACAAGGTTAAGAACTTGCGCAACCTCTCGCTCATGGAGCTTTATCCCGACCCCAAAGACCTAAAGCATGCTCAAGACTCTATCGAGGAGCGACTGCACCGCTTCGACAAGAACCTGTGGGCTCCCTCGCGCGAAGAGCTGCAAGCTAAAGCTGAAGAGCAGCGACGTCTTGAAGCTGAGCAGCGAGGCGAGGACATCGACGACGAAGCACCTGCTCAAGCCGAACAGAAACCTGCCAGCAAGCCTCGTTCCAAGCGAGGCAGCAGCGAGCAAAAGCCACAAAAGCCCAAGAAGAAACCTGCTGCAAAATCAAAGCCACAAAGCAGCAACCAGGGAGCTACCCGCTCGGTTCGAAACCGCAAGCGTTAGACACACTTAGCCCCCCTACTGGTAAAAACAATTCACGCCCAGCACTCATCATTGAGCACTGGGCGTGAATTATTTTTGCATTTCCCTCATCTTCATCACATCACAAATGCCACCAGCATGAGGATTGTGAAGATTAGCATGTTGCGAGCCGTGGCACCAAGCAAGGGATTGAGAGCAGCACCCTGGCGGCGCATGAGCTTAATCCAAGTGACAACGTGCAGCATCAAGTAGAGTGCAGGCACAGCATAGGTCCACACTGGCATGTTTTTATTAAGATAGATTATGAGCCATAGTGGTGATAGCATGGCTATTGCCATGAAGCCATTGAACAGATAGGCCACAGCGGCAAGTTTGCGACCAAAAATCACCACTGCAGTGCGCTTGCCAGCATCGATGTCGTCATCCATGTCGCGATAGTTGTTCACCAGCAGCACATTCACGCCCATGAAGCCTATTGTGATGCCGCCCAGCACTGCCAGGGCATCGATGCGGCCAGCAATCACATAGTAGCTGAAGAACACTGGCACAATGCCATAGAAGACAAACACCGTGAGTTCGCCCAACCCATGATAAGAAAGTGGATAAGGCCCGGCACTGTAGGCAAGAGCAAACACCGCAATCAGAACTCCGACAGGAACAAGCTGCCAACCGCCATAGGGAATGAGTGCGCACCCCACCGCGCAAGCCAGTGCCAGAGTGGCATAGGTGGCATTGCGCAGCGTCACTGGCTTGATATCGCCCTCGGTAACACCGCGACGGGGACCCACACGGCCCTTCTTGTCGGCCCCGTGCTTAAAGTCATAATATTCGTTTGCAAAGTTCGACACCACCTGTGCCAGCAGTGCAAACACCAAGCAGAGCACTGCGGGCATCCACTTGAAGTGGTTTTGCCACACAGCAATGCCTATTGCCATCAGCACTCCGCTAAGCGACACTGGCAGTGTGCGAAGCCGCATAGCCTCGATCCAAATCTTTAATTTCTTTCTCATAATTTTTGAGTTCTCTGTGTTGCTTGTTAAGGTTCTATAAGCACAATAGTGTCACTCCACTATGCGTCCTTGGGGGTTAGTGCGATCGTCGGCAAGTTCAATTACCTGACAACCTGTGACCGTGCCAGCATCGAGAGTAAGGCGAATTAGCGTTCTTACCTTCTGCCAACCCTGGCGGCCAGCAGCACCAGGATTGATGGTGAGCACACCCAAGCTGCGGTCGGGGATTACCTTTAAAATGTGACTGTGCCCGCAAACGAAGAGTTTTGGTTGCACCAGGTCGAGTCGCGATTTGATTCCTGGAGCATAACGACCGGGATAGCCACCAATGTGCGTCATCATCACCTTCACCCCCTCAATGGTGAATATCTCGGTTTCGTTAAACCGACGCCGCAGGTCTTGTCCGTCAGCATTGCCCCACACGGCCCTAAGCTGTGGCCCTATCGCCTCGATCATGTCGATAAGAGCCTCGTTGCCAATGTCGCCAGCATGCCATATCTCGTCGCAGTCGGCAAAGTGCTCACGATACCGGTCATCCCAGTAGCAATGCGTGTCGCTTATGATGCCTATAGTTTTCATTAAAAGATGTCACTAAGATAAATATTTGCTCAACTAATGGTTTCGTCTCAATTAGAGAATTCCATGAGGCGAGCAAGGTACTTGCCAATGATGTCGAACTCAAGATTTACTACTGTGCCCTCCACTATATTATGAAAGTTGGTGAGCTCGTGGGTGTAGGGGATGATGGCAACCTCAAAGCTGTTGCGTTCACTGTTGCACACCGTGAGGCTGGTGCCATTCACAGTTATGCTTCCCTTCTCGACGGTGACATAGCCCTTGCGTGCCATGGCTGGATCCACATCGTAGTGGAAGGTGTAATACCAGCTGCCGTCGGCCTCACGCACACTGGTGCATGTGGCAGTCTGGTCAACATGGCCTTGCACAATGTGCCCGTCGAGGCGTCCGTTCATGAGCATGCTTCGCTCCACGTTTACCTCATCGCCCACTTTGAGCAGGCCCAAATTGCTACGATCGAGCGTCTCCTGGATGGCAGTGACGGTATAGGTGCCATCACCTGGCAATTTCACCACAGTGAGGCACACACCATTGTGCGACACACTTTGGTCGATTTTCAGCTCTTCAACAAAGCTGCACTTCAACGTGATGTGCAAGTTGCCATCTTCTCTCTCAAGCAACACTACGCGTGCAGCCTCTTCTACTATTCCTGAAAACATATTACTAATTGTAAATATCCTAATTGTTGATTTCTGTTATTTTCTTGTGTTTTGGGTGCCGCCTGCTCCTGGCCGCTTAGTGGCAGTGCCACTGCCGTTGTTGCCACCGCCAGTGCCGGTTCCACCACCAGTGCCAGTGCCGGTACGAGTGCTTCCACCAGTACCTGAGCCTGAACCGCCACCTGTGCCAGAACCTAAGCCACGGCCTTGAGCACCGCCCAGCTTATCACCATTTTGCGGCGCTGGAGGTTCCTTGCCTCCATACTTGTTGTCGGGATCTAATTCCTTTTGGCGATCAAGCTCTTCTTGCATTTTCTGCATTTTCTCAATCTCTTTTTGCGTCACAGTGCTGCCGGCACCACCCTGTCTATCGTCATTCTTTTCACCTTCAAGTTTAGCAGTACCAGAATCGCCTGTCGATGTAGAGTCGGCTTCTTCGCCTTGTCCCGGCTCGACAATAGAGCTGTCGAAGGTACGATAATAATTAGTAGTAAGTACCTGGAACTCCGTGCGTCGGTTTATTTGGTCGGCTGCTGCGCGGTCTTCCTTCGACAGCGCCATGACATAAGCCTCGTTGAGCGTGTCGCCCTCATTGAACTGCGGATAAAGGCGTGCAATGCGCTTGGTCACCACCTTGGGTCTTGACCTTCCATATCCGTGAAATTGCAGTCGTGCACTGTCCACACCATTGGCAATGAGATAGTCGACCACACTCTTTGCACGTCGGTCACTGAGCTTGAGGTTATACTCGTCGCCACCCACGCGGTCGGTGTGCGACGCCATTTCTATCGTGATATAGGGATTATCGTTCATCACCTGAACCATGCTGTCGAGTGCAGCCTTCGACTCTGGCCTCAGAGTTGCCTTGTCATAGTCGTAGAATATGTTCTCTATCACCTGAGGCTTGGTCATTGCAGCGAGGATAAAGTCGACGCCATACTCGGCATCGGCTTCCTCGATATCGCTGGTAAACTCCTGCTTGCCATTGAGGTAGCCGTTGGCTCCGGCAAGCATCACATAGCTCACTCCGCGCTGCAGGTCGAAGCGGAACGAGCCATCGGGCTTAGCCACAGCTTTCTGGTTGCTGCCATCGTTGCCCACGATTCGGATAATAGCGTTGGGCACTGGTTCCTCGTCTTTGTCGAGAACATATCCCGAAATCCATATCTTGAGGTCGGGCTTCTCAAAGCTATAGATGTGGTCATAGCCACGTGCATCCTTGCGGTTACTCGAGAAAAAGCCTCGCTCGCCCTCGCTCTCAAAGGTGATGCCAAAGTCGTCGCCGCTGCTGTTCATGGGAGCACCCATGTTCTCAACATACCAGCGTCCCGACGGTTGCAGCCGAGCCCTGAACAGGTCAAGGCCGCCCAGTCCGGCATGACCATTGCTCGAGAAGTAGAGCGTGCTATCGTCGCGCACATAGGGGAATCGCTCGTCGCCAGGAGTGTTGATTTTATCTCCAAGATTCTCGAGTGTGCCGTGACCATCGCTAATCATCACACGCCACAGGTCTTTGCCGCCCTGCCCTCCTGGCATGTCGCTTGAGAAATAGAGCCACTTGCCGTCGGGGCTCACCGCAGGGTCGTTGTAGGCCGAGAGGGTATCGGCCGTGATCTCAAACTTCGCTGCCCCACTCCACCTGGCCTCGCTGCGGCTGGCTTTGTAAATCTCTACGCTCGTTGGAGCATCGGTCTTGCGCAAAGCCTTGGCAAAGAACATTGTCATGCCATCGGGGGTAAATGCCGTTATGCCCTCGTCGAACTCGGTGTTGAGTTCTCCCTCGGCCAGCTCAGGATTGCTCCACTTGCCTTTATCGTCCTTCTTAGAGAAGAAGACGTCGCAATTTTTGGTTCCCGTTATCTCGCTCTTGAGGGTGCCAGTTGCCTTCTCACGCGACGAGGTGAAATAGAGCACCTCGTTCTTGCTGTCGAGAAACATTGGGCAGAAGTCGGCACGGCGAGAGTTGAAGAGTTTGGCCGGCTTGACAATGTAGCGCGACCCCTGGTCTCTCCATTTCACAGCATTCTGGCATGCCCTGATGCCCTCGATGGTGAGCCAGTTGCCAGGCGCAGTGTCGAGATAGGCTTTATAGTTGCGCTCGGCAAAGGCATACTGCCCCTCCATCTGCTGCATCTGCGCCAGATAGAAGGGAATCGTGCTGTCTTCCCATTCATAGCGTTGCGCGTTTTGGTAGGCTGCGGCAGCCCTTGAGCTCTGGTTCAGGTGCCTGTAGCACTCACCCAGCATGAAGGCCACCTCACCGCGCTGGAAGCGGTCTTCCTTGCGCCGCAGTTTGTTGTAGATTTTGCGATAAGTCTCGGCAGCGGCATTATACTCGCCGCGCTCATATTTCTCGTCGGCATCCTTCATCTTGGCGGTCTTGCACGACGAGAGCTGCACTGCAGTGGCAGCTATCACCACTGCCATTATAATGTAAATTATTTTCCTCATATTACTGAACTTGTGGCACTCTGGCCATCACCTTGAGTGCCCAGTATGCCTTAAAAATAAAACGCAACACAAGCCGTCTTTATTGCACGCGCACGCACGCAAGGAGCATTTTTTAACCAAGCAGTTAAACCAAGAGCCACTTTTGCAGTCACTAAAGCAAATGAAATACATTCATAAAATCAATTAAACTTATTATTTATGAAAAACTTAACTCACTCACTGATTTTGGCGATGGCTATGCTCATGTTACCTGCCATGTGCCATGCCCAAGAAACTTCGCTACCTGTAAAGATTCAAGGCGGCAAAGTCGGCATTAAAGACTTTGCACGAGCCTATTGCTCTCCATGCCAGAGTGGCACCATGGAGCGCATTGCTCTTGCCGCTTGGAGCAAGGGCAACTACAAGAATGGCAATTCCCAAAGCATTGTCGATGTTAAGAACGGTTATTTAATGTTCACTCAGCAATCCAACGGCATGAAAGAGACCATTGAGATGTGCTATTGGAACTGCGACAACAAGAACGAGAAAATTGTAGCTGTCAACAACATCAGCAACTCGATTGGGATGGACGAGAGCATCCTCATCTTCTACCGCTATAACGTCAAGACAAAGACGATGACACTCATCGACGCTCCATTCGACCACACTCCTGCTCCAATCGACCTTGTCGACCGCGAGAGGGCCGACAAGGCTACCATCGACATGGTGCGCAGTGCAAAGAATGAGGACTCTAACAAGTATCAACCATTCTACCAGTTGCCACGCAACGGCAAGGACATCAAGTGCCGCATGGCCGACCCAAACGCTATTCCCAAGCAATTCCAAAATGACTGCGAGCTTGAATGGAATGGCAATGGCTTCACCTTTGACGACTGACAACAGACAACAGAATTTTGATTGCGAATGGTGATATATGACAAAGGTTTGACAGCCTTAACCCATCCTGCAATTGCAGGAGAAAGCGCTCATCAAGTGACGTCACTTGATGAGCTCTTTTTGCATATTATCATTCTTTTATAATCCAAACATCAATAAGGCAGTAGCTACTGCATCAGGATGTTGTAGATGAATGTCACGTCGCCACTGGTCACCTGGCCATCGCCATCCACATCGCTGGTTTCGAAATAGGTTGTGTCGCCACTGAGCAGGAAGTTATAGAGTGCAGTGATGTCGGCCGAGGTCACATCGCCATCGCAGTTCACGTCGCCGGGCACCACAGCATTGGGGTCAAAGCCGAGTTTCTGATCCATCCATGCGAGTCGGTCGTGAATCCAGCTCTTGAGGTAAGACACCTCGTCCTGGAAGTTCTGTGCAATGTAATGGTTGGGCCACACATACTGTCCCCACCTGGGCCAAGCCTGGCTGTTGCGGTCCATGGCACCCTCAGCGGTAAGTTGCGTTGCCATCGAGTCGATAGTGGCAATGATGCGGTCCTCGCGCATGTTGGCACGTCGGCATTGTGCCCATCGGCTCTTGAGCAAGTTCACATAATAAGGGTCTTTATTAAGTTTGTACCACCAGAATGGCACCAGCTGTGTGTCGCCGTTCCAGTTCAAGACATCATTTCCTTGATAGACCCACGTGTTAGTATACCAGCCATTATAGTAATCGCTGTTGCCAAAGGCGATATTGAAATCCCAGAGCACCATCTTGAAGCGTGGGTCCTGACTGTCGCGCCGCTTGTAGATCTTAGAGCTGAGGCGATAGCCGTCCACATTGTGCGCCAGCTCCTGGGCAATCTGGAAGTCGACAAATGACATCACGTCCATCCACTTGCGGTAACCCTCATCGGGGTCGGTATAGTTGGCTGAATTCAAGGCATCTTCCATCTTGTCGACTTGACTTGTGATGTAGTTGTACTGTGCATCGGTAAGCTCTTCATATTCTGGCTCTTTGAACTGATAGTTGATGTACTGATTGTTAAGCCAACTACCCATTGAGTTGACAGGGTGATATTTCGAGGTGTAGGTGGGTTCATCGGTGCGGTCCACTTCGAGCAGGTAGCCTCCAGTGAGCTCGTCGCCAGCCTCACCTGGGTCGTCAAGATTGAGGCGCTGCTTGCCCTTGGTGGGCAACTCGCACATGATGTAGATGCCGTAGTAAATGCCATCGAGGAAGAGCTCACAATATTTGCCTGTTGGGGCGAATTCCATCCATGGCCTCGCAAGCTCAAAAGTGAGCAAGTCGCGCATCATGCTCTTGTCGCTGTAGGGAGCGAGCAGCGCCCAGTTGTTATCCTTGCCCATCCCCAGAATTTTCACCTTCTGCTTTGTGCCACCGTCTTCGAGCGGTGCATTGAGCGGACGAAACGAGTAAGGCTTCTTGTCACTGCTTGAGAACGATGAGTTGCCACGATATTTCAAAGCCACATAGCCCTGGTAGTCAACAGTCTGGCCAGGGTGTGCCACTGTGTCGGCATAGTTTAGATTACCATCGCCGTTGTAGATGATTTTCATGCGCGCCGTGATGCGCTCTTCGCGGTCGATGGTTGCTCCATCCACATCGAGCCACACAATGGGCAGGTTGGTTTTAGTGAGCTGAACCGTTTCATCGTCGGGTGGGTAATTAGGATTCCACCACCACTGCGCCTGTGCACTAACAAATAGAGTAATTACTGCAGTAAAAAGCAATAGAAATCTTTTCATAGCTTGCGATTTTGTTTTATGTTAAAGGCAAATATGCCAAACGTTTTTTTCTTTTGCAAAATTAAAAACTTTTTTATTTTTATGCAAGAAAACCGCAAAACAAAACCACATTTAATAGGTGCTTGCTCGGCTATCGAGCAACAACCAGCGACCTTCGCGCCTGACAAGGTGTAATGCGAGCTGCAAAGGCCATGTGTGCCTGCCACCGCCAAACACGGCAGCCTCTACCCTACTGCGCCCGATCATGGTTGCCTGGTCGCCATCCACGTCAATGCGTATGCTATCATGAGTGGCCGAGAAGTAGTTGAGAGTTCCGTCGGCAATGGCTCTGACGTAGTCTTGCTTGGACTGACGCATGCCAGTCATGTGTATGAGAACAAACTCTGGCGCATGAATCTCGTTGAGCGTGGCAGTGTCTTTGTCAATCATTGCCTGGCACATGCGTTTGTATAAGCCTTCAATAAGTTGATTGTCGGTCATGACTGTGTTGTTGTTATCTGATAAAATTTGTTGCGATTCGCTTGGGTTCAACCCGTGGCAGGCCTGAACGCTGGCGCTCAGCGCTAATTGCATTAATAAGAAAAGCCATGTTGCGACCCAGCACGCGCATCGTTTGCAATCCTTCTTCAGCATTTCAGAGAATTAATGTGTTGATTTCAAATATTGCAGGTCGCCATACCAATAGCTGGCTGTGCAACCGCCGTCAATCAAAAAATCTGAACCTGAGATAAAGCGCCCACGACTCGACATGAGAAACTCTGCAAGGTCGCCCACCTCATCGGGAGTGCCGGCGCGTTGTGCTGGCATGCCCCCGATCATCTTCAGATAGCCATCCTTGCGTGGGCCATGCAGCTCGTCGTTGGCAAGCGGTGTGATGATGATTCCTGGACTGATGGAGTTAATGGTGGCTTGTCGCTTGCCCCAGCAAGTAGCCTCGCCCATCACTCTGAGCACATTGCAACGTTTAGAAAACTGATAGGCCTTAAGGGTGTCGTCAATAGCCTTGAGAAATGGCAAATCGAGCAACTGCTCACACGGCGTGGTGGCAAGTGCCTCGTTCTGTTCCTGAGTCAATGCTGGCAATCGGTGCCCGCTCTGCGACGAAATAATCACGCCGCTGCCACCTGGCGCTATCACTTTGCCCACCTCGTGGAGCAAGACACTGGTCCCATAAAGGTCGACCTGCAAGATACGCTCCACCGGTGCCTGCGATGGCGACACGCCAGCGGCATTAATCAGGTTCATAACTGCACCCTTGCTGGTGGCAAATTCCACCAACCGCAGTATATCGTTTCTTGAGCCCAGATCACACTTAATGATTGAGCACTCAAATCCAGCGTTCTCAAGCGTGGCAGCTGCCCGTTGGGCATTGTCGATGCTATAGTCGGCAATCACCAGATGCTTTCCTGCCGACACTCGGCGAGCAATCGCCAGTCCTATGCTTCCCGCCCCCACTAAAATTACTACTTGTTTCATTGTCTATATGTTATTTCTCTGTTGCAAAAGTAAAGCATAACAGGCAATCAAGGAGTTACCCAAATTGCCCATTGATATATAAAAATAAAAAAAATCAGAGCATTTTTTCACCTGGCCATCTGTGCTATGCGCTCTGCATGCACATCGGCATGTGCAGCTTCAGCGCCATGTATCGAGACTCCTGCCATGACATCGCTGCCAGGGCACAGGCTCTTGATAAAGCGTACGCTCGACCCCATGCCACTGCCCTCGTTGGTACAGAATGGGATGATGCGTTTGCCGGTGAAGTCATGTGACTCGAGGAAGGTGTAGCACACCATGGGCATGGTTCCCCACCAGTTGGGGTAACCCAGTATGATGGTGTCATAGTCGTCGATGCTGGCAAGGTTCTCCTTGAGCTCGGGACGTGCTTTTTCACGTAGCTCCTGCTTGGCCTCCTCGATGCAAGTCATATAGGACTTGGAATACTCACGTAATGTGTCGATGTGAAACACGTCGGCATCAGGAAGTAATGCCTTGATTTTCTCAACTACCACCTCGGTGTTTCCTTTTGGCAGACTGACGATGCTGCCGTTCACATAGTTCTCGCCTCGTCGAGAGTAATAAGCTATTAAAGTCTTTGCCATAATTCTGATAGTTATAGGAAATTTAGTATTATACTTTAAGAAAAATCAGATTTGGGGCTGGGTTGTCCACTCAAAGTGTTGCTCACGCTCGGCAATCCACCAGCGACCGTCAATTTTCACATATTTGTCATAGTAGCGCACCGCATGCACAGTGAGCACGTCCTTGCCATCCTGCTCGGTAACGAGGGTCGCAAGTGCATAGCAAGTGCCGTTAGCATGAGTCGCATCAACGAAGTCAACGCTCTGCTGTCCATTCATGTGAAACGACACCTTTGCGGCTCCAAAAGCTTTGTACTGCTTGATCATATCGTGCACGTCACGAGCCTGCATCCCCAGCTTGTCGCCAAAGTACACATCGAGCTTAATGTCGGGGCGGAAAATCTCGACATAGCAGTCCTGATTATTCTTGTCACTCTCGGTTGCATAGAAGTCTACTAACGCCTTCAACTCCATGCGGTCTTGCATTCTGAAATCCATATTTTGTTGTTTATTTGTTAGTTAATAATCTTAATTGTTAACTTTCTTAAGCCATTTCTCAACATCACTCTTGCCGTCACGCACGTCGTGACCATAGATTGAGAAGGCTTCCTTGAAGGTAGCTTTCGGGAAAAGCTGCTTGAGGTCTTCCACACAACTGCCCAGGCCGCTACCCTCGTGTGTGGTGAATGGAATGATGGTCTTGCTGCCCAAAATGTCGTTGTTCTTGAAGAAGGAGAACATCACTTGTGGATAGGTGCCCCACCACACTGGACCTCCCACATAGACGATCTCATAACCCGACAGGTCGATGCTACCTTCATACTCAGGGAGCTCACCTTTTGTTTTCTCCTCCCGGGCGAGGTCGCACAATGGCTTGTAGGCCATGCCATCATATTTTGAAGTCTTGATCTCGAACTGGTCGGCACCTGTGATCTCGGTTATGTAATCAGCAACCACCTTGGTGTTGCCCACCTTGATGTTACCCACGGCATAGTTGTCGCCGGCATGCGAGAAGAAAACCACGAGGGCTTTTCGCTGGCTCTGTCCTTTATTGTCAGTGTGTTTTTCTCTTTGACTCGGCACGGTTTGCCCACAAGCTGTTGTAACGATAGCGAGTGTCATGGCTATCAGTGTTAAAAAACGATGTCTCATAATTTATTGTTTTTAGGATTAATATTTCTTTGACAGTGCAAAATTACAACCACCATTTCATTTGTGTCTTGCATATATTTCGGAGCAATTTACCAAAAACGTAAATAATAATAATTTTGCAACAAATTATCACAATTAATGAATTATTTTGTAACTTTGCCACACTATGGAGTCGGTTCAACACATTATATTAGACAACACGTTGCGCCACGTGGGTGATGAGCGATTTGCAGGTTACATCAGTCACGGTTACTGCCGTGGCGGGCACTGCGCCTTTGATCACAACAACAAACATTACACCATGCAAACCGGCGATTGCGTGATTTTTGCACGGCGTGGCGACCTGGTCGAGAACGTGCATCAGAGCGACGATTTTGCCATCGACATGATATATGTAACGCAGGAATTTATCGAGATATCTACACCGCCAAGCAACTACGGGATGAGAGGTCACCTGGCTCTCTTTGAAAATCCGGTCATGAGGCTCACCGCCGACCAGCAGCAGGTGTGCCAAATGAACTTCGACAACGTGAAGCGACGATTAAGCCAGACCGATCATTGCTTTAGGCGCGATGCGCTTGCCAATGCTGTGGAATGTATGATCATCGATTTCTTTGACTTTCATGCCAAGCTCTATGGCGTTGACAAGATTAGCTCGCAGTATCATCAGCTCATGAGCGACTTTATTGAGCTGCTTGAGCGAGGCGATTTCAGGCAAAACCGCGAGATAGGTTACTATGCCGACAAGCTGTGCGTTACGGCCAAATATCTGAGCGAGGTGTCGAAGAAAGTGAGCGGTATGCCTGCCAACTATTGGATAACGCGTTACGCGGCGCTCGACATCAGCAGGCTGCTTCGTGACCGCTCGCTGTCGATCGCACGCATCAGCGACATGTTTGGTTTCTCGTCGATGTCTCATTTCACTCGCTATGTGCAAAACAACTTGGGTGCCAAGCCCAGCGACTTCAGAATGTGAAAGAAAAAGGCTCACATCACACACATCCCACACCTGCGGCAATCGCATCACACAAGTAATTATTATTTTCGTTACTTTGCACCACGCAAGACTAAAGGTTTATGCTACAGATAATTCTCATAATGGCAGCGGGCATAGCCACAGGGTGGTTGCTGCGGCAACGCATCCCCGTCAAGTGGCTCAACCCAGTCATTACCGTGATGGTGTGGGCGTTATTGTTCTTCTTGGGAGTTGAGGTGGGCATGAACGAGAAGGTGCTGGCAAGTCTCCAGAGCTTGGGCTTGGAAGCGCTGCTACTTGCTGTGGCGGCATCGGCGGGAAGCATAGCCCTGGCATGGGCACTGTGGAAACTGATCAAGCGCAAGGAGGGGGGCCGGCTGCCATGAAGGGGAGTGTGATAATCGTGGGATTCTTCGTTGCCGGCATTATGGTGGCAGTGATGAAATTGCTGCCATGGAATGGTGACATGGGCACTGTGAGCTACCTGACGCTATGTGCCCTAATCTTCCTGGTAGGATTCATGATTGGCAACGATGCTGAGATAGTAAAAAAATTCAAAACACTCAATCGTCTCTACATGCTATTGCCGTTGATGACCATTGTGGGCACACTTGCCGGATGCGCCATCACCACGCTGTTGTTGCCTCATCGGTCGCTCGCCGATTGTCTGGCAGTGGGCTCGGGTATGGGCTATTACTCTCTCTCAAGTGTCCTAATCACGCAATATCGTGGTCCCGAACTGGGAGCAGTGGCGCTGTTGGCCAACATAGTGCGTGAAGTGTTTACGCTGCTTGGAGCACCGCTCATGGTGCGATGGTTTGGAAAGTTGGCTCCCATCTCGGTGGGCGGTGCCACCACCATGGACACTACGCTCCCTATCCTCACCAACGTCTGTGGAAAGGACTTGGTTATTGTCTCTATTTTCCACGGTTTTATAGTTGACTTTAGCGTTCCTTTCCTCGTCACATTTTTTGCCAACCTGTAGAATAACGTGAGTTCGAGGCGGATGGTTGAGGGGAGGTCACTTTAGCTTCATCTCAAACCCCACCATCACGTTGCTGAAGTTGTTGCTCAGCAGCGCGAGCGCTTTGAGAGTCTCGCTATGGCTAATGCCGCTGAGCAGGCTCAGGACCATGAGCAGGCGGTCCATGTCGAATGCCACATAGAGCTTTTTGCCGTCGCGGTGAGTGTGCGACTTGAGGGGGATGCCGTTCCACTTGAGCGTGAGTTCTTGCGACTCTGGGTCGTAGTTGTAACTTCCCTTCACCGGCAAGCCCAGCACTTTCATCTGCCACATTCCGTCGGGGCTTAGTGTCATTAAGGTCCACCGGTCCTTGAGTTTAAGTTTCTTGTAAGCCTTGTCGAGATTTTTCTTGAGCTTGCTCTTGGCTATGGGTTTGCCCAGCTTGCCAATGAGGGTTGAGCCTGTGGCGTGCACATAGGGCTTGCTATATGTCCACTCACCCGCAACAATCTCACAGGCAGCCCTGCGGGCTTTCATGAGCTCATCGTCGCCTGCGGGCACCAACACTTCGTTGGGGTCGAACCAAGCAACCGTGTCCTGCTCCTGAGCCATGGCAGACCCCGCGGCAACCATCATGAGAAACAATAATAAAAAGTGTCGAAAGTTCATTGCGTGCAAATTTATGCTGAAAATACCCATTTTTTTGTAACTTTGCGGCAAAACAACTCACAATCATGAAGAGAATAAAGATTACCGTCATGCGCATGGCTTGCTACAGCGACTTGATGGAGCAATATGAGAACCCACACATTGAGCAGGCATGCAACATGAGTCTGGGGCAAACCTTTGTGGTGGAGAACTGCCAGCGCCCCGAGGGCATGTGCCACAGTGCATGGGAAACCCTGCTGCCTTTTGTCAGAGAACTTGCCCAGGGCGGGGGCAACTTCTTCGACGGCTGGATGTTGAATCCCCACAGTGCCATGCTATCGTGCAACGATGGCTTCAGGCCCGTGACTTTCTTGGTCGAAGTTTTGTAAGGTCAGGGCATGCCCCCCTGGCCATTGTGCATTAAATTATTGTTGCTTTGCCTGGCGTGTGAATCGCTGCTTGTTGAAAATGCTGTCCCAGCGCAGCTTGATAACTCCAAAGAGCGCCTCGCTGAAGATGCCACCGCTCATCTTGCTCGTGCCAAGCACGCGGTTTACAAACACGATGGGCACCTCCTTGATTCTGAACCCCATCTTGAAGGCGGTGAACTTCATCTCAATTTGGAAAGCATAGCCCTTGAACTCAATGGCGTCGAGATTGATGGCCTCGAGCACCTCGCGCCTGTAGCACACAAAACCTGCTGTGGTGTCACGCACGTTCATGCCAGTGACCAGGCGCACATAGGCCGAAGCGTAGTAGCTCATCAGCACCCTGCCCATGGGCCAGTTCACCACGTTAACCCCTGTGATGTAGCGCGACCCCACCGAGAGGTCGGCTCCCTCCTGGGCGCACGCTCGCTGCAGCCCTATCAGGTCCTCGGGCCTGTGCGAGAAGTCGGCATCCATTTCAATCATGTAGCTGTAGTCTCGCTCAAGGGCCCACTTGAAGCCGGCTATGTAGGCAGTGCCCAGTCCCAGCTTCCCGGCTCGCTTGAGGATGCTGAGGCGATCAGGAAATTCCTCGATCAGCCGCTCCACAATTGCTGCCGTGCCATCGGGGCTGTTGTCGTCTATCACGAGAATGTCAAACTTGTGCATCTCGTCCAGGGCAAGCACTGCCCTGACCATTGCCTCGATGTTCTCTTTCTCGTTGTAGGTGGGTATGATAACTACGCTGTCGCTCATCGTGATTTTGCAATTAAATATTAACCATAATGCAATCAAAGCACTGCTATGACTGCTTTTATTGCACAAAAGTAATAATAAATTCGCTACAATCACACTTTTAAAACATTTTTTTACCTCAAAAATGATTTTTTATCACCTCGGACGCAAAGCAAATCGCATGACGAGAGTGGGCAAAAATCGCTAAAATCAGCGCTTTTCAACTTTTTAGTGTCCTGGCGCTTGTGAGTTTGGCAAAAAAGCAGTAATTTTACCCGCTTTTTTTGAAAAGTTGTGGCTTCGGCACCCGCAAAATGCGAAGCTGCGGCGATTCTAATTAATTATATAACAATGAACAACGACAGAAAAATGCGCATAGGCATCACTCAGGGCGACACGAACGGCGTGGGCTACGAGGTGATCATGAAATGTTTTACCAGCAACGATATGCTGGAACTGTGTGTGCCCATCATCTACGGATCGAGCAAAATTTTCAACTATCACAAGAAGGCTCTCGACATAGCAACAACCGCGCTCAACATCACCAGCAGTGCCGGTCATGTGAAGGAAAACGCGCTCAACCTTGTGGAAGTAAACAAGAACGAGGTGAAAATTGAGCTTGGGCAACCCAGCAAGCAGGCCGGTGCAGCGGCCTTCATGGCACTTGAGGCGGCAGTGAGCGACCTGAAAAACGGAGTGATAGATGTGCTGGTCACAGCTCCAATCAACAAACAGAACATTCGCAGCGAAGAGTTCACATTTGCGGGTCACACCGAGTATCTCGAGTCGAGCCTGGGCGACGGCAACAAGGCGCTGATGGTGCTGTGCTGCGACAGGCTGCGCGTGGCCCTGGCCACAACCCACATCCCCATTGCCAAGGTGGCGCAATCGCTCAACATAGACGACATTGCCGAGAAGCTGCGCATCTTCAACCTTGCGTTGCAGCGCGACTTCAACATCCAGAAGCCACGCATCGCAGTGCTTGGCCTGAACCCTCACTGCGGCGATGGTGGCGTGGCAGGCAATGAGGAGAAAGAGATCATTGAGCCAGCCATTGCACAAGCATGCGACGACAAGGTGCTGTGCTTCGGCCCCTATGCCGCCGACGGCTTCTTTGGCACAGGTCAGTATCGACGATTCGACGGTGTGCTGGCTATGTATCACGACCAAGGCCTCGCACCCTTCAAGGCCATTGCCATGGACAGTGGTGTGAATGTCACAGCAGGTCTGCCCTACGTTCGCACAAGCCCCGACCACGGCACGGGCTACGACATAGCAGGCCAGGGTGTGGCAAGCGAGAAATCGATGCGTGAAGCAATCTTCACCGCCATCGACATCTGGCGCAACCGCCAGCGGTGGGACCAGATGTACGGCAATCCGCTAAAAAAGCAGTACTTCGAGAAAGGCAAAGACAACGTGGTGCTCGACCTGACCAAAATCGAGAACGAAGAACCGCTTGGGTAATGCACAATCCTCAATTCACTACCGACAACCCCAGAATTCATTAATCATAACTTAAGAACACATGCATTACGCAATCATAGCAGCTGGCCAGGGGTCACGTCTTGCACAAGAGGGTGTGGACAAGCCCAAACCACTGGTAGAGCTCAACGGCAAGCCCATGATAATGAGGCTGATCAACATCTTCATGCGCTGCAACGCTGAGAGCATCTCAATCATCATCAACGATTTCATGCCCGAAGTGAAAGAGTTTATCCACTCGCTGCACCTTGACGTGCCACTGAACTTGGTGGTGAAGTCCACACCAAGCTCGATGCACAGCTTCTGGCACTTGAGCAAGGTGATGAACCCCGGCAAGTTCTGCCTCACGACCGTTGACACCATTTTCAGAGAAGAAGACTTCGCACAATATGTCAGAGCCTTTGAGCAGGACGACCGCGACGACGGGCTGTGGGCCGTGACTCCCTATATCGAAGACGAAAAGCCGCTGTATGTGGACGTAGACGACCAAATGGTGATCAAGGCTTTCTGCGACAAGGCGTTTGACGGAGCCCGATATGTGTCGGGCGGTGTCTATGCCATGAGCAACAAGGTGCTGCCCGTGCTTGACCAGTGCATTCAAAACGGCACCTCGCGCATGCGCAATTTCCAGCGCGCGCTCTTGGCAGCCGGCATGCGCCTGAGGGCCTACAGCATCGACAAGATAATCGACGTGGACCATGCCAGCGACATTGCCGTGGCTCAAGCCTTCATAAATTCATAGAAGAAAACGGCGAATTATGCGAATTAAACAAACTTTTAGGAAATCTGAGCTCTGATTTCTGAAATATTATAACTCTAACTGAAACAGAACATGGCCGAGATAAACATTGCAGGAGTGATGAGGGCTGGTGCCTACTCTCCTAACCACATTGGCAACGACACCGCCATCTTTAACGCCGTTGCCGAGCAACTGCGCAAGCGGGGTTGCATTGTCAACACCTATAGCGAAGAGCAGTTCAACAACACCGACATCAAGGAGGACATCGTCATGAACATGTGCCGCGAGCACAGCTCAATTGTCAAACTCCAACAATTAGAGAACCAGGGAAAGCTGGTCATCAACTCGGGCTTTGGCATTGAGAATTGCACCCGAGAGCGCATGACTCGCATCTTACTCGGGAACGACATTCCCTATCCCGATAGCATCATAGTCAACACCGACGAGGTGGTCAAAGACCGCCTGGAACGAAGCGGATTTCAGAGCTGCTGGATTAAGCGTGGCGACTTCCATGCAATGCACAAGGAAGATGTGAGCTACGTGCGACACAGCGAGGAAGCACAGGAGGTGCTGCAAGAGTACTTCTTGCGTGGCATTAAGCGGGCAGTGATCAACATACACCTGGTGGGCGACCTCATAAAGTTCTATGGAGTTAGAGGCACCAACTACTTCTTCTGGTTCTATCCCTTCGACGAAGGACACAGCAAATATGGCCACGAGGCCATCAACGGCAAATCGAGAGGACTAAAGTTTGACCTAAAGCAACTGAAGGACATCTGCAACCGCGCAGCCGATGAGCTCAACATCGAGATTTATGGTGGAGACTGCATTGTGGGCAACGACGGCGATATTAAAATTATCGACTTCAACGACTGGCCCAGCTTTGCGCCATGCCGCAACGATGCTGCCCCCCACATTGCTAAGCGCATCATCAACATCATCAAGAGCCGTTGATCCCGAGGAAACCAAACAATCCATCAGATTAAAAATCAACTATTCACTTTTTTATCACGTCAATGAACTTCAAAGACCTAAAACAACAATATAACGAGTCGCTCAAGTCGATGGACACCGAAGAGCACATCGACCTGTGGTTCTATAGGCCACTTGGCTTTGCCTGGGCAGTGCTCTTCGCAAAGCTCGGCATCACACCAAACATCGTCACCATAGCATCGATTTTTCTGGGTGTGGCAGGAGGTGTGCTGCTCTACTTTGGAGCTTCGCCACTAATCTGGCTCAACTATGTGGGAATATTCCTTATCATCTGGGCCAACACCTACGACAGCGCCGACGGCCAGCTGGCACGCATCACCAAGCAGTATTCACAGATTGGGCGCATCCTCGATGGTGTGAGCGGCGACCTGTGGTTTTTTGCCATCTATTTTGCTCTCGTCTTCCGCGAGCTGCACTTTGGCGACGCATGGCTGGGCAACTTCTTCACATCGCACCAGTGGGTGATTTGGACCATTGCTATCGCTGCCGGAGTGAGTCACGCGCTGCAATGCGCCATGGCCGACTACTACCGCCAGTGGCACCTATTCTACCTCAAGGGCAAGGAAGGCAGCGAACTTGAAAGCACCTCTGTGCTCGATGAGCAGATCAAGCAATCGCGAGGCTTCAAGCGCATCACCATGTTCTTCTACCGCAACTACACTGCCAACCAGGAGCGCCTCACTCCCAACCTGCAGCGCCTGCGCCGAGAACTCAAGGCCGAGTTTGGCGACGAAGTGGCAACCCAGCAGTTCCGCACCGACTTCAGGCGCCTTAGCCTGCCGCTGATGAAGTATACTAACATGCTCACCTTCAACACACGCACCATTGCAATGTTCATCTCGGTGATAATCTGCATTCCATGGCTATACTTCGCTTTCGAGCTCATAGTGCTCAATGCGATGCTCATCTACATGATTTCGCGCCACGAGAACTTCTGCAAGCGGCTGTCACGCGACCTTAAGGCAGGGCAATACACCACAAAGTGACAAAAGGCTAAACGCAAAGCCACAAAACTATAAAGCAAATGATACAAGGCATAATCTTTGATTATGGCGGCACAATCGACAGCCGCGGCGTCCATTGGAGCGAAGTTATTTGGGACGGATATCAAGCAGCACACGTGGCTGTGAGCAAGCAGCAATTCCGAGACAGCTATGTAATGGCCGAGCGCGAGCTGGCACGAGTGCGCCACATTCTGCCCAACGACAACTTCCACGACCTTCTGCTCAAGAAGATGCGCATTGAGCTTCAAGACCTCGCCCAGAAAGGCCACCTGCAGTGCAGCGACATCGAGACAACAGCAGCGCAAGTGGCACAGTATTGCTACGATGCGGCTCGCTCATCGATTGAGGAGGCACGCCCCGTGCTTGACCTCCTGAGCCAGCACTACCCCATGATGCTGGTGAGCAACTTCTATGGCAACGTCGACAGCGTGCTGCGCGACTTTGACCTGCGACAGTATTTCAAGGGAGTGATAGAGAGTGCCGTGGTGGGAGTGCGCAAGCCCAATCCTGTGATTTTCAAGTTAGGAGTCGACGTTCTCGAGATGGAGCCACAGCAGGTGCTCGTCGTGGGCGACAGCCTTAAAAAAGACATTCTCCCCGCCGAGTCGCTGGGCTGCCACACACTGTGGCTCAAGGGCAAAGGCTGGACAGCCGAGGAAGATGAACTCACTCATCCAGGCACGATAACTTCGCTCAGCGAGATTCCTTCTATCATTAATCTTTGACGGACATTTAGCTGGCATAACAACGCCCAAGTGAAATCACAGAACAACTCACCAGCCATTGATATGTCAATATTTTTCATTATCTTTGCATCTTGATTAATTAATTTCATTCAATTAAGGTGTGAAGATTGTTCGAAGCAGATATCTGCCCCCACTGCGCCGGCATGCCGCAATCAACTTGATGGGTGTACTCTTTGTGCACCCCGATGTGCACATCTCCAAGCGCCTCATCAACCACGAGCGCATACACACCGCCCAGATGCGCGAACTCGCTTTCTTGCCTTTCTACCTTATTTACTTGATAGAATGGCTACTGCGCCTTGTCATGAAAGACAATGCCTACATGAGCATTGGCTTTGAGCGTGAGGCTTACATTAACGAGAACGACTACGACTATCTTAATCGTCGCAAGCACTATGCATGGGTTAAATATTTGAAAAAGAAAAAGGGAAAAACTAAGCACAACAAGAAAAGATATAAACGCAAGAAACAATCTAACATTCACAACGATGACTAAACAAGAAATAGAAACCAATAAAACCGAATTCATCAACCTGCTCAAATCTACCGGACGCGAAGGCATTGACGAGCTCATCGAGATGCTCGATGAGGGCAAGTTGCACTTTTTTACGGCACCAGCAAGCGTGAACCATCACCTCAACAGCGACGGCGGACTGCTTGTGCACTCGCTCAACACCTGCAAGGCTGGGCTGAAGCTTCGCGACATGGTGATTGCCATAAAGCCAGAATTGGAACCAAAGCTCAACAGAGACAGCGTGATAGTGGCTACGCTGCTACACGACATCTGCAAAGCCGACATTTATCACCCAACACTCAAGAAGCGCAAAGGCGACGACGGGCTATGGCGAGAGGTGCCTACCTACGACGTGAACTTCTCTAATTTTCCCATGGGGCATGGCGAGAAATCGGCCATGCTGGCACTGATGAGTGGCATGGAAATCTATGACGACGAGCTGCTGGCCATCAGGTGGCACATGGCAGCATGGGACCTGCCTATGCAGAGCTATGAGCTCACGCGATGCCTGAACACTGCTCGCGACGAGCACCCACTGTGCTCTCTCGTGAACCTTGCCGACGGCATTGCCGCCAACTTGCTCGAGTGGGGCAACGAAGAAGAGTAATAAAAATAATTTTATCACAATTTCATCCAATAAAACTCAACTCTCATAATCATGAAACTAAAACTTATGATAATAAGCCTGCTGATAGCTACCATCAATGTGGCAGTTAATGCAAGAGGCGTGACAGCACAACGCACTCAGAAGGCCATCGACCGCTTTGTTGACGACTCCACAATGAGGCATGGTTCGCTCGGTGTGATTGTAGTGGACGTGAAAAACGGCAAGATGCTGGGAGGGCGCAACACCAACCTTGCTTGCATCACGGCTTCAACCATGAAGACAGTGACATCGGCTGCCGCACTGGAGCTGATGGGAGCCGACTACACGTTCGACACACCTGTCTTTCTCGACGGCGAGATTCATGGAAACACCCTCAAGGGAAATCTTGTGATCGTGGGCAAAGGTGACCCAACATTAGGTTCGGCCTTCTTCAAAGACAATCTCGACATCGTGGACGAGGTGATTGCCACCCTCAGCAAGCAAGGCATCAACCAGATTGACGGCAAAGTGATTATCGACAACTCGCTTTACTATTATCCTGCGTTCAACGGTGACTGGTGTGCCGACGACCTGGCATGGGACTACGGAATGGGAGTTCATGCGCTCAACTACTGCGACAACATGGTGAAGCTCGCCTTCGAATCAAGAAATGGCAAGATACATAACCAGCGACTCATTCCCAATGTGCCGGGCATGGAAATTATCAGCCACCTAAGGCCTGGAAACACCGACAACGTGGGAGTGCTGCTCGAGTATGCCCACCCAGCAGTGGTTATAACTGGCACCGCAGCCGACACCACCTACCTTTTCAACGTGTCAAATCCCACGCCAGGAGCACTGCTGGCCGACAGCCTCGGGCGGTCGCTTGCTGCTCATGGTGTGAAGGTGGGAAATGCTGTAATATCCGCCAACAACCACCGGTGGCTGTTGCTCACCCACAAATCGCCTGCAATGGCCGACATTATCACTTCACTGCTCGAACGCAGCGACAACATGTTCACCGAGGCCCTGCTCCGAGCTATTGCTGTGAACAGCGGCAGGGAGCCCATCGACAGTGAGGGTGTTGCTGTGATCGACAGCCTGTTCACGGCACGAGGACTTGATGTGAGTGGCAAGTTCCAGTACGACGGCAGCGGTTTGGCCCGCAACAACAAGGCACCGGTCAGATTCTTTGCCGACATGCTCACCTACATGAGCACACGACGCTTCGGCACCAAGCAGCTACGCCTCGTCGACCTCATGCCTCGAGTGGGCATCAACGCACGCATTGGCACGGTATTGCCATCGACAGCCTTGAGCACTCATCTTGCTGTGAAATCAGGGTCGATGCGCGATGTACAGTGCTATGTGGGTTATTATCCGGCCGACAATCCCCAGTATGCCTGGGCAGTGCTTGTGAACAACTGGCACGGCGCACGTCCGAACCTCAAGGACAAAATCGACAGGCTGCTGATAGGCATCTTCGACCCAGAACATTAAAGCATGCAATCGCATATTTATTGCAAATTGTTGACATCTTTTTTTAATTATTGATACAACATTAAATATTTTTTTATAAGTTTGCATCCAAAATCAATGTGACACGCCAATAAAGGAACAGTTTTTAAGGCTATGAAGGCTACTATCGACAACATGCTCACTCACGTGATGGAACTTGAGGGGCTACTGCTTGTGATGCAGCGACACGACGTGAATGACGTGCCGCAACAGGTAGTGGCACGTTTCAAACAATTGGCACAAATTGTTGCTCAAGAAGCCCAAATGCTGCATCTTGAGCCCATTCAGCAGCCACAAGTGCAGAAAGCTGCTCACGGCAAAAGCAATACCGATGACCAGCCAGCTGCTCCTGCTCCAGTACCAGTCACAGCTACGCCCATTGCACCAGATTCCACCGCAATAACACCCCCAGTTTTCAAACCTCAAGCTACGGCACAGCAGAGCAGGAATGTGGCATCGCTACTGAGCATTAACGATAAGTTCCTCTTCGTGAGAGAGCTTTTTGACAACGATATTAAGAAATTTGACCACACTATCGAGTTAATTCAAGCGATGAAGACTCCCGCCGAAGTTGAAGACTTAGTTGCCAGCAAACTTCACTGGAATATGGAAAACGACACGGTCAAGGAGTTCATGAGAATCATCATGATGAGTTTTCCCAACCCACACATTTAAAATAGACATTACACGATGGCAGGCAAGTTATATATGGTACCCACCCCTGTGGGAAATCTCGAGGACATGACTGCGAGAGCTATAAAAGTTCTTGGCCAAGCAACCCTCATCCTTGCCGAAGACACGCGCACCAGTGCCGTGCTAATGAAGCATTATGGCATCACAACACCCATGCGCAGCCATCACAAATTTAACGAGCACGAGACGGTCGCTGGCATCATCGCCATGCTCGAGGCTGGAGACGTGATAGCCCTCGTTACCGATGCTGGCACACCAGGCATTAGCGACCCGGGGTTCATGCTCGCAAGGGCTTGCCGCGAGAAGGGAATCACCGTTGAAACACTGCCAGGCGCCACAGCATTTGTGCCAGCCCTGGTCAACTCGGGGCTTCCATGCGAGAGATTCGCTTTCGAGGGGTTTCTCCCAACAAAAAAAGGCCGCGCCTCACGACTCGAAGAGCTTGCGCAAGAGAGGCGTACCATGATTTTCTATGAATCGCCCATGAGACTGGTCAAAACTCTTGAACAACTTGCCGCCGCCTTTGGAGGCGACAGGCAAGCATCAGTCAGCCGCGAAATTTCGAAAATTCACGAGAGCACTTGTCATGGCACCTTGCAAGAACTGGCTCAGCACTACAAGCTCAACACCCCTCGTGGCGAGATTGTGATTGTTGTTGCAGGAAAAGCGAGCGAAGCCACTGTCAAGAAAGACAAATATGCCCAATTCAAAAATAAATACTCTCAAAACAACAATTGCGATGAAACACTTTAACACGATAATTCTCATAGCCGCCTCAGTGGCAATCATGGCACTCATGGGGTGTAAGAAAAACCACTCAAACAGTAGCGACACCACATCGACAGAAGCTGCAATACAGAACGACGAGAGCATGTTTCTGCGCGACTCGCTCGCTACCGCTCGTGACTACATGAACACCCTGAGCACTCTGGTAAACGAGGTGAGCGACGGGCTCAACGAAATAAAGCAGATGGAGCAAATTGTCTCAAGCACCAACCTGAGCGAAGAAACACCCGACAAGCGCAACCAGCTGCTGGGCGACATACTGCTCATCAAGAACTCCATCCAAGAGCGACAGAACAAGCTGGCACAACTCGAAGCCAAACTAACAAGCACCGAAGCGTCGAACGCCTACAACGAGAACGACCGCAAGTCGATGCTGCAAACCATCGCGAACCTGAAACAGCAGCTCAGCCAGCAACAAGCAATGATCGACAATCTCACTGCACAGCTCGAGGCGGCCAATGCCACAATCAAAGACCTGAGCGGACGAGTAGACTCGCTCAACGCAGTGAACTCAACCATCAAAGCCGAGAACTCAAGGGTTAAAGACGACAACCAAAAGGCACAAGCCGAAGTCACACGATTGAACAATGTCAACAATGAGTGCTTCTACGCTATTGGCTCGAAAAGCGAACTCAAGAACCACAAGATAATCGACACTGGGTTCTTGCGCAAAACAAAGGTGATGCAGAACTCTAACATCATGCACTCCTATTTCACCAAAGCCGACAAGCGCACCCTGGGCGAGATTCACCTTCATAGCAAGAAAGCTAAAGTGCTCACCAATCACGACACTCACTCTTATCGTCTCGACAAGGGGCAAGATGGTTCTCTAATACTCAGAATCACCGACCCTACCCTCTTTTGGCAATACACTAACTATCTTGTGGTGCAAGTCGACTGAGTCAATGAAAGTCATAGTCGCAATCGACAAGTTTAAGGGATGTGCCTCATCGCAGCAGCTGAGCGATGCTATCGAGGAGGCTTTAAAGCAGATAAAACATGATGCAACAGTGGTAAAGGTGCCTGTGGCCGACGGCGGCGACGGCACCATGCGCGTTATCAGGGGCATAAAAGGCGATTCATGCCAGAACATGCAAGTGAGTGTGCCGGCATGCATAGGCGGCTTGCCACCTGTTGATGCACAATATTTCATCGACACCACGACCATGACAGCATTTATGGATCTGGCAACCGCTACTGGCCTGGCCCTCGTGCCGCCACCTGTGCGAAATGTGATGCAAGCGTCCACGTTTGGCACAGGAGTGATGATGATGCACGCCATCGGCCATGGAGCAAGAAGCATAGTGCTGGGGCTGGGTGGCAGCGCCACTTGCGATGGAGCAATGGGAATCCTTGCAGCATTAGGTTGCCAATTCCTCGATAGGGCAGGCAACACACTTGAGCCATGTGCCCAAGCGTTGAGTCGCATTCATAGCATCAGCACTGTGGGCTTAGCCCAGAATGTGAAGCAAACTCACATCACTGCGCTGGTCGATGTCGACAATCCACTGCTGGGCAACAGGGGGGCGGCAGCAACCTTTGCTCCACAGAAAGGAGCGTCGCCATCTCAAGTCAAGCTGCTCGAACAAGCCCTGACCCACTGGTCAAAATTCATGCCACCCACAGTGGCAAGTCAGCCGGGAGCAGGAGCTGCTGGAGGTGCGGCAGCTGGTCTTGCTGCTATGCTTCACGCCAAGCTCACAAGTGGCATCGACTACATTCTTGGCTTAAACCACTTCGACGAAATCATAGGCGATGCGCAGCTCATTATCACCGGCGAGGGCCGAATCGACAAGCAAACCATGCATGGCAAGGCTCCAGCTGGAGTGTTGCGTGCCGCCAAGAGATGCAACATCCCAGTTGTGGCACTATGTGGAAGCGTCGACCCTGAACTCAACCTGAAAAGCTATGGCTTTGAGCAAGTAATCGAGGTCACCCCCCACGGCATGCCACTTCAGGAAGCCCTCAACACCACTACCGCCCTATGCAATGTGAAGAATGCCATCGCCAAGCTCCCTTCTCACCTGTTTCACTAAATGTGTGGCACAACCCCACCCAACGCTATAAAGACAGACAATGAGTAAAAAAAGAAATCCTCGACATCACGTCGGGGATTGCTTAACTAATTAACCTTCTAATACCATTAACATAAACCTTAAACAAAGAAAAAACAATTCGTTATCTCAACGATTAAGTTTTTTACCTTAAAAACTAATACCATGAAAACAGTTGCAAATATAATGAATTATATTATTTCTAAAAAACAATTTATTGTTAATATTTGTATTTTTACGTCGATTTTAATATTTTTTGACTAAAATACTTACTTTTTGCTTGAATTTATGGCAAAATTACAACACACTATCAAATCATATCATGATTCAGTGCTGTGTTGTACTATATTGACTTGAAAACTTCAATTAGGTTTAATCCCACGCGGTGCAAATCTGGTATCTTATTTCTGGCATGCCATGTCGCAACAGATGGCTAATCGGTCTCCATAAAAGCGAAGTAGACAGCAACAATGAGCAGCGCAAATGAAATGAAGTGATTCCAGTGCAGTTGCTCGTTGTTGAAGAAAATGCGGACGAAAAAAGTGAACACCGTGAGCGTAATGACCTCTTGCAGCACCTTTAGCTGCATAAGTGAGAAGGGACCACCGTTGCCAGCAAAGCCAAGCCGGTTGGCAGGCACCATGAGCGAGTATTCAAAGAATGCTATTGCCCACGAAAACACGATCACAGCAATGAGCGGCCAGTGTGCTGTAACACCCATCTGCTGCAGCTTCAGATGTCCGTACCAGGCAAAAGTCATCACAATGTTGCTCAAGATGAGCAACCCAAGTGTGGCAAAGATTGTCCAATTCATTTGTTTTATATTATGCATTTTTGGCGATTGGTAAATTAAAACGGGTGCAAAAATAATGCATTTTGCGCTAATAGACCCCACCATAGAAAGAAAAATCACTACCTTTGCACGTAAAATGAAATGCGTATGAAACTGCGAACATTCACTTTATCACTATTGACAGCCTTGCAACTTGTTGCCGCACAGGGACATGAAATAATAAAAGGCACACTCAAGAGTAAGTCGCACTATCCTGGCACAGAGCGCGAGATTCAGGTCTACGTGCCCGATGCTTATGACGGCAAGCAGCCTGCATGCCTCTATGTGGGCCTCGATGGAATCTTGTGCAATGCACCTCATGTGATGGACAGCCTCATTGCCGTGGGTAAAATGCCAGTGACCATTGGTGTGTTTGTCCAGCCAGGAGTGATAAAGGACAAGGACGGCAATGTGGTGCGATACAACCGCAGTAACGAGTTTGACATGACAACTCGTACGTTTGTATCCTTCATAGAGAAAGAGGTGCTGCCCTGGGTGGAGAACCTCACCACTGCCCGCGGACTGCCTATTAAGCTCTCCCACCGTGGGGCCGACGCCATGATTTTTGGGCTGAGCAGCGGCGGCATTGCGGCATTCACGGCGGCTTGGCACAGGCCCGACCTGTTCAGCCGCGTTTTCAGCGGAGTGGGTACCTTTGTGGCGATGCGTGGTGGCAACGACCTCCAGGCGATAGTCCGGAAAAGCGAGCCTCGCCCCTTGCGCATCTTCCTGCAAGACGGCACCAACGACGTGTGGAACCCATTGTTCGGCCACTGGTACGAGGGCAACCGCATGCTTGCTACAGCGCTCGATTTTGCCGGCTACGATGCTCGTTACGACTGGAGCGACTGCAACCACGGTGTGAAGCGTGCAAATGAGATTTTCCCTGAGGTAATGAAATGGATGTGGCAAGGTTGGCCTGAGGCACCCCGCTGCGGCAAGACGCAGAACAACCTGCTCGACACAATGCTGGTTTATGGAGGCAGAGGATGGAAACCATGGTTATGGGTCGTTAAAGAGAATGAAAATGATGTGCCTATTGCTGTCTATCCTGACTCTACACTGATGGTCAAAGCTCAACCTGGTTCAAATTGCCTGTGGCAGTACACGATAGACGAGAATGGCAATGAGCAAAATGGGCAACCTTTCTATTGGCTGCACAGCTACGACAACTCGCAACTCGACGTGAAAGCAATGACATTTGATGGAGCAGGCAATCTATGGGTAGTGACCAAGGATGTAGGCATCCAGATTTGTGACCAGAATGGCCGCGTGCGAGGCATTTTGAAGTTTCCTGGCACTTTGGATGGAAGCGACATGATGCGCATTGAGATACATAAAGATGGCATTGATTTGTATGACCGTAGAGGCTATATACACACGCGTCAACTCCATGTCACCCCTCCCTCTCCAGGCGTACCCCCCAAGAGCCAAGGGCAAGGGTAAGTGGTAAGTGGTAAGTAGTAAGTGATAAGTAGTAAGTAGTAAGTAGTAAGCCACTTTTGGTTCCTTTGGTTCTTTTGAGTCCTTTGAGTCCTTTGATTTCTTTAATGCTTTTGTTTCCTTTATTTACTTTGATTAAATGAACAGTCCAGCACAGCATGCCAAGTTTGTTAAATTGACCAGCGAGCCTGTAGGGCGGTTGGTCACAGGCCTTGCCATTCCAGCGATGATAAGCATGCTCGTGACTGGATTCTACAATCTTGTCGACACCTTCTTCGTTGGGCAAATCAACACCCAGAGCGTGGCGGCACTCGGCATTGTGTTCTCTTACATGTCGATTGTGCAGTCAATCGCCTTCTTCTTTGGACAGGGAGCAGGCAATTACATCTCGCGCATGCTTGGCCACGAAGATACCCACAATGCCGGTGTGATGGCAAGCGTGGGGTTGGTTTCAACATGGCTAACTGGTGCCGTGATAGCAACATTCTGCTTCCTATTTATGGAACCAGTGCTGAGATTCTTTGGGTCAACAACTACCATTTTGCCCTATGCCTGCGACTACTTCACTTTCATATTGCTGGGCACACCGTTCATCATGAGTTGCTTCACCATGAACAACCTCATGCGTCATCAAGGCAATGCCATGCTATCGATGATAGGCATCATGACCGGCGCAGTGCTCAACGTAGCCCTCGACCCCATCTTCATCTTTGGACTGGGGATGGGCGTGAAAGGTGCCGGCATGGCAACGGCACTGTCGCAGGTGGTGAGTTTCACACTCATGCTCATGCTCTCTGGCAAGCGCGGCGGTGTGGAAATAAAGTTATCGAAGTTCAAGCCATCGGCGCAGCGCTACCGCGACATAGCCGCCGGCGGATTGCCCTCGCTGGCTCGCCAGTCGATGATGGGCATCGCCGCTCTGATTCTCAACCATGTAGCAGGCATCTATGGCGACTCGGCAATTGCCAGTTTCTCGGTTGTGAGCCGCATCACCATGCTGGCCAACGCCGCCATGATAGGCTACGGACAAGGATTCCAACCCGTGTGCGGTTTCAATTACGGGGCTGGTAAATTTGACAGAGTGCGTGCCGCTTTCATTCACACTGGCAAGGTGCTCACCATCTACAGCACTGCGCTCGCCGTGGCTGGGTGGATATTTGCCAGCCCAATAGTGGGTCTCTTCGTCGCCAGCGACCCCGAGGTGAGCCGCATAGGCACCGAGGTGCTTCGCTACCAGTGCCTTGCCTTCCCGCTCACAGGCTATGTGGTGCTGGTGAACATGTTTCTGCAAAACATACGCCGCACAATCCCGGCAACCATCATGGCTATGTCGCGACAGGGCATTTTCCTCATTCCGTCATTATTGCTGGGCAACATGCTATTGGGGTTCCTTGGAGTGGAAATCGCTCAGGCCGTGGCCGACACGGCTTCATTTCTGCTGGCTTTGCCCCTGGGGCTACATGCCCTCAATCACATGGATGCCAAAGAGTGAAAACAGCTCTGCAGCAAAGTCCTCACCACCCGCTATCAAAAAGTAGCAAGGATTATTTTCGTCAAATAATCCTTGCTAAGCATTCAATAGGTAATAATTTAAATGTAAGGTAATAAAAGAATGTTTTGAGGTTTATTGTAAATGCAAATTTAGTGCTTTCAAATGAAATGCGAAAAAAATTAGCTTATATAATGTCGTACTGACGCATTTCTTTCTTGTTAGAAAGTTATAATAGTTATGCAATCCAATTGATATTAAGCTCTTTACACTCGCTCTCGCAGGTCAAGCCTTTCGTGGTTAATTAAAGTTAATGCAAACGATTGCGAATGTTCGTCAAAAAAAATCCCATTAATGGGACTCCTCCCGACGGGAAAGCCTAAAACAATTCTTCAATGACCTTGTGTGTGTTTGTTTTGCGTTGCAAAGATATGTATAATATTTGAATATCCAACAACTTTTTGAAAGAAAAAAATGTAATTTAACAAAAAAACTCTGACAACATGCCAATTGAAAAAGAGGTTATTGATCAACTGCATTGTTAAGGGTCACCTCTTCTCCATCGAAGGTAGCATAGGTAAATTGATCAATCCAATCGCCCAGTATGGTCATGGTGCGGCCTCCAGGCAGCGCAAGATGACGCGCCAGGTGAACATGACCATACATGTAGTGACGCACTTCGGGATGGTGCTGGGCATGCTCGGTGCTGAAGACCTCGAGACGCTTGCAGCAATCTTCCCTAACCTTGGCCTCAACAGCAGGGGAACGGGTGATGCGGTTTTGCTGCGACCAGCTCGTGGCAATGGGATAGGTCCAGCGAGGATGCACGCTGGCATAGAGCCACTGGCACACCTTGTTATAGAAACACCAGCGCGTGAAGCGATACATGGGCTTTTGATACCCCACATCATCGCCGTGAGAGAGCAGAAACTTAGTGCCCATTATCTCCATAACGGTGTGCCCCCTGATAACTTCAAGGCCTATCTCGTCGCGCAGGTAGTCAAAGAGCCACACATCATGGTTTCCAGTGAACCAGTAGATTTTCACGCCGGCGTCGGCAAGCTCGGCAAGCTTGCCCAGGAATCGCACGTGTCCTCGTGGCACTACCCACTTGTACTCATACCAGTAGTCGAGTATGTCGCCCAGCAAGTATAGCTCGGCAGCATCGTCCTTAATGCTGTCGAGAAATCTCACAAGCCGCATCTCGTGCTGGCGCTTGTCGGTAATGTATCGGGCACCCAGGTGGGAATCAGATATGAAATAGGCACGTTTCACTTTGATGTCTCCTCGTCAAGGTCAAATCCCAGCTCAAGCTTGGCCTCATCGCTCATCATCCTCACGTCCCACTCGGGCTCATAAACGAGGTTGACTGTACACCCCACAATGCCATCAATGCTCTCCACCTTCTGGCGCACGTCCTCAAAGATGAAGTCGGCCATAGGGCAATTAGGAGCTGTAAGTGTCATGTCGATTGTCACATTGCCATCGTCTTGAAGGTCAATTTTGTACACAAGTCCCAAGCTGTAAACATCAACCGGTATTTCGGGGTCAAACACAGTCTTGAGCATAGTGATGATTTGCTCCTCGAGCTTTAGTCTCTTTTCTTGATCCATTATCGTCTTTTTATGTTACGGCTGCAAAAATAGTAAAAAAAATAATAACTCAGCCCATTTACAGCAGTTCTTTTATCTCACCCAGGCAGCTCACAGTGTGGTGTGCTTCGGGGCAGGGCATGCCATTCAAGTTTAAGTAGATGGCACGCCACCCGGCAGCAAGGGCACCGGCTATGTCGGTCTGAGGGTCATCGCCTATCATCACCGTCGACTCGGCACGGCAACCAGTCACCTGCTCAGCATAGCGATAGATGCCTGCACGTGGCTTGGTCACTCCACAATCTTCGCTCAAAATTGTGTGGCTGATGTAGCGGTTCATGCCTCCATGAGCAAGCTTGCGCTCCTGAACGCCCTTGAAGCCATTGCTCAAAGTGTTCACCTGATATCCCTTGGAGCAAAGATACTGCAACAGCTCCACCGCACCCGGCACAAGCTCATCATGCATGACAAGGCGTTCCAAGTAGGTTGAGTTCATCTTTGTGGCAAGAGTCGCGCTATCGCCGCAGTGACCACACTCACGCAACGCCAGCTCAAATCGCCGAACCATTAGTCGCTCTTTCTCAACCTGACCCTGATTATAGAGTTGCCACAGGAGCTGGTTGTGGCGCTCGTAGCTCTCATGAAACATGTCGTAGCGGTTGCACCACTGCTGGCATCGAAAAATGCCGAACGTCTCCTCAAGCGCCAAATCGCTGTTGCGTGCAAAATGCCACAATGTGTTGTCGATGTCAATGAACACTGTCTTTATGCCAATCATAATGGATGATGTAATATAATATTGTAAATATTTGTCTCTTGAAGATTGAGTGAAGCACGGCGTACTGCGAGATTTAGTGCAGCAAAGGTAATAAAAACACCTTATCCAAGCAAGTTTATATCAAGCCACAAGTTAATTGATTTCGACCATTACCATCGCATATTTAGCCTTGCGAGTGGTAATAATGAGGGTAAAAAACTTGAAAATGAGAAAAAAAACATAAAAACTTGACAAAAAATTGCTTAACATGAGTGCTATTTAAAAAAAAAGTGCGATATTTGCACTTGCAAAAAAAACGGGGTACCATAATTTCACTCTCATTAAGGGTGTTTTTGTGCTGATAATCAAGCAACCAGGCCTCATTTTTTTTACAACTTTGAGTAAGTGATATATTTTAAACAACTATAAAAAATTACTAAAATGACTAAAGCAGATATCGTAAGCGAAATCGCTAAATCAACAGGCATCGACAAGGCCTCAGTTTTGGAGACTATTGAGAAATTCATGGAAACCGTTAAAGATTCGCTCGCCGAGGGCGAAAACGTTTATCTCAGAGGTTTTGGTAGCTTTATCGTTAAGACTCGTTCGCAGAAGACTGCACGCAACATCTCTAAGAATACTGCCATCATCATTCCTGAGCACAAAATACCAGCTTTCAAGCCAGCTAAGGTCTTCATGGAGCAAGTAAAGAAATAAAACAAGAGTTTGTAAATATCACAATCTTTGATTATAAATTTTTAAATTTTAACTACAATGCCAAGCGGTAAAAAAAGAAAAGGCCACAAAATGGCTACGCACAAGCGCAAAAAAAGACTTAGAAAGAATCGTCACAAGAACAAGAAGTGATCTTTCTGATTGAGTCTAAAGGTGAAGGACAAACCAATGTGCAATGAAGCCTCGCCAGCTGTGTAGCTATGCATCGGGTAGGTCGATTTCATTGGTTTGTTCTTTGCATTTAGACTGATGAACAAGTTGCAAGCAACTCACACTTGATCATCACGGGCCCACTCGCCTCACAGAAGATTCACAAGAGCAACACATTATATAATATAACATCATAATGTGGTTGACCTCAGCAACGAATCTTTTCTTGAAGGAGAGTGTTTTCATTAAACAACACTATTTCACAATGAGAAGTGAACTGATAGTTGACGTCAAGCCCACCAGCATCAGCACTGCCTTGCTCGAAGACGGCAGACTGATGTCGTTGCAAAAGGAGCCGAGAGACGCTTCTTATGCTGTGGGCAACCTCTATTTTGCCAAGGTTAAGAAGCTCATGCCTGGACTCAACGCTGCGTTTGTCAACGTAGGATATGGGAAAGAGGCATTTCTTCACTACCTTGATTTAGGCTCTCAGTTTGCAAGCTATTCCGATTTCATCAAGCAAGTGCGACAATCGGGAGGGAAGCGACAAATCAATCTCTCGAAGATTAAGCTCAAACCCGACATCGACAAGCATGGCTCGGTTACCGACGTGCTCGAGGCTGGACAAGAACTGATTGTTCAAATCTCCAAAGAGCCCATCTCGACCAAGGGACCAAGATTGACCACCGAAATCACATTCACAGGACGATTCCTCGTCTTAATTCCGTTTAACAACAAGATTTTGGTGTCGCAGAAGATTAAAGACCGAGCCGAGAAAATGAGGCTTAGAAGACTCATCGAGAGCATCAAGCCAAAAAACTTTGGAGTCATAGTCAGGACCTCGGCCGAAAACAAGCGCGCAGCCGAACTGAATAGCGAGCTAAAAGTACTGCTCAAGTGCTGGGACGAAAGTGTTGCCAAAATCAACTACAGCGAGCCCCCTTCACTCATCTATGAGGAAGAAAGCAGAGCTGTGAGCTTGATAAGAGACATCTTCAACCCCGACTTTGAGAGCATAAATGTGAATGACGCCGAAATCTTTGAGCAAATTCACAACTACGTGAGCCTAATAGCACCCGAGCGAGGCGACATTGTAAAAATCTACACCGACGACCAACCCATCTTCGACAGGTTCAACGTCACAAGACAGATGAAGTCGTCGTTCGGAAAAACGGTATCGTTCCGTTCGGGAGCATACATAATTATTGAAAGCACCGAGGCGCTGCATGTCATTGACGTGAACTCGGGTAACAGGTCAAGAAAAACCACCGACCAGGAGAGCAACGCGCTCGACGTGAACCTGCTCGCTGCCGACGAAATAGCACGACAGCTCAGGCTACGCGACATGGGAGGCATCATTGTCATCGACTTCATCGACATGGCCAAGAGCGACCACCGACAAGCGCTCTACGATCACATGAAAGAAGTCATGCAAAACGACCGAGCACGGCACAACATCCTGCCACTGAGCAAGTTTGGGCTGATGCAGATAACTCGCCAGCGCGTGCGACCCGCACTCGACATCGTCACCAGCGAAACATGCCCCTCTTGTGGAGGTAAGGGGGAAGTGATGCCTTCGCTGCTTTTCACCGACCTTCTCAAGGACAAGATTCACTACCTTGTGAACGACCTTGGAGTGAAAGGGTTTATTATGTATGTCCATCCATTTGTCGATGCCTATCTCAAAAAAGGACTGATTAGCATCTACCTGAAATGGAGACGGGAGTTTGGAAGACTTTTCAAAATCATGCCCGATCAGGACCTTGCCTACCTGCAATACAGGGTCATCGACAAGAACAAGCAGGAAATTGACCTTAGCGAAGAGAAAGACACAAGCAGCTCCTCAAGCAAGAAGGAAAACCGCATGAGGAAACAAAAAGAACAAGACAACGAGAGCGAATGACTCACACTCACTCTCGGGAGGGATAAAAACTCAATCCCCCTCTGACTAAAACCTATCTTTCATCCCTGCCGCAACTTTATCACAGTCGGCAGGGATGTTTTTCTTATTTCACCTCAGGCATCTGTTTTTTACGGTGCCAATGTCAAAACAAGGCACGACGCTCATTCTTCAATCATATCACTGAAATTGTTTTTCAGACTCCGCCCTGTTAAAAAACGTAATTTTGTGTTTCTAAGTTACTTACATTAAGCCTCGTTAAGTTATTTTTGCACAAAAAACGGTTCTTTGTTAGCAAAATCTTCATGTTTTGCTTTTCTATTTGGTAAATAATTACTTACTTTGCACCGCAAAAAACGAACGTATAATATTTAACAATTTAAATTTCATAGTATTATGTCAGAAATTCAAGAAAGAGTAGCAGCGATTATCGTTGACAAGTTAGGTGTTAGTGAGTCACAAATTACTCCCGAGGCAACTTTTGCTCAGGATTTGGGAGCCGACAGCCTCGACACCGTTGAGCTCATCATGGAGCTTGAGAAGGAATTCAACATTACTATTCCCGATGCCGAGACCGAGAAGATTCAAACAGTGGGCGACGCTGTTTCTTTCATCGAGGCTGCTAAAGCTGCTGAAAAATAAAAATTAAAACAGCATTTGTTTTAATACATTCTTTTTTTAATTTTAATTATGGAATTAAAGAGAGTTGTGGTAACAGGTCTTGGTGCCATCACTCCTCTGGGAAATGACGTTGAGTCCACTTGGAACAACGCCGTCAATGGAGTGAGCGGAGCAGGACCTATTACTCATTTTGATGCCTCATTGTTCAAGACGCAATTCGCCTGCGAGGTCAAGGACTTCAAAGTCGAGGACTACTTGGACCGTCGTGAAGCAAGACGCATGGACCTCTACTGCCACTACGCAATGGCCAGTGCAACCCAGGCCCTCAACGACTCAAAGCTGCTCGACGACGAAAACGTAGACCGCAACGAGATAGGAGTGATTTACGGCTCGGGCATTGGAGGACTTCACACTTTTGAAAACGAAGCAGGCTACTATGCCAAAAACGAAGACAAGGGCCCAAAGTACAACCCATTCTTCATCCCCATGATGATTGCCGACATTGCCGCCGGACACATCTCCATTAAGTGGGGGCTGCGCGGCCCCAACTATGGTGTGGTTTCGGCTTGCGCAACTTCGACCAACGCCATGATCGATGCCTTCAACTATGTGCGCCTGGGCAAGGCCACGGCTATCGTCACTGGCGGATCGGAGGCGGCCATCTTCCCAGCAGGCGTGGGCGGCTTTAACTCTATGAAAGCCATCTCCACCCGCAACGAAAGCCCCGAAACCGCATCGCGCCCCTTCAGTGGCTCGCGCGACGGCTTTGTCATGGGCGAGGGCGGTGTGACTCTCATCTTTGAGGAACTTGAGCACGCCTTAGCACGTGGTGCTAAGATCTATGCCGAGGTGATTGGCGGCGGCATGAGTGCCGACGCATTCCACATCACCGCAAGCCACCCCGAAGGACTGGGTGCTTCGCTGGTAATGAAGCGCGCGCTCGACGATGCTGGCATCACACCAGCCGATGTCGACTACATCAACGTTCACGGCACTTCCACGCCAGTGGGAGATCTGAGCGAGGCTCAAGCAATAAAGGAAGTCTTTGGCGACCACGCGTTTGAGCTTAACATCAGCTCCACCAAGTCAATGACTGGGCACATGCTCGGCGCCACAGGAGCTATGGAAGCGCTCTTCTGCATCAAGGCCTGCCAGGACAGCATTGTTCCACCCACCATCAACCACGAGGATGGAGACAACGACCCCGAGATTGATTACAATCTCAACTTCACCTTCAACAAGGCTCAGCGACGTGAGGTGAAAGTGGCTCTGTCCAACACCTTTGGGTTTGGCGGACACAATGCCAGCCTTATTGTAAAGAAGTATTGAGAGACCCACACCGCTCGCCACTGAGTAGTGCAGTCTCTTTTTGAAATAACGTTAAACTATTTTTGATTGAGTGGCAAGGACAGCACAATTGCTCGCCATCAAGCCCACAGACAGGTATGGGGAGACTTGCCACACAACCGCTTGACTCCACAACACCTTGTTTAACCGATTCATATCAGTCATAAAGTTCCTTTTCGCCAAGGAAAAGGAACTTTATGTTTTTATTCATGGCATAACAGGGTTTTATCCTCTCAACATCGAGTACTACAAGTTAGCTCTCGTTCACAGGTCAATGCCAGTGAAAACTCAAGACGGACGTTGGGCCAACAATGAGCGGCTCGAATATCTGGGCGATGCCATACTCGACGCCGTGGTCGGAGCCTATCTCTACAACCACTACCCCACCAAGCACGAGGGATTTCTAACAAGCACAAGGGCGAAAATCGTTCAGCGCGACAGCCTCAACAGACTGGGCAAAGCTTTCCGGCTTGAGTCGCACGTGAGAGCGTCGACCCACTCATCGAGCCACAACTCCTACATTGGCGGCAACGCGCTCGAGGCGCTTGTGGGTGCCATCTACCTCGACCGCGGCTATGAGGCATGCAAACAGTTCATTGAGCACAAAATCATTGAGCAGCACCTCAACCTCAAAGAACTGGTGAAGACCGAGAGGAACTATAAGTCGCGGCTCATTGAGTGGACACAGAAATATCGAGTCTCAATCGAGTTCCAACTTGTCGACACCATGACCGACGCTCAAGGCAGTCCAGTGTTTAAGACAGCCGTGCTACTCGGCGGCATTTTTGCAGCCCATGGCACTGGCTACAGCAAGAAAGAGTCGCACCAAGCGGCGAGCAAGAAATCCTACGAGCGGCTCAAGAGCAATAAGATCTTTAGAGAACAAGTTCTCTCAACCGCCTCCTCTTAATCTATCACACACCACAGCCATCTCCTCGCCATCGCGGCACACACTAAGTGCTGCGAGCACACGCTCCTCACCTGAAATCCATCTTAACGCAAAAACGCATAGGCAAAAAGTCGGTCATTCTGGTACTTTTTTCCACATAAAATAGTCGGTTTGTAGTAACTGACTCTTTATTCGTTTGTTTTTAGTAAACCTTTAATTTGCGAGCACGTCTAAACGATAAACTTTAAAGTGGTAAATTCATACGGCAAGCAAGAGCCGAAAATGACAAAAAATCGTGTTTTGACGTCAGAAAAAATGTGAGGTAGCGTTTTGTTTCATTAACTATAAAATACTGTTGCTATGTGAAAATTAAGTTAATTTTGTAATACTGCTGCATCGTTGTGCATATTTAACTAATAAAGTTCACAAATAATTTTTGCAGTAAGGAAAAAGGTAGTACTTTTACACACTTTTTTCGCACAATACATTTTTAAAGAGAATTTTAACAACACATTAAGATAACATTAATTAATTGACTATGAGTAATCCAAATGTAAAACCTGCTACCGGCAAATTAGGTATCATGGTAGTTGGTCTGGGTGCAGTGAGCACCACTTTCATGACAGGTGTCATGATGACACGCAAGGGTCTGGCTAAGCCTATTGGCTCAATGACTCAGTACGACAAAATCCGTGTAGGACGTGGCGAGAACAAGAAATACTTGCATTACAACGAAATCGCCCCTATCGCTAAGCTCGACGACATCGTTTTTGCTGCTTGGGACGTATATCCAGTCAACGCCTATGAGAGCGCCATCAACGCCGAGGTTCTCAAAGAGAAGGACATTGAGCCTGTAAAGGACGAGCTCATGAAGATCAAGCCACTCAAGGCCGCATTCGACAAGAACTATGCAAAGCGCCTCGACGGCGACAACGTGAAGCAGTGCAAAGACCGCTGGGACATGATGGAGCAAGTGCGCGAGGACATTCGCAACTTCAAGAAGGAAACTGGTGTCGACCGCGTGGTAGTGCTCTGGGCAGCATCGACCGAGATCTATGTCGCTCCCGACAAGAACGTACATTATACTATTGAGCAACTCGAGGCTGCAATGAAGGCTAACGATGTTGACCACATCGCCCCCTCTATGTGCTACGCCTATGCAGCACTCAAGGAAGGATGCCCATTCATCATGGGTGCACCAAATACCACAGTCGACATTCCTGCCATGTGGCAACTTAGCGAGGAGACCAAGGTGCCCATCGCCGGCAAGGACTTCAAGACAGGACAAACTCTGGTTAAGAGTGGCTTCGCACCAATCATTGGCACTCGCATGCTCGGTCTGAGCGGATGGTTCTCGACCAACATCCTGGGCAACCGCGACGGTCTCGTGCTCGACGAGCCAGCAAACTTCCGCACCAAGGAGGTGAGCAAGCTCTCTACCCTCGAGTCTATTCTCGTAGCCGAGGAGCAGCCCGACCTCTATACCGACTACTTCCACAAGGTGCGCATCAACTACTATCCTCCACGCAACGACAACAAGGAAGGATGGGACAACATCGACATATTCGGATGGATGGGATATCCCATGCAGATTAAGATCAACTTCCTCTGCCGTGACTCTATCCTCGCAGCACCCCTCTGCCTCGACCTGTGCTTGCTCATGGACCTCGCTCACCGCGCAGGTTGCTATGGCACTCAACGCTTCCTGAGCTTCTTCCTCAAGAGCCCAATGCACGACTACACTAAGGACGAAGTTCCCGTCAATGACCTCTTCAAGCAGTATGTGATGCTCAAGAACTTCATCCGCGAGGCAGGTGGTTATGAGGCTGATCAGGAAATCGACTAAGCCGAGACTTCGAGCACAACTCTAAACTAACTTCTACTCAACATAGAATCAGCTTTCAGTGAGCCTCACACTCCACAACAGAAAGGGTGCGAGGCTCACTTTAACAATACAGCACCCCCCACTTAGAACATGACATTCAACCAGCAAGAGAAAATCGCACTGCTGAGTCTGCTAATCGAGATGGCAAACGCCGATCAGCACATCGCCTACGAGGAAATGATTGCCATCAACCTCATCTGCCGCAGGCTCGACATCGACCACAACTCATTCCTTGTGGCTCACGGGCTCAAGCCTCAGCACGCCATCGAGGTTCTAAAGAGCATGAGCGACGACAACAAACTGCAACTGGCGCAGCTCATGGTCGACGTTATCGACAGCGATAGCCAGGTCAACGACGCCGAGATTCAACTTCTCAACCACGCGTGCCGCGAAATCGGAATCGACCATCTGCTGCAATAACCATTTTTTTAACAACTACAGGAAAAAAATCTGCACTTTGTATTGCCGCTTTCAACAAAAAAGCATAACTTTGCCATCACAAAGCTTGACCACTCATAACAATGAAGAACTTACTTTTTACAATACTCGTCGTTGCGGTGTTCTCGGCCATAGTGGGAACCACCACTACAGGATGCTCTAAGGAGAAGAAAACCACCGACACACTCGACACTGCTGCAATCAAGCCTGTAAAACTCATGCAGGACTCCGACACCACAGCCGCCAGTCAACCACAGCAGCAACAAGTGCTCAGCGCCACAGGCGAAGTGGTAGATGGTTCCAAAGATCAAGTGTCGATTAAAATTTCACAAGACAGCATTGCCGACTTCACCTACGAGAACCTCGACCACAACGACCCAAAGATGTTCTATCACTGGAGTCTCGACAACAACGACCGCATCACTGTCAGGTATATCAAGGTCAAGCAAAACGGCATGGACATAGATAGCGTCGTGAGCATACAGAAGGCAAACTAACAACACACACAATGAGCAGCAACAACGCTGACCTATAAAAAACACCAACATTTGCGGTAGTAGCTCAGTTGGTAGAGCATCAGCTTCCCAAGCTGAGGGCCGCGGGTTCGAGCCCCGTCTACCGCTCCAAGCCTCAACAAACAAGGAAGTCTCTCAAAAAGCTTCCTTTTTTTAAAGGATCACTCACTTCAGCACATCAACACACAAACTCAACACATGAAACACAACCTGAAATCGTTACGCACTATTTTGCTCATCACTGGCATGGCTGTGGCAATCATTCCCATTGCAACAAGCTGCAACTCTAACCGTTTCATCACCTACGAGGACGGCATGTTCGATGACGACGACATCTACACCGACGACTCACGCAGCGACACCTATCAAATCAACAGCGAGATCGACAACGACGACCAGGAACGATACTAAAGCCTCTCCCCCACTACGCCCTTCTCAACTCAAAGGCCATGCCCAATTCGCACCAGCACCTTAAACTCAACAGCATAACCTTAAAAAAAACAAAACCGAAAACCAACGAAAATAGCCGATAAATAAAAACTTTTTACTACCTTTGCGGCCGATTTTAGAGAACTCACATTTTTTTAAACAAGCAACCTATTCATTTATTCTTTATGACGGCTCTCAACAACAAGAAACTCAAGCAAGAGATTTTTGCTTATTTTCTGCTCACAATTGGCAGCGCACTGTTTGCCATTGGCGACGTGATGTTTGTAAACCCCTACCTCATGGCCCCCGGTGGAACCTATGGTCTCAGCAACGTGTTCAACACATTGTGGCCATGGAAGATTTCGCTCTACGCCATCTGCATGGACGTGCCATTGCTCATCATTGGCACCTGGATCCTGGGCCCACGATTCGGCATCAAGACCATTGTCTCTACTGCCCTCATCTTCCTCTTCACATTCATACTTGAGTACACATGGGGCTACAACCCTGTGATTCACGACGGAGCAATCTTACAGCAAAATGCCGAGGGACTTGTACCCATACCCAACAATGGAGGTTGGTTCCAGCCCGACTATTTCCTTAACACTGTGGTGGCAGGTCTCATCTATGGTGTGGCAATCGGCCTTATCTTCCGCTCGGGAGCTACCAGTGGCGGCAGCGACATAATCTCAATGATTATACACAAATACACCAAGATTTCGCTTGGCACACTCGTGATGATCGTCGACGGCATCATCACCCTGAGCACTCTCATTGCTTTTGGCGACATCCGCCTGCCCATCTACTCGGTCATCATCATCTTCATCGAGGGAAAGGTCATCAACCTCGTGGTCGACGGCATGAAGAGCTACCGCACAGTCTTCATCATCACCGACAATCCCGAGCCCATTCGCGACTACATCATCAACAACCTCAAGCGCGGTGGCACATGCATTACAGGTAGCGGCCTCTACAAGGGAAACGAACGCAAGATGCTATACGTGAGCCTCAACCGCACCGACATGATCAAGCTGCGCTCTGAGCTATACCACATCGACCCCAAAGCATTTGTCAACATCATGGAGAGCTCCGAAATCCTGGGCGAAGGCTTCCGCCGCCTACCACAGGAATAAAGAGCACACTTGCAGACAAAGAATCACAAACAATAGCCCGCACTGGTTTGCGGGCTTTTTTTAGACCATAGACAAAGCTTTCAAGGCATGCTATTGCGCCATTACCGACAATTGATTATCTTTGTCAGTCACATCATTAACCGCACACTGTACTGCCCAAACAAATATCACAACTATGGACAATGAATACTACTGCCTGTGGCAGCTCGAAGACGAGACCGACAGCGTGATAAGTGCCGTGCTGGGCGACTGCCAGCGCTGGATCACGGCAAGCTCCGGAGCCCTACACGTGGAGCTGGGAATGCACCTGCACGAGGAGCAGGCCATGAACCTGTGTTCGCAATTCTATTCTCCAGCAACCTACGATGGCGAAGGCACTCACGGCTCACTGTTCACCGTCTACCCTCGACAAGATGACTAAAAAACACACCAAAACACTTGCATTTTGAAACAAAATTAACTATATTTGCAACAAAAATAATCAACAACCATTTATTAACTCTTTAAATCATCATTTCTTATGACCTACAAAATCATAGACATCGAAGGCGTGGGCGAAGCGTATGCCCCAAAACTCATCGACGCCGGCATTAAAGACACCGACACTCTGCTTGAGAAATGCGCCAAACCCGCTGGTCGCAAAGCACTCGAAGAAGCCACAGGCATCAGCGGCAAACTAATCCTCAAGTGGACCAACCATGCCGACCTCATGCGAATCAACGGCGTTGGACCACAGTTCAGCGAACTGCTCGAGGCTGCAGGAGTCGACACAGTTAAAGAACTGCGAAACCGAGTGCCAGCTAACCTACAAGCAAAACTCGAAGAAGTCAACGCAGCTAAAAACCTCGTCAACCGAGTTCCTGCCCTCGTCGAGGTAGAGAAAATGGTGGCACAAGCCAAGGAACTGCCACCCATGATGGAGTATTAAAAAAACTGCATCTCGCGCTCACTCACATTAATCATCAAAAACACTCTAACCGCAAAAGACAGCAAACGCAAGAAAAAACACATTCCGACTAAAAAAAATCAAAAAAAACTTGCACAACTCAGCTACAAGTATTAATTTTGCAACGCTTTTCGAGAAAACACCACGTCAGTGGCAATGTTCTTAGCGGAAATGCAAGTTCGGGATGTAGCTCAGTCCGGTTAGAGTACGCGTCTGGGGGGCGTGGGGTCGCTAGTTCGAATCTAGTCATCCCGACTGAAAAAGAAAAGGTTAGTAATCAGGCAATTAAGCCAATTACTAACCTTCTTTTTTGCCTATTTCGGGGTGTAAATGCCATTAAAAAAGAAGCCTCTGTACAAACTTTGAGGCAAGAAAAACACATGAAAATGGTTATAAGACTAGTGGAAAGCGTCTCATCGTCCTCAATGAGTTTGAGGATATTATAGGGCATCATGTTGTCTCCACCCCACGGGACGTAAGCCAGTTTCTTGTCGATTATCACTGGACATATGTCCACATCGTCTTTGAACACCTTGCCGCTATCCACTTGTAAGGCAGCCGATGCATTCAGCTGAGCTATTGTCTCTACGCTATTAAAATTCAACTCCATAACCTTGCGTTTTGTGCAAAGTTATGGAGTCTGTACTATAGACTAAAAGACAAATCGCTGTTATTTACCTTATATTCATTTTCTTATTGAGGTAATTTGCTACGTCTTTAGGAAAATCATCGTCAATGCCACCGCCTCTATTTCCTCCATACCACTTAGCATAAGCCACCTTACCTCGAATTTTCACATCCTCCTTGTACGATTCATATTCAGGATCCTGTATGAATTGGTTCAGTCTTTTCACCCACTTGACATCAGAAATTGTCGCTTTTCCATCTTCAACCATCTCATGTCCGTGAAGATACCACTGTTTTTCTTCCTCGTCATAGTCCACCCAAAGATCATCATCTCCAGCTGCTTCTATTCTCTTGGCTTCCTCCTCATCTACTGGAAGATATATAGTTGTCACATCAATTCGCGTTATTATCCACTTTTCAACATTGTCGAAAGGAGAGTTATGAGTTTCTTCTTGCGCTACGTTTTTTTCCTCTCCTTCCTCAATCACAACATCCTTGTCTTCAACAATCGAAGGGTTGGAGACACTATCAACTTTTGATGACTCATCATTACTTCTTGAGTCCTTCTTCATGTTATCACAAGAAACTATCAATAATCCAGTTGCTAATGACACTAAAAAGAAATAAACTATCTTTTTCATTGTTCATTCAATTTTATGGAACAAAGATAAGTCTTTTCATCGTAATACTATTGCTTTATGGCTACAAAAACACCTCAAGATTATTCGCTCTGAAGATGCAGCATATCCTCGCTTGGCGTATTTGGTTGCTATTCAAAAGCTTAAACTACTGCGTTCCTTTATAGAAGTTATATCGAAGAGGGATACAGTTTTTCCATTCCTGTATTTCTCCTGATTTAGTCCAAAGTTTCAGGTCTACTGGATCTCCAGCCTTCAGCATCTTGCGAAGCGTTGATATGTGTATTGAGTTTGCCATTATTGGAATGTCGGGTCATATTGTTCGGTGAATATCCTGTCGTGGTCTACCGTCAGGTAGTCCGTCTGTAGCCAAGTCCTGCGGTCTGCGAACTGGTATGTGAACTTCACCGTGTTGAGTTCGCCGTCAGCGTCGTCGATCTCACAGGTGAAGTCCGTGATGAGCACTTTCGGGAGAAGTGTGAAATCAATATCCCACGGTTCCATCTCTTCATCAAGTTTTCCCATGCGCACGTCATGCGAGTAGAACAGCTGCTCAATCCATTGAGCCTGCTCGTATGTGAGTCCGGATGTCTCCACCTCATATTTCTTCTCGTTGCGCTGGTTGTAGAACGTGCTGATGCGGTTCGTGACCGCTATCGAGCGTTCCGATTCGGCAATTTGAGTGGTGACAGCCTCCAGCTCGCAGCACTCAAAGACGTTGAAGGCATTACGGAAGAACATCCTTATCTGCGGCTCACGCTGTGAGACGTAGTAGGTGAATGCCCTCTCGCCGACATGAATACTCACAGCCAGCAACTTTGTTGCCTGGTCTATGTTCGCCATTTCCCTGATCACGTCACACGAAATACTTATTTCAAAAAGTTTGGGATTAGCATAGCTATATATATTCTCGGTGCATACCGTCAGTTGCGCATCCTCTCCCTCACGTTGCGTCACTATCTCATATCTCACCCTCTCGCTCTGGTTGGCATCCAGGAATAAAGTCAGTCTTTCCAAAGCGTTCTCCGAAGTCATCTTCGATGACGTGTTCGTGTCTAGAACTGGGTTGATGCCGAGGTTAATATTGTCGTCAGTAAATCTTTCTATCAAGCTTCCCAAACGACCTGCGTCACTTAGATTGTCAACCTGCTGTTTAAGGCGGAACTTCTCGATGATGTCCTGAACATCACGGCTGAACCCATCGAGATACTCAAGGAAATTTTGTTTCAATCGAATAGGGTTCGTCTCTCCACGAAGCGATTTCATTGTGAAACGCGATGTGTTGCAGAAGGGGTAGCGAGTGAGACCAAAGAGAACTTGCTCCTGTGATTCCTCTGGAATGGCGCTTGCATCAAGTAATTTCTTCTGTTTAAGCACATCCTCATGAGTTGGTTCAAGAAGGATGTCAAGACGGCGAAGCACCATCATAGGCAAGATTACTTTCTTGTAATCGCCCTTGTTGAATGCGTGGACAAGAACATCATTAGCGATGTTCCAGATGAACGAGAATAGTTGATTGTATTGAGATTAGTTCATGAAGTAGTTCTTTTGATTTTTTATAACTATTATCCTTTTAGTACTTAATTTATTTTTTGTGTTTCTTTTTGAAAGTTTCTTTCGTTTCAATGCCTTGCATCGCTTCTTCTATTGTTGCAGCTTCTTTAGTAAAAATCCAATGAATGATGCAATCGCTACTGTAAGTTGATGAATACGCCTGAAGGAATTTCCATCCTTTTGAGCTCATATAGTTTCCCGCGTCCACCATGCTGTTGAATTTTATCTCCTTTCCATTCTGGTCAACCATTTTTTGGTTGTCTTTTAGGTTTGACCATACTCCATATACAGGCCCAGTCCCCAAATCAAATACAATATTAAGTCCTGATGATATTTCCTTTTCAGCACCTTTAATCTCGCAATAATATGTGTTTGTTTGAGCTTTTGATACATTAAAGAGGCAAATGCCAACAAGTAAGATGAAGATTAACCTTTTCATAATAAAACTTTTTATGGTTATTTGTTGGCAAAGTTAGTAAAAATACACCTATTTATAAAGAGTATAATCTGAAAAGTTTTCAAAAAATACAAAAAAACGCCTTGAACCTTTTATTAGGTCTCAAGACGTGTCCTTTATCTATAGCTATTTGGCTTTTTTAGGAAAAAACCATTTAGTCCATTTATCGATTAGTTCATCATCCATACAGAAGCTACAGAATGTATTGCTGTAATAATCGTTTTTATAGCAATTGCGAGTAACACCATTCTGTATTCTTGGGCAGTCCAATGTTGAGTGATGAACGTCATATTCAAAAGAACCAACCTTTACATATTCATTATAAAAATTGCTACCATCCCCTTTTATATGCATTTGCATGGAATCTAGTGAGGTGACAAGTTCTTTCTTAAAGTCCTCCTTTATTTCTTTCTTAATCTGTTCTTTGTCAACACAAGAGCAAAGAACAAGTATTGGTATTAAAAATAGTATCTTTTTCATAATGACAAAGTTTAGTTCTGATTATATTGATTTATTTTTTATCTCAAAACCTATGTTATACAAATTAATAATAGTAGTTACCATCACTGTTCCATCCACTTAAGTTACCCATTCCATTGTCATGAAAATTGTAGTAGTTTCCATAGCTGTCATATCCTGACACATTACCCATTCCGTCGCCATGGAAATGGTAGTAGTTTCCATATTCATCATATCCTGACACATTCCCCATTCCGTCTTCATGTAGGTAAACATTGCCTCCTCTTCGTGGTGTGGAGTGATATTCATAATCATACTCATATTCCTCATCATTATCATAGTTGTCATAATCATCATCTGAGTCATAATCGTAATCATCATATGTTACAGCGTATTGACTATCATTTAAATAGTCATTTGCTCGGTTTTTGTCATACCCTATTTCAGAGGAGGCAGAATTGCTGTTCTCGTTATGATTTTTATGACCACAAGAGCATAAGATAAGTAATGGAATTAAAACAAGGAATATCTTCATTTTGTCTATGTTTAATGATTATTGTTTGCAAAAATAAGTAAATTTACTTATCAATTATTTCTTTTAGTTATATTTTTGTCCCGAAAAAGCAAAAATCATGCAAATATCCTTTTAAATAAAAAAAAACGTGAGCCGCCAATTACATTTATTGGGGCACATAGGACTGAGCCCTTGCTAACGTAGTTGTGGCTCACGCATAGTGAGAACCATCAAACTACCTTGTTAGCAATAATGAAAGTGTCCTACGTTTTCAATAAATAAGGTGGTAAGATGTCAAAATGTTCAGTCTTTGTAAAGTCAAGCTAACTCGATTGACCTTGCAAAGATAAATTATTTTTCTCAATGTGAGTATGAATCACACAGAAAAAAACAGAGGAAGAGTCGCAGGTAGTCGTCCTGTGCCTGTTTGATACCGAGATCATCGGCGACCGTGTTGATGGCGACAGATGGCTCTTTTGACCCTTTCTTCAGCGCGACCTGCGCACCGTCTATTGTCAGTGGGTTTGAGGTCATTAATTACCTCACGGCTGAATTTATACTCACGGAATTTCTTGTCGGGAGAACACTTCCCTGGAGTGTTGCTCCCATGGGCTGTGCCCAGGATTACTACTGTTTTGTTGTCCATAGTTTCTTTGAGATTGGTTCTCACCGCAAAGGAAACCAGACAACATCATTCCTTAAAAGACAACATTTCCCGTCAAAAATCCATATTATTTTAAAAAAAGTAGTATCTTTGTCCAGATAGAATTATTAACCAAAAAACCACAACATTATGAAGAAATTACTTTTACTAATGGCAATCATATTGCCTTTTGTCCTCACATCATGTGGCGATGACAAAGACGAGCCAAAATCTTTGGAACAACAACTCATAGGCAGATGGGAAAGTTCATGGAAAGAAGATGGAGATAATTACCATAATATAGCTATATTCGATTCTGAGTACCAGTTTTATCTAAGTGGCTATAAGAATGACTCTCAAATCATTCGTGAGTCTTATATATGGGCGTTGAATGGAAACACTTTAAAACTAATCAGAAATTCTGACCATGCCGAGACAGAACATGTGATTTCCATTAAGGATAATATATTAACAATAAGTGGTTATAGAGAGAGTTACCATAAGGTGGAAAACTGAAATCTCTCGCCTTAAAATGCATAATACGGTTGGTTTACATCAAGGTAAATCAACCGCATTTCTTTAGTTGGGCCTATTGGTCATTTTATTTGGTGAATTAGAAAAATTCTTAAAGGCACACCACCAAGGACTTGACTTATTATTTTCGCCGCCTGCAAAAAAACGATACACTTATAAAAGTAGATTGATACTGTGGCTCAGCAAAAGACATAAAAATGGTGTAAATCGAGCGTAAAAGGAAACCATTGCGTGCCTGAGTCATTATAAGCGATATAAGATAGCGACATATGCCACCTATACCACTGCCTATCCCGACTAAAACAACATCCTTTATCATTTGCATAATTACGATTTCTTGTTTGTGTATTCAAAACTGGAATTTATCTCTTATATACCTTACGGCTCCTCCACTGCCAAAAGGATAGTCAGAAACATCTTTATTAAGATAAGCAGAATCATTTAGGAGTTTGCCCTCAAAGATGCAACGGTTAGACTTAAACCTCGTACCATCATCAGCAACATCGGTCCACTGCCATGATGTGACTTCTATCACACTGCGGACAACACCTTTGTACACACCAAGCACATATTTAATCTCTTGAGGCGCATTCTTGCCTATTATCCAATACTTGCGAGTAGCCTCATAAATGTCAATTCTGCGATATACTCCATCGGCTTTTGCTTGGTTAAAACTCTTGTTTAAACTAACTAAAAGTAAAGTGTCCCTTCGATTTACTTCTATCTTCATACAATTGTATAATGCATCAATCTCATCGACATCTTTAATACCCTCGTCCCATTGATGATGTCCAGCAACGATATTTGCCAATATATTTGTCTTGTTAAACTTATTATATGTGAGTAAATCGATAAGTACTGATTCTACAACATACGCAGTATCCTCTGTCAGGTTGTGCCGTAAAATATAAAGAGCAACTTGTTTGCCTTCGCTTAAAATACTTCTTATAATATCCAGTTTAAGACTTTGGTCACTATCGTCTAAAGCATTTTTAGCATGTTGAAAAATTCTGTTTCCTTTCCCCTTTCCTATATAGAATATTCTATTATCTCTCGGATCTACTAAGGCATAAACATAATATGCCAAAGATTCTATCGTCTGTTGGTTGAACTTATTTATATTACTCATAGTTTCCGATTTATCGTTCTAATTTCATCGCAAAGGTAGGCATTTTTCCGCTATCTGCGCTTGTTTCTTGGAGCTTATTATTCATAATGCGTTGGAATCGTCTTGAACCTGGCTGAAAGTTCGTGCGAGCCTTTCTTCGCACCACTTGTGCACAGTCTATTGCGAGAGAGATATAGCCACAAGTTAAGCGATTGATTTACAAAATAAATGTAATCCAACCGCTTTGGTTCCCAAAAGACGTTGACGATAAATTCCTATTTATCAGTTTATTGTGTTATCATAGAATGCCACTATCATAATACTAAGTGCTTCATGAGATGACCGCCCCACGAACTGTCGTTAACATAATGAAAACCGACCGAGGCATATAGTTTCTCGCCGGCAGGATTTCCCTTGTCAACCAGCAACCCCACATGTGGCAGCCCCATCCGCTCGGCTTTTTCTTTGGTGGCTTTCAGGAGTCGCCGGGCAATGCCTTGGCGGCGATAGTCAGGCTCTATGGCAAGGGAGTCGAGATATAGCTCGCCCGCCTGCGTCTCGTCATCCATTCCTGAATGGTCCTTGCCTATGCACTCTTTTGCAGCTTGCACAAATGCCTGCCGCAGTGCATGCAAGCGGCCGCCGTCATAGCTGACGGCAATTCCAACCAGCCTGTCATCATCCATGGCCACCAGCGCATTAAGGTAGCTATATTGTGAATCTTCACGCTCTACAAGCATGGTCATCATCCCACGAAAGTCCTCCAGACCATAGCCCGCCCCACAAAAATGCAGGCAACAATCGTCTGTCATCGCCGTCATGATTAGCCGGGCAATATCGGCCGATTGTTCCCTCGGTGCATTCTTTATCTCAAACATGGTTTTCAATCAATGGAGAATCAGGAGATACGCTTGCCCAATTCGCAGGCCTCCTGGAGCTTGAGATTGCCCTCGATTTCGCGGGCATCGTTCACGCCACCACAGAAGAGCGTACCCGCCAGGCGGCTCTTGGGATAGCAGTCAATCCAGCCTGTCAATCCCGCCTCGGCCCGCTTCGGAGTCTCGGCTTCATCCTCGGCAGCCGTTGTCAGCAGATACACATCACGGAACTGGTAATCCTGCTCATACATGGCGTTCATGCGGTCGATGAGCGTCTTCATTTGTCCACTCATTTCATAATAATAGATAGGTGTGGCCCAAACCACCACGTCGGCCTTCAGCACCCTGGCCATGATGTCGTTCACGTCGTCTTTAATGACGCAGCGACCCAACTTTTGGCAAGCCATACAACCCTTGCAGAACTGAATGTTCTTGCCCACAAGAGAAATCTTCTCCACATCGTTTCCGGCAGCTTTGGCACCTTCCACAAACTTTTCAGCGAGCATATCGCTGTTTGAGCCATGACGCAAGCTCGTTGATATTACTATTACCTTTTTCATATCGTAGTTATTATTATTAAATTGAAATTTATCCTGATGATAGCTATTAAATGTTGTCTTCAAGCCAATGGCAGAGATAATCCACCTGTTCCTTAGTATTACCCATGAAGACGGCACATTCCTTATGCCCCTCAAACTGTGGAGTAACACCGTCCATTGCGCTGAGAGCCGAAACGGTGATCAGTTCGCGTTCGGCCGGAGTGAGTTGGTCACAAGCGAAGATATCACCAAAGAGGTGCGACTTCATGTAGTAGTCGGCCTGTGGACAGAAAGAATAGTTCCATGGCGTGCCACCCTCATCACGGGTCTGCATGGCGGTGCCGAGCTGCAATGCCAGCTTGGCATCATCCCAGGCAGCGGGCCGCTGGAACGGTTTTCCTTCATGGTCGGCTATCCCCTCCGTCTCGCGCTCTGATAGCACACATTCAAGCGTGTTTAGAGCATTAAGTGAACGAGGGAAGCCCGTATAAGCATAGAGCTGTGCAAAGGCATCCTTCAGCTCATTCACGCTCACACCGCCGTCGAGCGCCTTGCGAATGGCCACGTCGAGACGTTGCAGGTCACCCCTTGCCTCCAATGCAGCACAGCCGCATAGCAAGAGCATCCGCTGTGGAATTATTTCCTCTATCATATAAAAAAGCGATTTATCGTTCTAATTTCATCGCAAAGATAGGCATTTTTCCGCTACCTGCACCTTGTTTCTTGGGCTTATTATTCATCAAGCTATGGAATCGCCTTGGGCTTGCTTAAAAGTTCGTGCTACGAGCCTTTATGCCACTTGCGCACCGTCTATTGTGAATGATATGGCCACAAGTTAAGCGGCTGAGATAAGCAAAGGCAACTCAACCACTTTAAGCCTTAAAAGACGTTGCCGAGAAATTGGAATTTACCTTATTACAATATTATTCTTTGGTACCGGTTTTGCGAGTTT
>CAMHNO010000006.1 GCA_946186575.1 uncultured Prevotellaceae bacterium
CCATGTCGCGCACTGTCATCGAGCCTCCCCAGGTGACGCTGCTGCCGTCGGCAATGAGATTCTGCACCATGGCAACTGCCTCTTGAGCCGTTGGGCAGTAGAATGCCTGCATGTTGCGTCGTTTCAGGTTCTTAATGAGTTTCTGGGCCAATAGTTGGTTTCTTGTTTCGAGTGGAGTCATAGCAGTTTGTGTTTGAATGAGAATGAATTGGACATTTATAATGATGATTGTCATGCATTATTAATCGCTTGTGAGTAGGCGCGACCCACAGGAATTTGAGTTCCTCCGGTGAGCGTGAGTTGCGAGCGCGAGTAGTTCTCGATGCGGTGGCGTGGCACTATGTAGCTCTTGTGCACCCTCATGAAGTCGCCCTCAGGGAGCAGCGCCTCGAGCGCTTTCATGCTCATCTGTGTGACAATGGGGCGTGAGTCGACAGTGTGTATTTTCACATAATTGTCCATTGCCTGAATGTAGAGGATGGAGCCGAGCTGCACGGTAACATTTTTGTACTCGACCTTGACGGTAATCACCTCGCCATCGAGCGGTGGAGCGGAGCTGTAGTTGACGAGCTTGATGGCTTGGCGCACCTTGTTGACAGCTTTCTCAAAGCGGCTGAAGGAGAACGGCTTGTGAAGGAAGTCGACGGCGTTTAGGTCGAAGCCGTCGACGGCAAACTGCGCGTAGGCTGTGGTGAAAACGAGCATGGTGCCCTGTGGCAGCTCCCTGGCAAGATTAACACCGCTGACCTCGCCCATCTTCACGTCGAGGAAGAGCAGTTCGGGGCGCATGCGCTTGACGTGGGTGATGCCCACGAGCGGATTGGTGAACGTGGTGAGCTCCATGTCGCCTAAGCGGTTGCAGAAGTTTTTTATCACCTCCAGCGCCATGGGTTCGTCGTCGATGGCCACGCATTTCATGGTGTGTCTTGTTTTAGATTGATGGTTAAATTCACATTGAAGATATCGTCATTATTGTCAATGTCGAGGCTGTAGTTCTCGCCATAGATAAGGTCCAAGCGCTTGCGGCAGTTGTCGATGCCTATGCCCACGTGGCTCTCGTCGGCGGGTTTGGTTCGCACGGGGTTGTTAGTAGTGAGTGTCAGCACTCCGTCTTTCACTTTCAATGCTATGTCGATAACTGTTTTCGTGCTTGAGCTCACGCCATATTTGAGCGCGTTCTCCACAAAGGTGATGAGCAGCATGGGGGCGATGGTGAGCCCGGTGTGAGAGTGGTCGTCGCTGTAGTCAAAATTCACTGTTGTGCAATCGTTCATGCGGTTGCGTTGCAAGTCGATGTAATGCTGCAGATATTGCGCTTCGTCGTCGACGGCCACGCTGTCCTGGTTGGCGTTGTTGTAGATGTAGCGTGTGATGTCGATAAACTGCATGAAGGCATCCTCGGTTTTGGGGCTCTGTGTCACCACCATGCTGTAGAGAGTGTTGAGGGTGTTGAAGAGGAAATGCGGGTCGATTTGTGCCTTGTAGAGCGATAGCTCGGCCTTGTTTTTCGCCACCTCGAGTTCTTGGCGGCGTGCGCGCTGGCGGTAGAGCTCGCCCAGCATTCCCATTGCGCTGCTAAAGGTCATCACAATCACAAACAGGAACCACACCGCCTGCTGGTGGAGCCTGAACTTGGCGGGCGACATGGGCCGGCGGGGTGGCTCACCCATGTGCTCGGGCCGTGGCATGTGGTGGCGGAAAGGGTAGTCCATCTTGTAGCGGCTGAGCATATAGGTGACGGCAATCATGGCCAGCACAGCCATTAGCGCCCACAAGAGCCGCTTGCGGTTTTTGAAGAGCGAGGGTATGGTGAAAACCCTGTTTACGGCGTAGACAATGTAGAGCCACGCCACGAGCAGGCACACAAACAGAGTGTTGCTCTCGAGCCATCGCTCGATGGGCAACAGATAGATCATGAGCGGCAGCAGCACCAAACAAAAGAAGATGTCGATCCACAGCTGCACCCTCCTGCCTGTCATGAGCATGGAACTGGAGGAAATTGTGTCATTTTTCATAGCAGGAGTTTTTTTCAGACCTCAAATTTCAAACCTCAGATTTCAAACCTCAGACCTCAGGCCTCAGACCTCAAAATTGGTTCTCAACTATCTGTGTGAGCACGTCGCGCATCTCGAGCCCTGCAGCGGCCACCTGCTGCGGGATGAAGCTGGTGGCAGTCATGCCGGGAGTGGTGTTGACCTCGAGCATGTTGATGCAGTCGGTACCATCGGGGTTCTTGGTCACGATATAGTCAACGCGTATGATGCCGTTGCAGTGCAGGATGTCGTAGATGCGACTGGTTTCGTCTTGCAGCGCACGAGTGAGCTCATCGCTGATGCGAGCCGGAGTGATTTCCTGCACCTGCCCGTTGTACTTGGCGTCGTAGTCGAAGAACTCATTGTCGGTGACCACCTCGGTCACTGGCAGCACCACACACTGGTCTTTGGTCTTGTAGCACCCCACGGTCACCTCCACGCCGTCGAGGAAGCGCTCAATCATCACCTGGCTGAACTGCTTGAAAGCATTCTTGATGGCAGGAGCCAGTTGCTCCTTGGTCTTGACCTTGGTCACGCCAAAGCTCGAGCCGTCGTCGGTGGGCTTGACAAAGCACGGCATGCCCAGCTCGCGCTCGATGTCGTCCTCGGTGATGTTGCGTTCCACGTCCTTGAGCAGCAAGATGCTGTCGGCCACGTTCACGCCAAACGAGCGCATGTAGTTGTTGAGCATGTATTTGTTGAATGTGAGCGACTCCACGAGCACGCTGCAGGTGGAGTAGGGCAGGTGTATGAGGTCGAAGTAGCCTTGCAGCACTCCGTTCTCGCCTGGAGTGCCGTGAATGGTGATGTAGGCATAGTCGAAGGAGGTTTTCTCGCCCCGTCCCTTGGGCTTGAACGAGAAGTCGTTTTTGTCGATGGGAGCGATGCTGCCATCGTGCAGGTTCACATGCCAGTCGTTGCCTCTGATGACGACCACGTAGACGTTGTATCGGTCGCGGTCGAACCAGTTGTATAGGCCCTGTGCCGACCGCAGCGACACCTCATGCTCCGACGAGTCGCCACCACACACGATGGCAATATTTCGTTTAGTATTGTTCATTGCAGTAGTGTTGAGTTAAAAATCTACTGCAAAGTTACTATTACCGCTGTGAATTACCAAATTTTCTTAAAAAATAAATGCTCGGCACACAATGTGACGGTGCCGAGCATTTTAGAATCAAAACGGGAAGAATCTCCGTTGGTGTGGTGAATGTTATTTCACAACTTTCATAGTCTTCTTAGAGCCATCGTTCATTTCCATTACCACGATGTTAACGCCCTGGAATGGAGTAGCGCTCTCGATGCCAGCTACGTTGTAGTAGCGCACGGTCTTCACGTTGTTGAGGTTGATGCTATCGATGCCGGTTGTGGTGTTGGGCATAACGAGGGCATAGGCCAGATAGTTCTGGAAGTCGTAGTCATAATCCATCAGGCTGATGCCAGTGGTGGCGGGCTTCCAAGCCTCCTTGAGGGTGATGGCGCAGAGCACCTGATAGCTCTTGCCGTTCTCGAGGGTGTTCTCGGGAGCTGCCCATGTGGTGTTGAGGCTCATGCTCTGACCCTGAATGCCATTGTTCTCGCCGCTGTAGCCGCGCAGTGTGTTCTCGGTAGCGTTCCAATAGCCAGTTACCTTAACCACCTGGTTGCTCTTGAGAGTCTCGAATGGGTCGGCAAGGTTGATCTCCTCTACGGTGTACTCAACTGGGGTCTCACCCTCTTCGGGCATAGTGGTAACTGTCAGCACTGGGTTGAGCTCAACGTTGCTCAGAGTGCCCTTGAGAGTTCCACCCTTGATGGCGTCCATGAGCACGAAGTCCTCGATGTCGCTGTTGAAGTCAACGCGAATCCAGTTGTTCTGTCCGTCGGTCAAGAAAGCGTGGTTCTCGATTTGAGCCACGTCGGCCACTGCCAGGTCGTCGCTGATGGTGTACTCAGCACCATTCTCGCCAGTAGTGAGCATCTCGGCAAGTGTGATGCCCTGGGCGGGCTGCTCACCGGCTGCGATTGAGTTCATCTGCATCTTGGGCAGGAATTGAGCAACGTTGCATGTAGTGCCGCCCCAACTCGAAGTGTATTCGTAGTAAGCGCAGTCGTTGGCCTGGGTCTTGCCAAGCCAAGTGATGGTGGAATAGTTGTTCTTCTCTACCACGTAGGTCTCAAATGCCAGGTTGCCGCCGTTGTAGGTGAAAGGCTCGTCGAAGACGAACTCCATCTCGGTGCCATCGCCAGTGGGGACGATGGTTGCAACCACGGTCATGTCGCTAACCTTGTTGCTGGGCACAGAAGTGGCGCTCTCACGCTCAAAGGTAGTATAGTCAACTTCCTTGACCGAAAGTTGGAGCTTGCCATTCTTGATGAGGATGGCAGACTTGGCAAAGAACTTCACGCTGGTGATGGCGCGACCGTTGAGCTCGGTGAGCATCTCGGCGGGATAGATGAACTGCGAAGTGGTGCCCTGAGTGTCGTAGTAAGAGCCGTAAACGGGAATATAGCCGTTCTGGTTAGTGCCGTCGCACACGGTGATTTCGCTGCCAGCCTCGATTGAGCGGCCTTCCAGGCCCACCTTGTAGGTGCCGGCCTCGCCGCAGTTAACAACTACGGTGTCCTTGTAGTTGCCATCGGTCTCGGGAGCAAACTTGACAGGAACTTGGGCAGTAGCGCCTGCAGCGATTGGGGCAGTCCAGTCGATGCTGAAGGGTGCTTTCACGTCGAAAGTGGGAGTGAAGGTGTTCATGCCCTTGTTGACGATGTTGATGTAAAGGGTTGAATCCTCACCATTGTTGAGCTTGCCAAAGTTCAGTCCTGCAGGGGTTACTTTTGCGCCCCATTCCACGGGCTCCGAAGCAAACTCGATAGTGGCCTTGGGCAGGAAGTTCTGAAGGGTGCCGTAAGTGCTGTAGAACGAGAGTCCGGTGTTGACACCTGCAGTCTGGCGCACGCCGTATGTATAGAAAGTGGCATAACCGGCCGAAGCGGTGATAACCTTCACCTCAACCAGCAGATTCTTGTCGCCACTGTAGGGGAAATTCTGTGCGAAAGCGAAAGGCAGGGTTGTCTCGCCGCCCGCGATTGTGTAGGTGCCACACACTGTGAGGTCGTTGTACACTGTGCTGCTGCTTGGAATGGTGGCATCGTCAATCTCTTTGAGCGACATTTGCATCACGCAGCCAGCATTGTTTGTGCTCATCATAGCCTGCAGATGGAATGTGAGCCCCGAGATCTCGCCACCGGCAATCTCCTGCAGATCTTCTTTAGGATAAATCATGTAGCCGTATGTTCCCTCGGTATCGCAGTAGTTTCCCATAACGGGAAGATACTGATTAGTGTTTTCGCCATCGGCGACCACCAGCTCGTCGGCCTTGGCACCCACAAAGCAGGTGATGATGGCCAACATCACAAGAAGTAAATTTTTTTTCATTTTCGTGATAGTTTTTGGGTTGTTTAATAAATAATTGTGAATAAATATTTGGTTTGTCCAGTCTTGGTTTGGTTTATGCTAATTGTGACTTTGCAAAAGTATGAAAAAAACTTGAGAACCAGCAAAAAAATCACAAAAAAACATTTGACAGCGATGCTTTGTGGACCAAAAATCCACATCTCACATTTGCACAAACAAAAATATTGTTGTAACTTTGGACTTTGTTTAGAACCTATATCCTTCTTTTATGAAAAAAGTGTCATTTAATATACACAAATGGACTGTGCGCTCTTTGATGGCGGTGGGCGCTCTGCTCGGTATTGCAGCTTGCTCCAAGCACTTCACCAGTCCCAACCCCGCCGAAGCCGTCTATGGACCACCTCCGGGTTATTACGGAATTTCTGTGCAGCCCATCGAGGATGTCTATGGACCGCCAGTCGAGGAGCTCAAGCCCGACACAGCTTCTCACAAGGTCGTTGAAACTGTTCAAGAACAAGAAATAGACAATCAATCTCAACACTAGTCATTATGATGAAGAAGTTTTTCCACATAAAAAAATGGAGCGTGAGAGCTCTGATGGCCATGGGAGCATTTCTGGGCTTGACTTCTTGTGGAGGAGGTATTTTTCCCGCCCCCAATGTCTATGGCCCTCCTCCAGACATCAACAAAGACCCGCAAGTGGTCGAAGACGTCTATGGACCGCCCGTCGAGGACATCGACTCTATCACTAGCAACGAAGCTGCCAAAGACTCTGTAATCAAAAAAACGAACAAACACTAAGGCAAATTAATTTTTCACTATTCGATATGAACAACATTCTTTTATCACTCAGGAAATGGACTGTCAGAATTCTGCTCGGACTAGGAATTATCAGTCTCTCGGCTTGCTCTCAGTCTAGTAACGAAAGCTCCGATAGCGCATCGGCAAAGAAAGTGCAACCGGAAACAGAATTGAAAAAGGCCGACAAACCTTTGAATAAAGACAGCGTGAAATTAGATAAAAAAGACAATGATAATAAAAACATCAAAAAAATCGACAATAAAAAAGAGAAAATAAAAATTAAAACGGTCAAGAAGGATGAGCAGGTTCGGCAGAATATAAAACCGATCCCGCCCGTCTATGGCCCACGGTCACCCAAGGACAAAGACGTGTCTCGACCTAATGAGCCAACAAACCCAAAAGACAAGGCAAAGAAACACTAATTTTTCTAGATGAAGACAAGCCAACTCATCCAACTCGAGAACACTCGACGCGAGCGTCGATGGCTCGAGAAAAACCATCCGCTGCGGCAGTTGTTCTGGGAGTGCACTCTACGCTGTAACCTCGCTTGCCGGCATTGCGGCAGCGATTGCCGCAAGGAGGCGTTGACGCCCGACATGCCTCTCGATCATTTCCTGCCGGTGCTCGACGACGTGGCGGCAATGACTCAGCCAAGCAAAGTGCTCATCAACACCGTGGGAGGTGAGCCTCTGGTGCGCGAAGACATCGTCGAGTGCGGAAAAGCTATCACAAGCCGTGGGTTCTTGTGGGGATTTGTCACCAATGGCGTCCTCCTCACCCAAGACATGCTCGATGCGGTGCTCGATGCTGGACTCGACACCGTCGCCGTGAGTCTCGATGGACTAGAGCCTGAGCACAACTGGCTGCGTGGAAACTCTTTCACAGGAGCAATGAACGCAATCAACCGCCTGGTCAACACCCCCGACCTGCTCTGGGATGTGATCACCTGTGTCAATCAGCGCAACTTCTCCACCCTACCACAGCTCAAGCAGTACCTCATCGACGCTGGCGTCAAGAAATGGCGCCTGTTCACCATCTTCCCGCAAGGGCGGGCAAAACTCAATCCCGAACTTTTCCTGTCGCCCGAGCAGTACAAGTCCATGATGGACTTTATCGTCGCCACACGCCAGGAGGATGAAATAAACCTGTCCTACAGCTGCGAAGGATTCCTGGGAGAATACGAGGGCAAAGCCAGAAAACACATCTACCGTTGCGACTCGGGACTAATGACTGCCTCGGTGCTAGCCAACGGCGACATCAGCGGATGCATGAGCATACGTTCCCACTATGCGCAGGGCAACATCTACCACGACAAGTTCAGCGACGTGTGGAACAACCGCTTCGAGCAGATGCGAAACCGCCGATGGATGAAACGCGACCAATGCAAGCGATGCAAGATGTGGGACTGGTGCGCAGGAGGACCATTCCACCTCCGAGGCGACAACGGAGAAATGCTACACTGCAACTACCTCACCCTCTGCGAAGCAAAATAAAACAACATCCCATACAACAACACAGACAAGAGTTCATGCCACCCATGCAACTCTTGTTTTTTATCCCTAGACACAAGTATTTGTGCCTCATTAAGAAAATATGATTGAACTTGCATAATAGAAATAATAAATCTGTTAAATATGCAAATATACAATAGAATTATTTATAATCAATGGTTTTGCCTAAAATCTTTTGATAAAGCAGAACTCCCTGAAAGTATGGCTCCCGAATGCGGCGCTGCCGCGCACTAAGCAGCACGACGGCCGCAGCCGCCTCGCCGCCCTCGCCAGCCGCCGCCTCGCCCCGGCTCGATTTTGCAATTTTTCCTAATATCTTGCCGTTATTATAATAATAATGCGTAACTTCGCAGCACAAACAAAGAAATCAGCAAAACACTAATCCCGCATGAACATAAAAGAGCTATATCAGCATTACCGGCAGCACCCCGTGGTAACCACCGACAGCCGCCACTGCCCTGAGGGCAGCATATTCATAGCACTCAAGGGTGAGACCTTCGACGGCAACAAATTTGCGGCACAAGCCCTTGAGCAAGGCTGCTCGCTCGCTGTGGTCGACGATGAGCAAGCCTACAGTCAATATCTGAATCAACCCCTTGCCAGAGGGCGCATGGTGCTCGTGCCCGACGCGCTGCAGGCCTTCAAAGACCTTGCCCGCGAGCATCGCCGCCAGTTTGCCATTCCAGTGGTAGGCATCACCGGCACCAACGGCAAGACCACCACCAAGGAGCTGGTGCGCGCAGTGCTTTCAATGAAATATAACGTGATGGCCACCGAGGGCAACTACAACAACGACGTGGGCGTGCCCAAAACCCTGTTGCGCCTCACCAGCGAGCACGAGATTGCCGTGGTGGAGATGGGTGCCAGCCATCCTGGCGACATCAAGACCCTGGCTCAGACGTGCGAGCCCACCTGCGGCTTGATTACCAACGTGGGCAAGGCCCATCTGCAGGGCTTCGGGTCGCTTGAGGGTGTGATAAGGACCAAGGGCGAGCTCTACGACAATCTTGCCACTCGCGATGGTTCAGTGATATTTGTCAACGCCGACAACCACTTGCTCACCGCCATTCTGCCGGCCAATACACAAGTGGAGAGCTACAGCCAGGACCACGGCAACACACAGGCCGCCGTCTGTGGCGAGATTGTGGCGTGCGATCCGCTGCTGCGGCTGCGATGGCTCTCACGTGGTGGCCAGTGGCATGATGTTGCCACTCAGCTGATAGGGAGCTACAACCTCGACAATGTGCTTGCCGCTATCACCGTGGGGCTCCACTTTGGCGTGGCTGAGAACGACATTTCGCAGGCTATAGCCGGCTACACGCCACAGAACAACCGCTCGCAGCTCACTCACACCGCGAGCAACCATCTCGTGGTGGACGCTTATAATGCCAACCCCACCTCGATGGCCGCTGCCCTGACCAACTTCAGACTGATGCAGGTAAGCCCCAAGATGGCAATCCTGGGCGAGATGCGCGAGTTAGGGGCCAGCAGCCGCGAGGAGCATGAGGCCATGGTAGAGCAACTCAAGCAGTGCGCCTTCGACAAGGTGTGGCTTGTGGGTAAGGAGTTTGCCGACATCGATTGCGACTTCGTGAAGTTTAACGATGTTGAGGAGGTGAAAGCCACACTCACCCAGCATCCAGTCGAGGGCTATTACATCCTCATCAAGGGGAGCAACGGCAATCGCCTGTTCGAGCTGCCCCAGCAGCTGTAAGAGTTAAGAGTTAATAGTTAAGAGTTGATAGTTAAGAGTTATGTTTTTAGTAATTCATAGTAATTCATAGTAATTCATAGCAATTCATAGTCAATTAAAATTTAATAATCAAAACCTCTTGTTATGAAACGATTATCGATATTGATTGCTGTGCTTGCAATGGCCTTAGGAGCCATTGCGCAGTCGCACATTGAGCGCCCTAAGCTCGTGGTGGGTATCGTGGTTGACCAGATGCGGTGGGACTACCTGTACTATTACTACGAGGACTATGGTCCCGATGGCATCAAGCGACTGCTGAGCGAGGGCTACTCGTGCGAGAACAACATGATAAACTATGTGCCCACTGTCACTGCCATTGGGCACTCGAGCATCTACACAGGCTCGGTTCCTTACTTCACAGGCATTGCTGGCAACTCGTTCATGATCGACGGCAAGTCAGTGTCGAGCTGCGAAGACGAGAGCGTCTATGGCGTGGGCACCGACAGCAAGGCTGGGCAGCGCTCGCCACGAAACCTAAAGGCCACAACCATTGGCGATGAGCTCAAGCAGGCCCTCGACTTCCAGTGCAAGGTCTACGGCGTGGCCATCAAAGACCGTGCCGCCATCTTGCCCGCAGGACACAGTGCCGATGCCGCCTTTTGGTGGGACAGCGAAGTTGGTCACTTTGTGACCAGCAGCTACTACATGGACCGCCTGCCACAGTGGGTGGAGCGCTTCAACCGCAAGTATTACACCGAGCCCAAGCACGACCTCAACACCAGCAACGACGGAGTGACTTTCACCTTCCGCATGGCCGAGGCCATTATCGACAACGAGAAATTGGGTCGTGGTAAATATACCGACATGCTTGCCGTGAGCGTGTCGTCGACCGACGCCATAGGACACACCTACGGCACACGTGGCCGCGAGAACTATGAAGTGTACATGCGTCTCGACAAGGAACTCGCCCACTTCTTTAAAGAACTCGACAAGCATGTGGGCAAGGGCAACTATCTGTTGTTCCTCAGTGCCGACCATGGGGCTGCGCATAATCCCAACTTCATGAACGAACACGGGCAGCCGGCTGGCGGATGGGATGCCTCGGCAGCACGCAAAGCCATGAACAGGGCCATTGAGCAGGAGTGTGGCGTGGCAGGTGCCATCAAGGCCATCTATGACTGCCGCATTTATCTCGACCACAACAAAATCGACAGTGTGGGTGCCGACGTTGACGATGTTAAGCGAGTGGCACTGCGAGTGCTTGCTAACGACAAAGACCTGGTGGTGGCCGCCGACTATGAGAACCTTGACCAAGCCGCGATTCCTGAATTCCTGAAACAGCGCATCATCAACGGCTATTGCCGCGGCCGCAGTGGCGACCTGGTGGTGGTTGCCAACCCCGGCTACCTCACCTTCAAGGTTAAAGACAGCTACAAGGGCACCTCGCATGGCGCTTGGAACCCCTACGACAGTCACATTCCACTGGTGCTGATGGGGTGGCATGTGCCGCATGGTGCTACCGTCAAACCCACTCACATTGTTGACCTGGCACCCACCATTTGCTCAATGCTTCACATTCAGATGCCCAACGCATGTGTGGGTGAGCCCATCACACTTGATGTGTCTCATTTTTAGTGAGGTGTAATAGGAGTGGCTATGAGTGGATGAGAAGAACTCATGACTCCAAATCGTGCATTGTGCAGTCTGAAAAATGAAGGCTAAGTTGAGAATAATCGTGTGGCTGTGGCTTGTGGTGATTGTTGCCGCAGGCTCGACAACTCGTGCCCAAGATTATGAGCGATATGTCGATGCCAACAATATGCCCAACCCGGTGGTCTATCTTCCTCCACCACCCGACTCAACCATGATAATGCTCAATGGCGACTATGCCCGCTGGATATGGGGCAAAAACCAGCGCAGCACGCCTCGAGGAGAAGAGGCAAGCAGCGATTCTAAGTTTGGCATCATCCGCATGAGTGCCATCTATGGTCCCATCCTGGGGCTCGACATCAGCGAGGCAAGCACTCCTGCAATCTATCGATTCTTGGCTCGTGCAGGAGCTACAGGTGCCGGCGGCGTGAGTGCAATGAAGCACGCATGCTTCCGCCGCCGCCCCTTCTTGGTGATGAATGAATTGCCATGGGGGGCTCACGATAGTTATGACGACCTTGCCGACAATAGCTCTTACCCCTCGTCGCACACTGCTTGTGGCTGGGGCACAGCTTTGGCTCTTGCCGAGGTTGCGCCTCACTTGCAAGACACGATACTCAGGCGCGGCTACGACTATGGCATCAGCCGCGTGATTACTGGAGCGCACTGGCAGAGCGATGTGCACGCGGCCTACTTGTGTGCCAGTGCCGCAATTTCTCGTGCGCGACTCACACCTGATTACCAGGCTGACCTCAGGGCGGCCCAGCAAGAATACATGCAGCTCAAGGGCATTGATGAGCTGGAGCGCAATCCGCAACTCGCTCCATCGGCTCTCAAGATTCTGGATCCGCCTGTAATGGACGACTCCTACTTCTACTACGGAGAGGTGGCCACCTACTGGCTGGCGAAGCAGCAGCGTGGCACTGCACGTGGCTCACAGGCCGTTGCCGATGCCAATCTTAGCGACGATGCAATCGTGGCAAACTTTGCAACATGTTTAGACATTGATGTCTCGGCTGCTTCAACACCACATATAGTGGCACTGATCAAGAATTACAAGCTCATGCTTGACAATCATGCGACAGCGATGAAGGGCCTCTGGTTCCGACCCAGGCCCTTCGTTCAGTTTGCCGATGGCACTATGCTGCCCGAACAAGAGCAAGCCTGCCGCAACGAGTCGTCCTATCCCTCGCGCCATGCAATGGTGGGATGGGGGCTCGCTCTGGCACTTGCCGAGGCCATTCCCGGGTGCCAGAATGCCATTCTCAAGCGGGGCTACGACATTGGTTGGAGCCGTGTGATAGTGGGCTACAACTATCCTGGCGATGTGCAAGCAGGATGGCTTATGGCAGCGAGCCTTATAGCTGAGATGCACAATGAGGTAGATTTCGGCTCCATGATTGAAGCAGCCAGGCAGGAGTATGATGCTATCAAATCTCAGGGCGGAACAGTTGCCACAGCATCGATAGCGCAGCATGAGTCGGTCCTGCCTCTCCCGCCCGACTCTACGGGCACGGGCTTTGCCGGCGACTTCTATCGTTGGATATGGGGCAAGCACCAGCGCTCTACCGAACTTGGCGAGCAGGCCTCTCACGACGATGGGTGTGGCATCAACCGGTTGTGCGAGATTTTTGGCGATGCGATGGGAATGAACATTGGTCAAGAGGCTGCTCCTGCAATTTACGACCTTTTAAATAATGCTGTTCAAGTTGGGCTAAGCAGTGCGCAGGAGCTGAATGTGAATGAGCGTCGCAAGCGACCATTTGTGCTCATGAATGAGCAGCCGTGGGGCATCTCCACTGCCTTACAACAAGAGTTGGGCACGCTTGCTTCGCACCCATCCGAGCATGCCACCATGACATGGACAGCAGCCCTGGCCCTGGCACAGCTGGCTCCCAACCATCAAGACTCTATTCTGGCGAGGGCTAAGCAGTGTGCCGGCAGCGGTGTAATAACTGGCACCACATGGCAGAGCGATGTGGACGCAGCAATGATAAGCGCAGGATGGGCGAATGCGAAACTATGGGCCGACGCTGGCCACGCGGCGCTCTTCGAGGCTGCTCGCAGCGAGTACTTGCAACTCACGGGCCTAACCAGTGCCGACCTTAATGTTCCTTATCCCTCAATAGCAGAATTGATAGGAGCAGTGCCCACCGTCGATAGTATAGGCATGGCGGGTGATTTAGAAGCCTACTGGCACAGCAAACCCCTGCGCTCGACCGAGCGTGGTGAGCTTGCACAGGCCGACGCCTCGCTCAGCAACGAATATATTGCCACTATCTTCGACGCTTGCTCGCCACGAGTGGAAATCAATCAGCACTCAACACCTCGCATCTGCAATTTAATCAATTACCTTAAATTCTGTCTTAACAGCCAAGCCACATTGCTCAAGAGCAGCATGCCGCATCGCAATCGCCCTTTCAGGCAGTATAATGAGTCCTTTCCCTATGGTGGACAGCAATGGCAACTCTTTACCGACCCTTCTTATCCCTCGCGGCATGCTATGGTTGGATGGGGGCTGGCAATGGTTCTATCAGAAGTGATGCCCGACTGCCGCAATGCCTTGTTCAAGCGAGGCTATGACTACGGTGAGAGTCGCATTATCATGGGGCTTGCCTATGCAAGCGATGTGCAAGCAGCACGCGTCATGGCGCAGTACTACCTGAACAGGCTGCGCAATGAGCAGGTGTACAAAATGTTAATTGATGAAGCCAAGAGAGAGTATCGACAGTTGAGCTTTGCCGGCGACGTGAACGGCGACGGCAAGGTGACAAGCGTCGACATCACAGCCCTTTACAACCACCTGCTCAACAGCGACTCGAGTGCCATAGTTTGCGGCGACCAGGACGGCGACGGACGCATTACCGCCGCCGACGTAACTGTGGTCTACAACATCCTGTTGGGAAATTAGAGAGTCGGTACTATTTCACCTTTCGGAATAAATTGCCATAGCAATCATTTAGGATAGCTTTTATTAAATTAACGTGAGTTCGATAAAGAGCAACTATTCAGCGATTGCGTCGAAGACGCTAAATGCCTCGTTAGAGGCTATTTATTGGTAAGACCCTCGCAGCTTGGTCCTTGATGAAACTCATTGTGGTGCGCCGTAGGCGAACTTCAACGATAGCAGCGAGTTGCATCTAACTTCCAGTATGTTGTCAATAGAAGTTCGTCTTCGACGCACTAAGCTATTGATGCATTTTGGACCAAGCTGCGACCCCCTGCGGGGGTCTTGCATGGTCTTTCGCACAAAGTCGAGTCTTCGACCCGCCCAGCGTCTTCGACGCTCACAGGGTGTCAACCTAAACGCACAAGAATCGCTGAACAGTTACGATAAAGATAAATAGCTGTGTTTCAAGCTGCTCCTCTAAGTTAGAGGAGCTGTACTCCTTCTCTGCCTGAGAGGAGGTGCCCTTTAGGGCGGAGGAGAGGGAGTGCGACCCTCAGGAGTGTGATTACCATCAAAGGCTGGCACACTCCCCCTGTATCTCAAACTCCTCCCCTGCCTGAGGGGAGGTGGCCAAAGGCCAGATGGGTGGGAGCCTTAGAGGGGGAGCTGCTAACGCAATGATTTTGGATAAAATGCTCACGCTCGCAAGGTTTTCAGCAAGCTACAACTTTGTCTCGCTAAATCGCATTTTTGGATAAAATGCTCACGCTCGCAAGATTTTCAGCAAGCTAAAACTTTGTCTCGCTAAATCGCATTTTTGGATAAAATGCTCACGCTCGCAAGGTTTCTACAAAGCTACAACTTTGCCTCGCTAAATCGCATTTTTCAAACTACAAATTCATCGAACTCACGTTAATATAAGGCAAAATTGCACAATTATCGCATGATAATGTGCAATGGTAGTGGTTCAAGTTGGCTCAAGCTATATTTTTATTGGAGAGAGTCGATGCGGTTGAGGAAATGGGTGCGCACGTCGGTCCAGTGGTAGTAGGGTGCGCAATCGGTAGCGATGGGCAGGCGCGCCTCGCGCTCGTTGAGCAGAATCTTTACAAGTATATCATCGCTACCTGACTTGCGGTAATAAACCATTTGGATGTTGGCCGCCATTGGAAACACCTCGTAGGAGCGCCAGTGCTCGTCGAGTGTTGCAAGGTCGCTGGTCGCATAGTCCATGCCGTTAAGCCCCATGAGGCACACCACTGGCAGCACCACGCTCTCGTGCCCGAAGCGCAGGGTGGCGCTGTTGTTGCCGTTAGCGATGGCCACATCGGCGGCATCAACAAAATTTCGCAGTAGGTTGCGGTGGGCCATGGGTCCGGTGTTGTGGGTTAGAGGTGTGTTGCCCGAGTAAAGATACCACCTGGCGTTGTTGTAGCGCCACAGGTCGATGGCATCGTCGAGCGTGAACACCCCATTGTAGAGGTCGATATTCTCAAAGTCGTGATGGCTCTGCATGTTGCTCACCAGGTCGAAGAGGATGTTTTCGAAACGGAAGCTATTGATGCTGTCGCGCACAAATCTCTTGTCGCTGAACAACCTTGCAGTCATTTTCTCCAAGCGCTTGGGCGTGAAGAGCTCGTCGCGCAAAGCGTCGACAGCGGGCCTTGCAGCCTTTTGTGCGGCGGTGGCCACAGTGTCGTGGTAGTTCATGTAATACATGTCGTGCTCGCTGGCGTCGGTGAAGATGTTGAGCTCGGGGTTGAACGCTTTTAGCTCCTGCACCTCATTGGTCATCGAGAGGATGCATCTTATCACCACAGTCGACCGTGCCTCTACCCTGGCCCCGCCTTGCCAAATCTCTGGGAAATTAGCTATCATGCGCCTTGCGATGCGCTGGTGCTGCTCGGCTCCGATGTCGCTTAGTTCGCCCAGCCGGTTGCGAGAAGCGTTGAGCATGTCGCGACACACTTTCAGCACTTCTTTGCCTCGCTTGGTGAGCTTTCCATTTCGTTCGGCACATTCGAGCTGCTCAACGGGGAACGAGTAGTCGGTGGGAGCAATGAGCCAGCGGCTGCCATGCCTCCCGTAGTGGTTCATGAAAAAAGGTGTGTAGCCTTCGGGTGCTGGAGTGAGCTGTGGCAGGTTGTGGTCGGGGTAGGCCAGATAGTTGTTGGCGCTCAGGCGAATGTTCTGCCTAAAAGCATCACGTACAATAGATTGCGCATTTACAATTGATACCAGCAGCAGTGCTGTAAATATGAGAGAGTAAAAACGTTTCATCATTTTTATGATAGATATTGGGTTTGTGCAAGAAAAATTAATGTTCAGCAGCAATAGCGCTCTAAACAGTTGCTGTGATGATGGTGGCGCAACCTTCGATGTAAAGCTGATCGACACATGCCGGTGCCAGAAGCGACTCACCGCGATTGAGGCTCACGGCCATGCCGCCGTCGCAGCCAACTGTAGCCTTGCCACTGGTGCACATCAGGCACAGAAATGCGTCGTGAGGCATGGGGTGGCAGTAGTGACCGTCGACCATGATGCGGTCAACATCGAAGAAGATGCTGTTGATGAGCCTGATGTGCCCCTTGCGGTTGGGGTAATGGCGCAGGCAGTCGAGGCTCACAGTGTAGTCGATGGCATCGATGGCGAGCTGGGTGTGCAGCTCTCGTGGCTTGCCGTTGCTGTCGATTCGGTTGTAGTCGAAGACCCGATAGGTGATGTCGCTTGCCTGCTGCACCTCGAGCAGCAGGTTGCCGGCGCCTATCGAGTGAATGCGGCCAGCCGGAAGGAAGAAGATATCGCCCTGGTGAGTGTTGTGGCGAGCGAGCACGTCGAGCAGAGTGCCTTGCTCCATGTGTTTGAGATACTGCTGCGGTGTGATGGTGCGGCTCATTCCTGCCAGCAGCGAAGCACCTGGTTCGGAATCGATGATGTACCACATCTCGGCCTTGCCGCTGCAGCCATGTCGCCTGCGTGCGAGGTCGTCGTCGGGATGCACTTGCACCGAGAGGTCTTTGTGTGCGTCGATAAACTTCACCAGCAGCGGGAACTCGTGGCCGTGCTTGCGGTAGACACGTTGCCCCACGAGCTGCCCCTTGAATCGCTTGATGAGCTCTCGCAGTCCAGTGCCTGCAAACTCGCCGTTGACAACAATGCTCTCGTGTCCTTCAAGCCCCGATATTTCCCAGCTTTCGCCCACATTGTGGGCTTTGATTTCAATGCCCTTGAAGGCGGCAATCTTGTCGCCTCCCCAAAGCACGGTTTTCAAGTTCAGGTCAAACTTGAAAAGCTGTGGCGTCAATATTTCGCTTGTTGCGGGCATTAATGTGGATAATTGTTCAAAAATGCAAAATTACAAGTTTTTTCTTTAAAAATGCCTATTAGTTTGCAAAACTTTGTTTTTTCTTTTCTCCATCTCATGTGGTGCGAATCTCCATTAGGCTTAATGAGTACTGCTTTTAGGGCCGACGTTCAACCTTGCGCATTTTTGTTTTAAGAATAAAAAAAACTTAACAATTCAGTTTTTAGTAGGAAATATCAAAATATAAAGACTAACTTTGCACTGCTTTTTTCAAAAAAACTGTAAAACAACAACTATTACGAGTACATGACAACACGCAACAAGAAGATTTTGTGGTGGATAGTGGGAGCTACGGTGGCTACCATGGTCCTGCTCTATGTCTTCTGCCCACCGGTTCACAACTGGGGCAATGCGTTGTTGGGAAGGAATGAAAAAGCTCTGCCTAAGCCCGACACAACGGCGACCAACGAATATGAATATGGAGTGCCGGTCGAGAGTTTTGAGGTAGAGACCATTGACGTGCCGCGCGATTCTTTGCTCGACAGCCTCAAGATGGCCGACTCAATCATGGCGGCCGCCGAGGTCAAGCCGCTTAACGGACCTCCACCCACGCACATCGAGGGTTTTGGCGAGGGGCCATTGCCCCCTGCACCGTCTAAAAATCAAGTGCCTGGCCGCACTCAGGAAGACATGCAGGAAGTAACCCCGATGTCGCTGACCGACCTTGAGGCACATGAGTCGGAGAATGCTGCTGTCAACAACAAGATCAAGGCTTGCCGTGCGAGCTACAACAAGCTCATGGCAGTCTATGCTCAGTTCTCGAAGATGCCCACTGCTGCCCTCCAGGAGCAGGGTGCGAAGCTCAAGGAAGCACTGCTAAAGGACTTGACAGCGCTGATGAACTTGTCGAAGACCAAGAACGATGACATGGGCATGGAAGAAGCTGCCGACCTGCGCCGCGAGGTGAACAAGATGCAGTTTTAGTTTTAATATTACTGCGCTTCGCGCTAATGTTTTTTTAATTTAGCACTAAGGGTGCAATAATATTGAGCTTGGAGGGATGACCTTCGTCGGCTGCTTTTAAAGCAGCAAGAATCAAATAAAACAGGTTAAATTGCTTGCGGTTGATGTTTTTTTTGTAATTTTACACGCTAAAACACTTTTTGGCCGAAAAAATTGCAAATAAAAACAATCAAGGATAATGGAAAACGAAATTCTCAACAAGCGATTGATAGGCACCCTGACGGTGCGTAGTGTGGTCACCTTTGTGGTCTCGATATTAGCGTTTGCCGCTATCTCTTGGATATACTTCTATCCGAGCGATGTGAACGGCTCGGTGCTTCGTCAGAACGATGTGCTGCAGGGTGCGGCTAACGGTCAGGAGGCCAAGATCTATAACGAGAGCCATAACGGCGAGCCCACATGGTGGACCAACAGCCTCTTTGGTGGCATGCCCACATTCCAGATAGCTCCCAGCTACAAGAGTAACTCAATCATCAACACACTGGGCAAGGTTCTGACCCTGGGTTTTCCGTCGCCTGTGAGCTGGGTTTTCTTGCTCATGTTGGGCTTCTTCATCCTGATGCTGTCGTTTGACATGAAATGGTATTTGGCAGTGCTGGGTGCTATTGGCTACGCGTTCTCGTCCTATTTCTTTATTATCATAGATGCAGGCCACATTTGGAAGTTGCTCACCCTGTGCTACATACCACCCACAATAGCCGGCATAGTGTGGGCCTATCGCGGCAAGTATCTGCTTGGAATGGCCGTAGCCGCATTTTTTGCCACGCTGCAGCTCATCAGCAACCATGTGCAGATGACCTATTACTCGCTCTTTATCATTGTGCCGCTTGTTATAGCTTTCTTGGTAATTGCCATCAAGGACAAGAAGATAGGGCAGTGGTGCATAGCCACATGCTCGCTGGCAGTGGCGGCGGCATTGGCGTTAGGTGCCAACGCTTCAAACTTGTATCTCTCCTATAAATACTCGCAAGAGACCATGCGTGGCGGCCACAGCGAACTCACGTCTAAACCCTCGGAGGCCGACAAAGCCGCGGTGAGCAGCGAGCCCACCAATGGCGGCTTGAGCAAGGAATATATCACCCAGTGGAGCTACGGCATCGACGAGACCTGGACACTGATGGTGCCCAACGTTAAGGGCGGTTCAAGCATGAAAACACTGGCCGAGGTTGACGACGCCGACGCGATTGCCGCCGATAGCGAGTTGGGAACCGAAGTGCTCGGTCAGCTACCCCAATACTTTGGCGACCAGCCGTTCACGAGTGGCCCGGTCTATGTGGGAGCACTCATTTTTGTGCTGTTCATACTTGGCCTCTTTGTGGTTAAAGGTCCTGTGAAATGGGCGTTACTGGTGGCTACTGCGCTATCTGTTATGCTCTCGTGGGGTCACAACTTTATGGGATTGACCGATTTCTTTATCGACCACTTCCCGATGTACAACAAGTTCCGCACCGTGTCGAGTATTCTTGTCATCGCTGAGTTCACGATGCCATTGCTGGCGGTGCTCGCATTGAAAGAGATGTTCACGCAGGACGATTTCTTCAAGAAATATGGCAAGCTCACCTACGGCGTGTTTGGCGCATGTGCGCTACTGTGCGCTCTCTTTGCCCTCGCTCCAAGTCTATTTGGTGGAGGCTTTACTGCCAACGAGACCGAGGGTCTTAATCAACTACTCGGGCAACAAAATAAGAGCTTGGGCGATTTACCATTTTTCACCGCGGCTGTTGTAGACATTCGCCAGAGCCTTGTTACTGCCGATGCATGGCGCAGCTTGTTCATTATAGTGCTTGGGTTTGGAGTGATAATGCTTTACAAGTTTGGCAAGTTCAATGCCATGGCTGCCGGGTTGATTATCGCAGCAATCGTGTTTGTCGACATGTTTGCCGTGAACAAGCGCTACCTTAACGAAGATCGCTTTGTGAGCTCCGACGAAGTTCCTGCCACCACCTTTGAGAAAACTGCTGCCGACGCCAAGGTGCTCACCGACAAAGACAAGAACTACCGTGTGCTCGATATCCCCAACCTGCAGCAGCCCCGTTCGAGCTACTTCCACAAGACCGTGGGAGGCTATCATGCAGCCAAGCTCACGCGCTATAACGACCTGCTCGACCGTCAAATTATGCCAAGTGTCAGTAGGCTGATTAATGATATCAACACCAAGCATACCATCGATACCGTTCCACCAGTGCTCAACATGCTCAACTCGAAATATTTCTTGCTGGGCGACACCGAAAACGATGTGTTCCGCAACGAGCAGGCACTGGGCAACGCATGGTTTGTCGACACCATCACCTACGTCAACAATGCCGATGCCGAGATGAAGTTCCTCGACAATTTCGACCCATCGACGAGTGCCGTGGCCGATGCACAATTCAAGGATGTGCTCGGTACTGCCAAGCCCAAGCAGGCTGGCGACACCATCTATGAGACAGGCTATGAGCCCAACAAGCTCACCTATAAATACAGAAGTGCTCAAGGTGGCCTGGCGGTGCTGAGCGAGGTGTACTTCCCCTGGGGCTGGAAAGCCACTGTAGATGGCAAGGAGGTGAAAATTGGTCGCGTGAACTATGTGCTGCGAGCAATGCAGCTGCCTGCTGGCGACCACACCATTGTCATGACCTACGACCCGCAGGAGGTTAAGGACACCGAGAGTGTGGCCAGCATTTCGGTCTATGCAATCCTGTTCCTGATTCTTGCCGCACTGGGATGGGGCATCTACAGCTCCACCCGTCGCAAGGATGACGAGTTAGTAAAAAACAATAAAGAAGACTCTAACAAAGCTGAGAATTAACGACTGAGAGCTGATTTTGGGTATCATCAGGAGATATCGCACGGCACTTAGCCGTCATCACCGGAGCAAAGGGCATGGTATTCATTCGCCCTTTGCCTTCCACTTTGTACGCTTTGTGCTGCGTGAGAAACTGCCTTACTATAGCTATAACGAACTGGCAAGCATCAAGCAGGCAATAGTGCATCTGTTGCGCGGTAGTAAAAATCATCCCCGAGTGATTTCGCTCAAGGGCCTGAAATTAGTGTTCAGGGTAACCAACTTTTTCAATCCGGCAAGCATTCTTCAGATTGGGACCAACTATGGCTTGACCGAGGCTTGCATGCTGAGCGTGGCCGACAGCAGCCGGCTGTGGCTCTATGACCCGCACCTCGATGCTTATCCAGTCACTGGCACTGTGCTTGCCCCACTTCTTGAGCGTATAGATTGCTTCAATGACCTTGCGGTGGCTCTTGACGACTATGCCGGCGGCGTGAGCGCCACTGGTAGTACACCCTATGTTCTGGTTAACTCCATACCTGCTGCCGATGACTTGCCCGCATTGCAGCAGTCGCTCCTGAAAATGCTGGGTGGTGATAGTGTGATAATGCTTCGAAACATCCACCGCAGTAATGAAATGAAGCGCCTTTGGAAGTTCCTTGAGGATAATCAGCCTAAGGGACAGTCATTTACTAACGAGAAGACAGCCGTTTTAGTGTCGAGACCAAAACTCAATCGCGAGCAATTCTTCTTGTGGTTTTAGAAGGGCAAGATTTAGCATTTGTTGCAAGTATTGCATTTAAATGAATTTAAATGAACTAAAATGAACAAGTGTTTTTTTAAAAAATGTTTAAGAAGTACATTTACAGGTTAAAAATATGTTAATAAGAATTAAATTGCAAACTTAAATATTTTGCTTGTTTGCAAAAGTTCATTTTTGTTTATATATTTGCATTGTAAAAAAGAACAGAGATACATTCATCATTATATAACCATCGTAATTAATACATTCCTTTTTAGTTGTCTGCGTCTGCTTTGTTTGAAAAGCGGGCGTAGGTTTTTTTGTAATGTAGTAGTGTGGTGTATTGGAAAATAGTTATTAATTTTGCAATCGAGAGAAATCAAGTTATAAATGAGCCGCGTAGCACGAAAAATATTGACATTAATGTTACTCTTGTGCCTGGCATTGCAAGCTGCGTCAGCCGCCGACCTGGTTGAGAGCAATGGCTTGCGCTATATGGTGCAGAATGCCGATAGCACAGCATGCCTGGTGGCTCCCGTCGAAGGCTATGACAGTGAGAGCGTGGTGATACCGGCGATGGTGGGAAGTTGTCGTGTCAGGTCGATAGCAAGTGGTGCATTTGGGCATTGCAACTGGCTCGTGAGATTGTCGTTGCCATCGACTATTGAGGAGATAGGCGAAGGTGCCTTTGACGGCTGCGACAATCTTGCAGTGGTGCTCTCGCATGTTGCCGATGCCGCCATGGTGACCAGGCATTTGCCGGCAGGTGCTCAGTTGTGGGTTGATGCTGCTCTGGTCGAGGCTTACTCTCAGGTTGGCATTCGGCCGGCTACCTTGATTGATGTTGACAGTGTGCATCGCAGCGCCAACCTGTGTGACGTGAACCATGATGGTGTGGTGAATGCTACCGACGTTACAGTGGTGTATAACCATCTGCTGGGCTATGATGAGCAACAAGGTGGCGATGCCGACGACGACGGCAAGGTCACGGCAACCGACGTGACAGTGACCTATGATGCCATACTCTCCGGAAGAACAAGTGGTGTGGGCGACAAGGGCTATTGCTTTGCTCTCTACGACTCGGTAGCTTGCCGTGCCACAGTGAGGATTGACGATGAGTTGCACTTGCCCGTGGGCGAGCAGTTGTGCATTGTGGCTCACGACAATGAACGCATGGCGCCGGTTGCGTCGGGCACCGAACTGATGAGAGGCCTGTTGCCCAGTGGTGGCGTGGCCAGTGCCGCTGGCGTGCCAGTGCTTTTTCTCGATAACAAGCGCTACAATGAAGGCACCGATGCTCAGGTTGTGATGCTGGCTCGTACAGGCCCCGACACAATTTATTATAATGATGTGACAGTGCATGTGGCACCTCATGTGGTGACCGACACTCTGCGCGTGCTCTCGATAGGCAACAGCTACTCGCTCGACGCGTTGAGCTACATGCCGTTTGTGATGAAGGCAGTTGCTCCCGAGGTGTATCTCAAGCTTGGAGTGATGTACATGGGCGGTGCTGGGCTTGAGACCTTTTGCGACTCAATCGACAGCCCATCGTTCACCTACTTCTGGTCGCATGGAGCCCAGCCGTGGGACGCGCTTCAGGGGGCGACACTGAGCGAAGTTTTGCAGTCTCAGCCCTGGGACGTGATAGTGCTGCAGCAGCAGTCGAGCGCCGCTCGCGACTATGGCACCTATCAGCCCTATCTTAATCAGTTGATTAGTTGGCTCGACGAGCGTGTGAGCTGGGAGCATGAGAAGGCGTGGCTCATCACCCCGTCCTATCCCGAGGGGCTCGACCGCTTGGCACCCGACACCACCAGCGTGCAGATGTTTGAGCGCATAGCTGAGAGCGTTGGCCAAATGCAAGCCCATACAGGCATCGACTTGCTCTTGCCCTGCGGCACAGCCATCCAGAACGCCCGCACCACACCGCTCGATTCGCTTGGCGACAATGGTCATCTGTTTCATCATCTGCACTTGCAGGATGGCATTCCGTGCCTGATTGAGACCTATGCCGCCAGTGCCGCCTTGCTTGCCCGTTATGGGCTGAGCGAGCGCGTGTGGGCCGATGTCACGTGGGTCGACGGCAAGTGGCTCACGACCAAGAATATTCAGGAAATCAACGGCGCCCCAGTGGGAATGAGCGAAGCTAACCGCGCAATAGCGAGGCAGTGTGCAATCAAAGCACTTGAAAACCCGTTGAAAATTACAGTGATTGACTATTAATAGAGCAGAAAATGAATAATTTGCGCAATTTTTTATTGATATTGATGCTGGTGATAGCAGGAGCCAGTTGTAACGCCAAACCAGGAGCAAAAGCTGCGAACGATATCACTGCCACAAGCAGTGCCAAGCTGCCTCGCAGCACCGCGGCACAGGAGGGTGTTGATCCGCTGGCTATAAAGGCGATGGTCGACGCTCTGATGGCACTTCCCAAAACCGATCTTCACCACCTGATGATAGTGCGCCACGGCAAGGTGATTGCCGAGGCCCATCCTGCGCCGTTTGCTGTTGACGAGGTTCACACGCTCTACTCTTGTAGTAAGACCTTCACGATGCTTGCCATTGGTATGCTCATCGACGACGGCAAGTTGCGACTCACCGACAAGGTTGTGGATTTGTTGCCCGACAAGGTCCCCAAGCGTCAAAGTGCTGCTCTAAGGGCAATGACGGTTAAGCATCTGCTCACCATGACAGCCGGCATCAAACCTTCGCTCACGCTGCAGCAGGAGGGTGACGACTGGGCGCGTCTGTGGCTTGCTCAGCCTGTCACCAAGCTTGGCAAGTTCCAGTATGACTCGATGTGCACATTTGTGCTTGCGGCTATCGTTCAGCGCATCACTGGCACTAAGTTGCTCGACTTCATGAACGAGCGTTTCTTTCACCCTCTGGGCATCACCGAGGCCGATTGGGAAGAGAGTCCCGATGGCATCAATGTGGGCGGATGGGGCCTGAGGCTCACCGCCGAGTCGATGGCTAAGGCAGGAGTGTGCATCATGAACAAGGGCAAGTGGGACGGCAAGCAACTAATCAGCGCCAAATGGCTTGACGAGGCGCAGAGCAAGCACACCAACTACAGCAAGCCTGGCAAGCGCGCCACCGACACCAATCAGGGCTACTGCTACCAGATGTGGCGTTGCATGCAGCCCGGGGCTTATCGTGCCGATGGTGCCTATGGGCAGTTCATTGTCATGCTCCCCGAGCAAGACATGGTGGTGGTGATGACTGGCGTCTCGCACGAGACAGGCAGGGAGCTCGCATGCATCTGGAATCACTTGATTCCTGGTGTGAAGAATACTGCGTTGCCTGCCAACGACAAAGCTCAGGGAATGCTTGCCGACCGTCTTGCTACGTTGTCGCTCAAAATGCTGGTGGGAAATGAGAGCAATGGCATGAGGAGCATAACTCTCACTCTGGGCGAAAATGCACGCCATTACAAGACCATGCAGCTCGACCACGATGGCGAGCAACATTATGACATCACGCTCACAAGCGCCGATGGCAATGTGCAAAAATTTCCTGTTGCTATCTATCGTTGGGCCAAAGTGTCTACTGCCCAGGTTCCACCCTACAATAATGCTGTTGCACCTGTCAATGTCAAGAAGATTGACGGACTCAAAGGCGACTACACAGTGGCGGGCAACTATGCCTGGACAAGCAACAGTCAACTGCAGATAAAGCTATACTGGACTAACTGGATTGTGGCCAATACCTTTACTGTCAACCTCAAAAGCGATGGCACTGCCACCATAGTCAACGACGAAGGCACGCCTGGTATCGCACCCGAGGTGATAAAGGCTACATATATATACACGAAATGAGGCGCCACCGAATCGTGATTTCCTGATTTTTACAAAAATATTTGGTAAATTGCCAATAATATGGTAAATTTGCCACAGATAATTGTAAATACTATGGCTGACAAAGAAATTGCGGAACGTATTAAGTTCTTAATGAAAGAGTTGAACTACCGGCAGGTGGATTTCGCTCAAAAGATTGATGTGGACACGTCGAACCTGTCGAAGTACCTGAACGGGCGACTTGCCATGAGCGACGCGCTCATCAACAAAATTGTGGTTAACCTGGGTGTCTCGAAACAATGGCTTGAGACGGGCGAGGACTTGCCCTTTGCCAAGCAGCAGCCCCAGCAACTTGTCACAGTGCCCGAATCGCGCATTGTGACCGAGCCAAGCAGGATTGCTGCCAGTCGTGGCACACCGGTCTATGACATCGACGTGACGGCTGGCTATCAGCCCCAGGCGCGCATGTTTACCGACGACCAGATTATTGGCTTTATTGACCTGCCCGACATGGCCAATGCCAACTGCCGCATTGTGCGTGTGAGCGGCGACTCGATGAGCCCTGTGATTCGCAACGGCGACTACATTGCCGTGCGCGAGCTGAGCAATCTGCGCCAAATCTTCTGGGGGCAAATCTATGTGGTGATTCTTGATGATTATCGCCTGGTCAAGTACATTCGCCGGCACGACGACCCGTCGATGGTGATACTGCGCAGCGAGAACAAGCGCTACGACGACATGGAAGTGGAGCGCACCGAGATTCGCGACCTGATGTTTGTGCAAAACATCCTCCACGTCGATACCCGCATGTAATATACCTTAAAAAGATCACAATTAATGCTGAATAACGAAAATATAAGCCTGCACACGCTGCCTAATGGGCTGCGCATGGTGCACGTGCAGCGGCAGTCGGCAGTGGCGTGGTGCGGACTGGCCATTGACGCCGGCAGCCGCGACGAGAGCGAGGGACAGTACGGGCTGGCCCACTTTGTGGAACACACGATATTCAAGGGTACAAGGCGCCGCACTTCTACGCGCATCAACAACCGCATGGAGCAGGTGGGCGGTGAGCTTAACGCCTACACCACCAAGGAGAGCACCATGCTCTACTGCATTTTCCCTGCTGAGCACCTTGAGCGCGCAGTGGAGCTGATTGCCGACCTGGTCGAGAACTCCATTTTCCCTGAGCATGAACTTGAGACCGAACTCGAGGTGGTGCTCGAGGAGGTGGCCAGCTACCGCGACTCGCCCAGCGAGGCGGTCTACGACGACTTTGAGGACATGCTGCTCGCCGGCAGCCAACTGGGGCACAACATCCTTGGCGATGAAAAAGACCTGCGTGGGGCATCGTCGGAATGCTGCCTCGACTGGCTCAAACGCTTGTATGTGCCCAGCAACATGGTGTTCTTCTCAGTTGGCAACGCGCTCCCCGACAAGGTGTTCCGTCTTGCCGAGAGGCACATGGGAGTGATGTCGCACACCAAGCGCGGCATCGAGCGAGTGGCACCGACCATTCTTGAGCCTCAGCGCAAGGTTGTTGACCTGAATTTGCATCAGTCGCACACCATCGTGGGTGCACGGGTGCCGGGCATGTACGACGACCAGCGCTTTGCCCTCTCGCTGCTCAACAACATCCTGGGCGGGCCAGGCATGAACTCGCTGCTCAACGTAAGCCTGCGCGAGAAGCGCGGCCTGGTCTATACCGTGGAGTCGTCATTAGTGACTTTTACCGACTGCGGCATGATTCAAATTTACTTAGGATGCGACCACGACAAGCTTAAGAAGGCGATGCGGCTCATCGCTGGTACCATCGACTCGCTGGCGCAGTCGCCACTCACCGAGCGACGCCTCGACGCCTACAAGCGTCAGTACTGCGGCCAAATGCTTGTGGCCAGCGACAGTGCCGAGGTCGCAGCCATGGCGGCAGGTCGCGGCCTGCTCTACTATGGCGACGTGAGCTCGCTGCGCGACAACATCGACTGCATCATGGGCGTCACCCCCGAGCAAGTGCAGCAAGCTGCCCAGCTGCTCACCCTCGATCGCTGCTCTATCCTCACCTTTAAGTAAGGTGAGTGGGGTTATGACTCTACAAACATCGTAAGATTAACAGCTTTTATGCCTAATTAGAAACATTTTACTGTCGTCAATGAAAGTAGTTAGCATTTTATGCCTACCTTTGCCCGCTATTTTTTATAAACCTTTTTTTAACAAATAACAATTTGAACTATGAGAAAGTTTTTAATTGTCCTTATTAGTGTTGCCTTGGCAACAGGTGCCGCCGTGGCACAGAAACGCTTCACTTTTGGCCCCAAGATTGGTGTGGACTACACTCACTATTGGGGTAAGAACACTGATCATGGTGGTCAGTTAAACTATCAAGCGGGTATGTTCTTTGAGTATCGCTTCAACAGCAAGTTTTCTATCGCACCCGAAGTTGTTTTCGCAGCTCAGGGAGGAAAGAATGATGGAGTGGTCTTTACTGGAGAAACTTTGCATTCAGATTATTTTGATGCAGTTTACACCGACAATTTGAACTACATCAACGTTCCCGTAATGTTGAAGTACTATGTGTGTCCATCATTGAGCATTGATTTTGGTCCACAATTGGGCATAAACGTTTATCACAAATGCACAGTCAAGGGAAAAGATGATCACAAAGATTATAAGAAGACCTATGACACTGATGCGAAAAGTGTTGATTTTGGTCTTGGCCTTGGCTTGACCTACAACATTACTAAGGATGTGTTTGTGCAAGGTCGTTACACAATGGGGTTGACAGATGCCTATAAAAAGTTTTTAGGAGCTACCTATCCGATTAATTCAAAGAACGGCAACGCTCAAATCGCCATTGGCTTCCGTTTCTAAGCAAAGAAGATATTAAGTTTTAAGGCGCTCGGGCATAAGTTGCTCGGGCGTTTTAGTTGTAGTTCATTGCTCTCGTCAGGTTGCTGATTATGTGAAAAACGCAACTTTTTTGGTCATTTTCTTGCGGTGATAATAAAAAATGTGTATTTTCGTCACGATTTTTCAAAAACTGAAAATATTAATCACTAAAACTCATAAATATTATGGCAGAAGTTAAAACATTTCTTGACGCAGCCGAGAAGAAAATGAACGAGGCTGTGGCTTATCTCGACGAGACTCTCTCGCGAGTGCGCGCCGGCAAAGCCAACCCTAAAATCCTTGACCCAGTCAAGGTTGAGTACTACGGCTCGATGATGCCCATTGCCAACGTTGCCAACGTTGCAGTGCCCGATGCCCGCAGCATCACCATCACTCCTTGGGAGAAGAACATGATTAAGGTGATTGAGAAAGCGATTCTTGACTCAAACATCGGCATCACACCTGAGAACAATGGCGAGATAATTCGCCTCAACTTCCCGCCTCTGACCGAGGAGCGCCGCAAGCAACTTGTGAAGGACGCCAAGACCGAGACCGAGAAGGCCAAGGTGAGTGTGCGCAACGCCCGCCGCGAGATGATTGAGGGCTTGAAGAAAGCTGTTAAAGACGGCATGCCCGAGGATTCGCAGAAGGACGGCGAAGAGCAGGTTCAGAAGCTCCACGACAAGTACCTGAAGAAGATTGACGAGGTGTTTGCCGCTAAGGAGAAGGAGATTCTCACCGTGTGACAATCACGCCCCTTCAAGCTTCATGAAATAAGCAAAAAAACGCTCAATCTAAGGGCGTTTTTTTTCTTTTATAATTACATTTGAGGCATTTAATCTACTTGTTTTAAAAATAATGTGTAACTTTGCACCGTTTTTTTGAGAATACACACATAAAACAACACATAAACAAAATCAAGAAGAAAATGATTTACCCAATTATCACAGCCGAAGAGGCTGCCGAGTTTGTCCACAATGGTGACAACGTGGGAGTATCGGGCTTTACCGCCCCTGGCTGCCCCAAGGCAGTGGCTCCAATGATTGCTGCCAAGGCTCGCCGCGAGCACGAGGCAGGACGTGAGTTTAAGATCAACATCTTCAGTGGTGCTTCGACCAACGACTTTATCGACGGCGAGCTCACTCGCGCCGAGGCTATCAACTATCGCACTCCTTACCAGTCGCATCCCGACCTGCGCAAGGCTATCAACAGCAACGCTATTCACTACAACGACCGCCACTTGAGCGAGCTGTCGCAGGAGTTCCGCTACAACTACTATGGCAAGATGGACGTTGCCATAGTTGAGGCACAAAGCATTACCGACGACGGTGAAATCGTGCTGGGCACATCGGTGGGCTGCACTCCCACTTGGCTCATGTGTGCCGAGAAGGTCATCATCGAGCTTAACGACAAGTTGCCCGAGAGCATGCGTGGCTTGCACGACATATACATCCCACTCGACCCTCCCAACCGTCGCGAGATTCCCATCTACACCGCTCACGACCGCGCCGGTTCACCCACTGCCCATGTCGACCCCAAGAAGGTTGTGGGCGTGGTGAAGACCTCGTTCCGCTTGGGCAAGGCCGACGCATTCACCCCAGTTGACGATACCACTCGCAAGATTGGCCACAACGTGGTGCAATTCCTCATCAGTGAGATGAAAAACAATCGCATTCCCAAGTCGTTCCTGCCACTGCAGAGCGGTGTGGGCAACATTGCCAACGCCGTGCTCGAGGGTCTTGAGGAGAGCGACGAGATACCACCATTTGAGGTTTACACCGAGGTTATGCAAGACACCTTCGTCAAGTTGCTGCTTGATGGTCACTGCAAATTTGTGAGCACCTGCTCGCTCACTCTTTCCCACGACACTATGGACGAGTTCTTTGCCAACATCGACAAGCTGCACGACAAGGTGCTCATGCGCCCCAGCGAGATTAGCAACAACCCCGAGGTTATCCGTCGCTTGGGTGTTATCTCGATGAACACAGCTATCGAGGCCGACATCTTTGGTAACATCAACTCGTCGCACGTGAGCGGTACCCGCCTGATGAACGGTATTGGTGGTAGCGGCGACTTCACTCGCAATGCCTACACCAGCATCTTCATGTGCCCCTCAGTCAAGAAGGATGACTGCATCTCGACCATCGTGCCCATGTGCACCCACATCGACCACACAATCCACAGTGCCGACATTATCGTCACCGACCAGGGCGTTGCCGACCTGCGTTTCAAGGATCCAGTGCAGGCTGCTGAGGAAATAATCGAGAAAGCAGCACACCCCGTTTATCGTCCATTGCTGCGTGAGTACTTGAAGGCTTGCAAGATGGGCCATGTGATGCAGAATAACGAGATGGCCCTGGCGTTCCACGTTGCACTCGCACGTGAGGGCGACATGCGCAAGGCCGACTTTTCAGGCAAATAAAAGGTAAATTACCACAATTTTAAAATAGACACTCAGGCACTTTTGTGGCCTGAGTGTCATTTTTTTAAGTAATGCCGAGACAGCATTATTGTTTCATGGAGCCTCGTTTTTTAATGGAAATAAATGTAAAAATACCCTAAATAATTTGCATATTACCATTATTCGTGTTATCTTTGCAGCGAGAATTGAACAACAACAAATGTATTAAACCATTAAAAACACAACAAGCATGAATTATCCAACTGAGAGCGAGAGCGCTCAGCGCCGTGCCGAGCGCGACAGAATGTTGACGATGCTCTACTGCGACATCTACGACACTATCGTCAAGAAAAAAGTTCACAACCCGAGGCGAGTGGCCATCGACATCGCTCTCGCCACTGGTGCACCTCCTTATCACGTGGGCTTTGACAGGGCCTATATTGTGGTGCCCAAGCTGCTCAATAACGAGGCACTGCGTTTCAGGAGCGACGCTTGCAGGCTCTTCTGGCTCGACATGACCGCCAAGGTGAGGTGTGTGATTTCGCGAGGCAAGGTGTCGATAGCGCGAGCTGTTGCTCTCGTGCTGGACCAGTGCCGAGCCTCAAGGTTCTTTATCTCTGACGAGCAGGCATGGGTCATCATCAAGCGCGAGCTCAAGGCTATGCACTGCCGCAAGAGCTACGGCCGTGCGCTTGAATAGTGGCATGGCGGCTAAGAATGACTCATCAACCTTTAACCTAATAATCTTAATATAATCATGGACAAACACAAAGTGACTGTCAACATCGATTTTGACGAAATTCTCAATTACATCTACTCGCAGAGCGCCTGGCATGGTGCCCACAACAGCAAGGTGCGCATTCTAACTCCCGACAACCGTGTGATGCTACTGATGCGCTTGAAGGAAGGATATGCCAGCCTAAAGAGCCGAGTGCTGGGTTACTTGGCATTTGACAATTATAACCCCAACATCGAGTCGAGGAATATTACCATGACATTTGAGCTCAACAATCCGGCGCAGGCTGGCCTTGCCGACGCATTGCACGAGACGGTGGTGGCTGTGCTGGCTCACTTCGTGCTGATGAAGTTCTATGGCGAAGTAGATCAGCGTGGTGCGAAATATGGCAGCAGCCTTTTCAACTTAGAGTGGAGGCGATACATGGCAAAGCTCATGCTTGCTTTTGCCCACGATGCGTTGCAATAAAAAAACGAGGAGGCCAATGTCTTGACCCCTCTCGCTTAGTGCTTGTGGTGGGTAGCTGCCTCCCACTGGATTGTGGCACAAACTTGGTTACTTGTCGTCGAGCCACTTGTCGACCTGCTTCTCGAGCATCTTCAGAGCCTCTTTCGAGGCACGCTTTGCGCTCTTGCGCATGAGCGAGTCTACCTCGTCGGGGATGTCGAATGCCGACTCGGCTCGGTCTTCGGGTGTGACAGTGGCGTCGCTGCCTTCATCTTCATTGGTGCCTTGCTGCTCTGCAGGGTCCACGGTGCTGTTGTCGTCCTGGTCATTGCCAAAGACGGGGAAGTCGTCGAAGTGGAAAAGATCTTGCAGGTTGGCGCCCAGGGCCTCTTTGAGTTTCTTGTTGATAATGTTCTTGTCGAAGGTGAACACATGGCCCATTATGCCAAGCGACACACGTGTCTTGCTGGTTCCGGTGTCGATGTAGCCCATTGAGAACAACACATAGTTGTCGACGTCGACCACCTTGTCGACAAAGGTGCGAATGAGTGGTGACGACCCCATCTTGATGACAGACCCCACGATGCCTGTGCCGCCCACTTCCTCGACTGTTTCTTCGACCCATGAGTGCGACACGCCTGCTATTGCGCGGCAATGATCGTCCTTGGTTGGATTGCTGATGGCAAGAATGATGGCAAGCACGCTCACAATGGCAATGGTGACCCACAATGCGGTGTGGCTCTTGCGTGGCTTTGCTGGCGCTGGCTCAGCGTCGTAGCTCGGGGTGTAGTTATAGTGCGGCGTTTGGGCCGACGTAGCCTTGGGGGTCCAAGCAGGTGGCTGCGTGCTGTGTGGAGGCTCAGGTGTGGGCTCGGTCGCGGCTGCCGGCTCAACGCGTGGAGCGTAGGCAACAAGGTGACTCAACTGCTCAACCTTGTCGGCGGTGGTCCAGTCGGCTAATCCTTCATACCACACTGGCGTGTCGGGCATGATGCTCAAGTTTGACATCTGCTCAAGAGTGAAGGGGCCTTGCTGCTGGTCATTCATGATTATAAAAAATTCCATAGTACCTAAAACATTTTAAAGTTAGACAAAATAATTAAAAGTATATATAGAAATTTTTTTTGTGCTTATTAGATGTGCGCAAAGATATTTAAGTTTAAAATACAATAGCAAAATCCGTGCCATTTTTAACGTTAAATTAACTTTTGCTGAAAAGTCACTAATTGGCACTATGTCATGCTGGGGTGGGGGATTGCTTGCTGTAATGAAATTTTTGCTGCTGATTTTGACAATGTTGCAATTGGGGAGGCTGGGTGGCGAGATATTTGCTCGTTTGAATATTTTTTTCTACCTTTGCCTTCGTAATGGAGATTTTTTTGGTTTAACAGGCGGCCCGCGGTGGCCGTCAAGCAACTTTAAGACTACTATGAAACTAATATTCAACAAGCAATTACAGGTGTTGCTCACCTTATTAATGATGATAGCGCCCGCCGCACTGGCGCAAGACGGAAACATTCACATACCTGATGGCGTGACAGGCGAAGCCGAACAATATTACAGGTCGGCCGTGAGCGGCGACCCCGAGGCTCAGCTTTTGCTCGCCTACTGCTACAGGACGGGCGAGGGTGTGCCACGCGATTACGCTCAGGCGTTCTTCTGGTACAGTCGCGCTTCGCAAAGTGGTAACGCACTGGCAATCTACAACATGGCAGTGTGCTACGACGAGGGAATAGGCATCACTCAAAACATTGAGAAAGCCGCTCGATTCTATGAGATAGCAGCCCAAAAAGGCGATCCAATGGCTCAAGTGAGCATTGGCAACTGCTACTTCAAGGGTGAAGGTGTTGCGCAAGACTACAAGAAGGCAGTCAAGTGGTTTAACAAGGCTGCCGACCAGGGAGTGGCTTCGGCTCAGTTCTGGATGGGGGCTTGCCTCGACCAGGGCCTGGGAGTGAAACAGGACCACAAGAAAGCTGTGGAGTGGTATGCCAAGGCTGCTGAGCAGGGCGATGCTCAATCGCAATATAACTTAGGAATTTCCTATCTTGAAGGCGAGGGCGTGGCTAAAGATGAGACACAAGCCATCTACTGGTTGCGTCAGGCTGCTGCTCAAGGTGATGCCGACGCTCAAGCGGTTCTGCGCGAGCTCAATGTGGACTGGCAATAAGCCGCGTGCGTCATTCCATACCTGTCAAACAATATACAATCAACCGGACTGGCTCAGAGATGATGCCAGCCCGGTTGATTGTTTGAGGTGGTAAAGAAGGTTCAGCTATTGCAGCCTCGACATGGCGGGGCTTACTGATACCTGACGATGTCGAATCCCATGCGCACTCCGTCGAAGTTCTTGCTCAGCTCGCCAATGGTGGAGAGGGTGCTGTTGCCGGTGAGCTTGGTGATGGTTTGAAGCACATTGAGAAGTTTTTTCGACTCCATAGTAATCGACAGTCCGCTCGTGGTGCGTGTTACATAGGTTGGAATTGTGAAGAGCATGGTCTTGAGGTTGAGCTTGCTGTCGTTAGGATTGAAGGTGTAGGTGCCGCTCAAGGGGATGTTTCTGATTCTTGCCTCGAACTGTCCGTTTTCGGCAAAAGTGAAATAGGTGTTGTTGTTGGCAATGCCCAGTGAGCCGTAGACCGAGTTGAGCTTCTGCTTCACTTGTGTGGCAGCTACCGAGCCGCCAGCCTTGGCAAGAAGATTCTCGCTTGTGAAAGCGCAGCCTGGTTCGCTGTAGACCCAAGTGCCTATCAGTGAAGACTGGTCAAGCTTCACGTGCCCAATCACCATGTCGAGAAGTCCCTCGGCAGTGTTAGCGTTAAACACCCCGCCAAGCACTCCGCCGAGCACGTTGCCTAATCCGCCTCCCGTTGACGTGCCGTTTCCTGTGCCCATGACATTGCCCAGCATGCCCATGCCTTGCGTGCCGCATCCAGTCAAGCCTATCGAAATGGCAAGAATTGCAGTGTAGATAGTTTTTCTAAACATAATATTTCAAATATTTTTCAATTAAACCGAAATTTACTTGGATGGTTGTTAGAATTAACCGCTCAGGGGGTTACCTCTGAACCACCTTGGCCATGTCAAATCCCATGCGCACACCATTAAGGCTCTTGCCCATGTTGCCTATTGCATTGATGCTGCTGTTGGTTTTTGATGAATTGAGGGCTTTGAGCATGTTGATGAGCATATTCGCCTCCATGGTGATTGACATGCCATTGTCGGAGCTTGAAATAAATGCAGGGATAGTGCCCGCAGTAGTCTTGAGGTTCAGACTTCCTGTGCTGGGATTCAGGGTGTAGGTTCCCTTCATGGGCAGCCCATTGAGATAGGCCTCGAAATTGCCGTTGCTGTCGAATGCGAAGCCGGTGTTGTTGTTCTTGATGCCAATTGAATTGTAGGCCTGAGCGAGTTTGTCCATAACTTGGCTGGCAGCTGCCGTGCCTCCGGCCTGGGCAAGAAGATTCTTGCTTGTGAAAGCAACGCCTGGGCGAGCATAAACCCAAGTGCCTGCCAGCTGCGACTGTTCAACCCTTGTGGAGCCAATAACAGCATTGGCCTGGTTGGTAACTGTGTTGTCGGTGAGAGCGCTTCCGAAGATAGAGCCTAACCCACCGCCCGAACTTGCCATGCCGCCCAGTACGCTTCCGAGCACGCTTCCTAAAACGCTGGAACTTGTGCCTGTTGTAGTGCCTGCGCCACCAAAAATGTTGCCAAGCAACCCGCCTGAGCTAACGCATCCTGTTAATCCAATAGATAAAGCTAATGCTGCAGTGTAAAGAGTTTTTCTAATCATAGTATTGATATGTTTTTAAAATTAATAATAAAAATCATTATTCACTGCAAAAATAATAAAAAATCTTCTAAAACAAGTAATTCTGTAGATTTTATGTGAATACTAACCAGCAACCCCCAAAAAAATCACAATAAAAAACTTGATTCATGCTTATTCTCTCGGAAAAAAGTTGTAATTTTGAAAACTCTATATTTAAATATTTAATCAATACAGATATTATTAACCTTTTTTTTGTTAATATCGTTAATTGAAAAAACTAACATAATTAATCAAATACTATTTATGAGACTTAAACTTTTTTTGCTTCTTTCGCTCTTTTTGAGCCTCAACGTGTGGGCTCAAACGGGGATCAGGGGCGTCGTGGTGGACTCGCGCACCAGTGTGCCTGTTGTGGGAGCTACTGTTCTGCTCGACGAGCAGGGAGTGAGCGCCATCACAGGTCCGAGTGGTGACTTCGTCATCACCGACGCTAAACCAGGTAATGACAAGCTCATGATTTTCAACTACGGATATCGTGACCTGATCATGGATGTCATGATTCTTAACGGAATTGACGACCTGGGAATCATCAAGCTTGAACCTGCCGGGGCATCGACCGACACCGAGAACGATGCTGCAAGCGACATTATCCTCACCGAGTCGCAACTCGAGGACGAGGAGGGCAACTCGCAGCAGGTGGGAGCCTTGACTGGGGCTACCGACAACCCCTACTACAAGGCTACAAACTACAACTTCAGTACAATGCGATTCCGCATTCGTGGTTACAACAATGAGTACAGCCAGACCTACATTAATGGCATCAACTTCAACGATGCTGCTCGCGGCCGATTCAATTACTCGATGATTGGAGGAATGAACCAGGCTTTCAAGAGCCGCAGCGTGGGGTATGCCACCGAAGCAACGAACTTTGGCTTTGGCGATATTGGCGGTGCAACCAACATCTTCACATACGCTAAGGACTATGCTCCTGGCTTCAGAGGAAGCGTGGCCTACACTAACAGCAACTACCGCTGGCGTGGCATGGTGACCTACAGCACTGGCTTGAACCAGCATGGCTGGGCGCTGACGCTGAGTGCAATTGCCCGCTATGCGGGAGAAGGCATTATTCCTGGCTCCTTCTACAACAGCTGGGGAGCTTTCATGTCGCTGCAGAAGGTGATTAACCAGCATCACTCGGTGTCGCTCACCCTGTTTGGAGCGCCCACTAAGCGTGCCAGCAACTCGGCAACCTTCGACGAGGCCTACAAACTTGCTGGAACCAACCTCTACAACACCAACTGGGGCTGGCAAGAGGGCAAGAAGCGCAATGCAAGGGTGGTTGAGTCGTTCGACCCAACAGCCATTCTGAGCTGGATTTGGACACCTAAGACAGGAACCACTCTCACTACTGGCCTGGCCTTCCACAAGTCGTTCTACGCCACGAGCGCACTCAACTGGTACAACTCGCGCGACCCTCGTCCCGACTACTACCGCTACCTGCCATCGTATTATGCCACCACCAGTCCCGAGACTGCCGAGCTCTTCGAGGACGAATGGCTCAACATGGAGGAGAAGCGACAGCTCAACTGGGACAAGCTCTACCAAACTAACTATCTGAACAACTACGAGTTTGAGCAAGGTGGTGAAGACAAGGGTTCGAGCTATGTGATTGAGAAGCGCCACAGCAACCAGTTTAACTGGATACTGAGCACCAACCTCAACAAACGCATCAATTCCACACTGTCGCTGCAAGGTGGCGCGAGTGCCAACTACAGCCGCTCGTCCTACTTCAAGACCATGAAGGACCTGCTGGGCGGGCGTTACTGGCTCGACGTTGACCAGTATGCCGAGCGCGACTTCCCGGGCGATGCCGAGATGCTTCAGAACGACCTTGAGAATCCTAACCGCCGCATCCTTGAGGGTGACCGCTTTGGTTATGACTACAACATCAACTCAATCACAGGCCGACTCTGGATTCAGAATGTAATAAACCTTAGCAAGTTTGACTTTAACTATGGTGCTCAAGTGAGCGCTACATCGTTCCAGCGCGACGGCAAGATGCGCAACGGACGTGCCCCCGAGAACTCGCTGGGCAAGGGCGAGAGCCACAGCTTCATCAACTTTGCCGTTAAGGGTGGCATGATCTACAAGATTGACGGTCGCAACAACATTCAGCTGCATGCCTACTATGGCACACGAGCTCCACAATATAATAACGCTTACATCTCGCCCCGCATCAAGGACGACGTGATTGCCAACCTCAAGAACGAGCGCGTGCTCTCGGGCGACATAGGCTATGTGTGGAACTACCGCAGGTTCATGGGTTCGATCACTGGTTTCTGGACCGAGTTCTGGGATGCGACCGAGAGAACCTCGTTCTACGACGACTACAACAGCACGTTTGTAAACTACGCACTCACTGGCGTGCGCAAGGAGCACAAGGGTGTTGAGATTGGGGCGGCCTACAAGATCACTCCATCGCTCACCGTTAACGCTGCTGCCACAATAGCACGCTACCAGTATAAGAACCGCCCACTGGGCACTCGCAGCTTTGAGAACGGCTCGGTGGCCGATGTCACTCAGACGGTTTACCTCAAGAACTTCTATGTGAGCGGCACTCCTCAAGAGGCTTACAGCTTAGGATTCAACTGGAGCGCTCCCAACATGTGGTTCTTCGAAATTAATGGTGTGTGGATGAATCGCTCTTATGTTGACCTTTCGCCCATCCGCCACGAGGTGCTGCCTGAGCTCTACACCAAGGCTTCGAGCGAGCAAGAGCTCATCCAGATGATGCAAGACATTGGCAAGCAAGAGAAACTCAACGAGGCGTTGATTATCAACATGAGCATTGGCAAGGTGATTTATCTGAGCCGCTCTGCGTCGCTCAACCTCAACCTGAGCCTGAACAACCTGCTCAACAACACCAACATCCAGACCGGTGGTTACCAGCAGGGACGATTTGACTACAAGAACTACACCACAGCCAAGTTCCCTAACAAGTACTACTATGCTCAAGGATTCCGCATGTATCTTAATGTGGGTGTGAGATTCTAACATTTTTATATAGCATTAATCAAACTACAAAATATACACTATGAAACGTTTTAATTTATTCCTTAATGCATTGTTGCTCATGATTGTGGCAGTGGGATGTAACGAAGAGTTCGACACGCCTCCCATGGTGGTTCCACATGCCGAGCATCAGGCAAACATGACTATTGCCGAATTTAAGGCAAAATACTGGCAGGATGGTCGCAACTTCATCGACACCTGCAAGGAAGACACCTACATTCATGGCTGGGTGACCAGTAGCGATGAGGAGGGCAACATCTACAAGTACCTCTACATCCAGGACGAGACTGCCGGCATTGGCATCTCGATTGATGCTAACAGCATCTACAATACCTATCGTGTGGGTCAGGAAATCGTTATCAGCATGAAGGATTTCTGGATTGGCAAGTACAATGGTCAGTACCTCATTGGCAAACCTGAGTGGTATGCAGCCCAGAGCGTGTGGGAGGCTGGCCGCATGACGCTCGATCAGTTTAACGAGCACACCGAGCTCAACGGACTGCCTAATGTTGACAAAATTGCTCCCGTCGAGGTGAAAATCAGCGATGTGATAGGGCACAGCGACCGCGAAACTCAGCTCAAGTATCAAGGACAATTCGTCATCATCCGCGACGTGGAGTGGGAAGCTGCCGACGGCTCCACTACCTACAGTGAAAGTGCTGCTTCGACCACCCGCAACATCAAGGATGAGGACGGCAACACACTGGGTGTGAACAACAGCAACTATGCCAACTTCCGTGGCGAGAAGCTCCCTGTGGGCAAAGGCGATGTGCAAGGTATTCTGTACATGACTGGCGACGACAAGTGGGCCATGTATCTGCGCGACACTCGCGACTGCATTGGGTTCTCTAACGACACTAAGGGCTATCCCAACGACCCCTGGACTGTGACCGAGGCCATCGAGCTTCAGAATCAGGGCAAGAAAGGCTGGGTTGAGGGTTACATTGTGGGCGCTGTGGCTCCTGGCGTGACACAGGTGACAAGCAATAGCGACATCGAGTGGACTGCTCCCACCACGCTCGACAACACACTGGTGTTTGCCGCAAGCCCCGACGAGCGCGACTACACCAAGTGTATAGCGGTGGCTCTGCCACAAGGCTCAAGCTTCCGTCGCGACGCCAGCTTGGCATCATATCCTGAGCTGCTGGGCACTAAGATTCTGGTTAAGGGTACGCTTGCCACATTCATGGAGATGCCTGGTATTACCGACAACACCGGTTCGACCGACGAGTACAAGCTCACCGTGTTGACCGGAGGCGTGACCGAGCTCTATGAGGACTTTGAGAGCTGCACCAAGAATGGTCCCATGCCAAGCGGCTGGAAACTCGTCAGAAGCAAGGGCGACAAGGACTGGTACATCGATGAGTTTGACAGCAACTTATATGCTACTGTCACTGGCTACACCAGCAAGCAACCACCATTGGAGTCATGGCTCATCACTCCAGCTCTCGACATCAAGAACGCTGGCCGCAAGGAGTTCAGCTTCATGTCGAAGGTGCGCTACTATCGTGGCACCGATCCTGTTGAGGTTTACCTGATGTCGACCAACGATCCCGCTACTGCCGAGCTCGTGAAACTTGACCCCGTGCTTGCAACTGCAGCAACAGGAGGCCAGAGCGACTTTGTTAGCTCCGGAACCATCGATCTGAGTCAGTTCAACGGCACTTATTGCATTGGCTTCCGTTACACCAGCGAAGCTCAAGACAACTACACCACATGGCAAATCGACAACTTCAAGTTTGGTGGCAAGGCTCTGCTGCAAACCATTGATGACTTCGAGACTATGAATGGTGGTAATACCACATCTCAAACTTCATTCATCACGCTTGAGTCTACCAAAGGTTGGAGCGCCACCAATGCAGGACTGCTGCGTGGTGGCCCCAGCGATGCGCCTCCCACCTACGCTTGCATCGGCAAGAAGGCCGACGGTAGCGACGGGTGGGCCTACGCTGTTCACCTGAACGGTAACATCAACTCCACAGGCAGGCTCATCTCGCCAGCATTCCCCAATGGTGTGAAGACCCTCACACTGAACTATGCTTACCTGCTGAGCGAGTCGAAGGGTGTGAAATTCTATGTGTTCTTCTTCTATAGCGATCCACGCAGTAGCATGGCACAGAATCCATGTCTGTCGTTCACTGTCGACAACGCCAATGCACAGCAAAAGACGGCTTACACCGAGACCTTCGATGTGAACCTACAAGGCCCTTGCTACATGGAAATCATTCCAGCAAGCCAGTCGAATATGGCCAGCAACAAGGACCGCTTCGCCGTTTGGAACATCATGTGGGAACCAATGTGATTAGGAAGGTAACTCACATCGGTGAGCATTAACAAGAAGTCCCTCTGTCGCACATGCGGCAGAGGGACTTCTTGTTAATGAATGATATTATAGGGTTCTTGAGGGTGGGCTCACGGCGTGGCATCAGTCGTGCCACAGTGTGAGCGTGCCGTGGGCTATGGTCTCTTTCACGTCGATCAGGCGCTGGTTGTTGCTGCCGCGAAAGCGCAGCTTGGTGTTGCGTTGGTCGAGAATGAAAGGGCTGTCGACGAGCACGTCGATGTTGCGCATCACTGCCATGAGCGACGGGTTGCGCTCGATGGCTTCCCAAGTGTAGCCAGTGTAGCACCAGATGTTGTAGCCCAGCTCGCGCTTGATGCGGCTGGTGAGCTTTTCGAGCTCGACGGGCTGCGCCAGTGGGTCGCCACCCGAGAAGGTGACCGGAGCCTCGTTGTAGGCTATCACCTCCATGAGTTCGTCGAGTGTGCGCTGCTCTCCACCACTCATGCTCCACGACTCGGGGTTGTGGCAGCCAGGGCAGTGATGGCTGCATCCGGCGAGATAGATCGAGGTGCGCAACCCCGGTCCATCCACGCTGGTGCCTTCTACTATGTGTAAAACTCGCAATTTGTCCATGAGAGAGCAAGTGTTAAGTAGTGAGTGTTATGTAGTAATGCAATGGCAGTTGTGCCCTGCGGGCAAAATGTCCTCAAAAGAACCGTCCCTTTGAGGACACCTTTGAGGACACGGTCAGCGTCTACGAGATCTACGGTTAGGTCTCTTGTTTTTTGTGTTGCCGCTACTATTCACCTTTACAATACCATCATAACCAAGGAATACCCTCTTCATTTCATCTTTATTGTCAGCAAGCCATTTCGGGACAGTGACATGAGTTAAGCCAGTGCAATTCACGAAGGCACCCTCACCAATCTCGGTCACAGAATTTGGAATCGTGACCTTAGTCAAGCCAGTGCAGTCAGAGAAGGCCCATTCTCCAATCTCAGTCACTGAATTTGGAATCGTGATCTGAGTCAAGCCACTGCAAGCACGAAAGGCGTCGTCTCCAATCTCAGTTACAGAATTGGGAATAACCGTGTTTTTACAACCTGCAATAAGAGTATTATTCTCAGTTTTAATAATTGCGTTGCAATTGTTTCTTGAGTCATAATTTGGATTGTCGCTTGCCACTGTAATTGAAGTTAAGTTGCAGCAACCAACGAATGCATTTTCACCGATAGTTGTCACAGAGTTAGGAATCGTTACCTGAGTCAAAGCACTGCAAAAAATGAGGGCTCCATCTCCAATCTTAGTCACGGAGTTGGGAATGTTTACTTGAGTCAAGCCACTGCAATCAGAGAAGGCATAGCTTCCAATCTCAGTCACGGAATTTGGAATCGTCAACTCAGTCAAGCCACTGCAATCAGAGAAGGCATAGCTTCCAATCTCAGTCACGGAATTTGGAATCGTCAACTCAGTCAAGCCACTGCAATCAGAGAAGGCATAGCTTCCAATCTCAGTCACGGAATTGGGAATCGTCAACTCAGTCAAGCCATTGCACCTCAAGAAGGCACAGTCTCCAATCACAGTCACGGAATTGGGAATCGTCAACTCAGTCAAGCCACTGCACCCCCAGAAGACACAGCGTCCAATCGCAATCACGGAATTGGGAATAATAGTGTTTTTGCAACCTGCAACAAGAGTATTGGTTTCAGTTTCAATAATTGCATTACAATTATTTCTGGAGTCATATTTTGGGTTATCGTTCGCAACAGTAATTGAAGTCAAGCCACTGCAACCAGAGAAGGCAGATACTCCAATCTCAGTCACGGAATTGGGAATCGTCAACTCAGTCAAGCCACTGCAATCAGAGAAGGCATTATATCCAATCTTAGTCACGGAATAAGTCTTATTATTATAAGTGACAATTGCGGGGATATTTAGTGAGCCTTTCACATCTTCGTTCCGCTTCACAGTCACGGTTTCAACAGTCACGGTTTCATTGTCGTCGTTTATGGAATAGTTGATTCCGTTGGCTGTGAAGTTCTGGGCAGCTACATTTACGCAATATGTAACCAGCATAATGATGCATAACACTACGCCCTTATTGATTAATGAAGTTTTCATGTTTATAATGGTTTTGAATAAAACATCTCAAAAATAACAATTTATGGCTTAACTTCAAAATAAAAGTTGTTATTGGTGTCCTAAAAATGTCCTCAAAAGTGTCTTCAAAAGAACCGTCCCTTTGAGGACATCTCTTTGAGGACACACACTCCCCCCTACCCCCTCTAACTTAGAGGGGGAGCTTTCACATGCTCCCCCCGCCCATCTCTATCTTAGAGGGGAAATTTCGTGTTTTGGCACACCCTCCCATCGTGGTGGGTGTTACTTGTGCACAACTCGGTCGTGGAGCTCGGCGAGTTTGCCGCTGTTCCAGCGGTCGGTGGTTCCCACTAAGTAGCCGGTGATGCGCTGCAGCTTGTCGATGTTGTGGCCGTGACACTCTGGGCACTCGGTTAGGTTTTCGCTGGCATCCTCATAGCCGCAGTCCATGCAGCGGTTGCGGTTGTGGTTGACCGACCCGTAGCCAATGTTGTACTTGTCCATCAGATCCACGATGTCCATAATGGCCTGTGGATTGTGGGTTGCGTCGCCGTCGATTTCCACGTAGAAGATGTGTCCTCCACGAGTTATCTCGTGGTAGGGTGCCTCCACCTCGGCTTTGTGCTTGGGGCTGCACTTGTAGTAGACTGGCACGTGGTTGCTGTTGGTGTAATAAATCTTGTCGGTCACGCCCGGAATCTCGCCAAAGTCCTTGCGGTCGCGGCGAGTGAACTTGCCTGCAAGCCCCTCGGCTGGAGTGGCGAGCACGCTGTAGTTGTGCTTGTAGTGCTCGCTGAACTCGTTCACTCGCTGACGCATGTGCTCCACAATCTTCAAGCCCAGCTCCTGGCTCTCCTGGCTCTCGCCGTGGTGCTTGCCAGTGAGGGCGATGAGGCACTCGGCGAGCCCTATGAAGCCAATGCCCAGTGTGCCCTGGTTGATAACGCTATCGATGGTGTCGGTGGGCTTTAAGTTTTCACATCCGTTCCACAGTTGCGACATGAGCAGCGGGAACTGCTTGACGAGTGCCGTCTTCTGGAAGTTGAAACGGTCGTCGAGCTGGCGTGCGGTGATGTCGAGCACGTTGTCGAGTTTGTGGAAGAACGCGTCGATGCGCTGCTGTTTGTCGTCGATGCTCATGCACTCGATTGCCAGTCGCACAATGTTGATGGTCGAGAACGAGAGGTTGCCACGGCCAATGCTTGTTTTTGGACCAAAGCGATTCTCAAACACACGAGTGCGGCACCCCATTGTGGCCAATTCGTAGTGATAGCGCTCTGGGTCGTTGATGTCCCACTTCTCGTGCTGGTTGTAGGTGGCGTCGAGGTTCACAAAGTTTGGGAAGAAGCGTCGCGCCGTTACCTTGCAAGCCAGGCAGTAGAGGTCGTAGTTGGGGTCGGTGGGCAGGTAGCTCACACCTTTTTTCTTCTTCCAGATTTGGATGGGGAAGATTGCTGTGGAGCCGTTGCCCACGCCCTCCCATGTGGAGTGCAGCAGCTCGCGGATGATGCATCGTCCTTCGGGGCTGAAGTCGGTGCCGTAGTTGATGGAGCTGAACACCACCTGGTTGCCGCCGCGGCTGTGGATGGTGTTCATGTTGTGGATAAACGCCTCCATGGCCTGGTGCACACGGCTTGCGGTGCGGTTGATGGCATGTTGCAGCACTCGCTCGCGTCCTGTCAGTCCCTCGAGTGGCCGCATGATGTAGTCCTTCACCTGCTGGTCGTACATGTCCTTGTAATCCTCGCCGTAGATGTCCTCGAGCACCTTAACCTCCTCGATGAAGGTCTTGCGCACAAATGGTGCCAGATAGAAGTCGAAGGCGGGAATTGCCTGTCCGCCGTGCATCTCGTTCTGCGCAGTCTCCATCGAGATGCATGCTATCACGCTGGCGGTCTCGATGCGCTTGGCTGGTCGCGACTCGCCATGGCCTGCCCAGAAGCCGTTGTTCAAAATCTTGTCGAGCGGATGCTGCACGCAAGTGAGGCTCTTGGTGGGGTAGTAGTCCTTGTCGTGGATGTGCAGATAGTTGGCGCGCACGGCTTCGCGTGCTTCCTCGCTCAGCAGGTAGTCGTCGACGAATGGTTTTGTGGTTTCGCTGGCAAATTTCATCATCATGCCGGCCGGCGAGTCGGCGTTCATGTTGGCGTTCTCGCGTGTGATGTCGTTGTTCTTGGTGTTGATGATTTCCAGGAACAGGTCGCGCGTCTTGGCCTTGCGGGCAATGCTTCGCTTGTGGCGATAGTTGATGTAGCACTTTGCCACTTCTTTGCGTGGGCTCTTCATCAGCTCCAGTTCCACCATGTCCTGAATGCCCTCCACGCTCATCTGGCTCTTGCCACGTGCGCCAATGTGGTCGGCGATGCGCTGGATTAGCGCCTCGTCGTCGCCGGCGTCGGTTGCGAGCATGGCCTTGCGAATAGCTGCTTTGATTTTCTCCTCGTTGTATCCAACGATGCGTCCGTCACGTTTTACGACTGTCTGTATCATATTTCTTGTTAGAGAGGTTATATAATTATGTTTTATGGTGTTATTAAAAATGCAATAGACTCTGCGTGCAAAAAGCCCAAGCAGTGTTGGGCCTTTTTAATTCCACTGCAAAACTACAAAAGGTTATATAAATGGCAAAATTTTAAGGTGATAATTTTTCAACAATTTTCATTTTGGAAAACTTTTTGTTGATATAATTTTTTTAAAACGCTGAATGATAGCTATGTAAAAATTTTTTTAGAAAACTTTGCATGAAAATGTGAAATGTGAAATGTATTTTTTTGTAAAATTAGTGTGCACATGCTGGTTGCAGTGGTTGTTATTGATTTACAGTCAGGCTTGTGGTGTCAAAAATGAGTGTGCTATTGTGCATAATAAAAATAATGTTTAACTTTGTGGTTGTAAAAAATGTCATTAAAAATAGAGGAAATGAAGAGCAAACTCATAACAATCGCAATCGACGGGCACTCGTCGTGCGGCAAGAGCACGATGGCCAAGGCGCTTGCCAAGCGCATTGGCTATGCCTACATCGACACCGGAGCCATGTATCGTGCCGTGACACTATATTGTCTTATCAATGGCATCATAGAGGGTGATGAGGTGAACATCAAGCGCCTGCGCCGCCACATGAGCAATATTAACATCACCTTCCAAGTCAATGCCGAGGGTGTGAGTGAGACCTGCCTCAACGGTGTGAACGTGGAGAAGCTCATTCGCGGTATGGAGGTGAGCAACAAGGTGAGCATCATTGCTGCCATAGGATTAGTGCGCAAGGCTATGGTGGCTCAGCAGCAAGTCATGGGCCAGAACAAGGGCATAGTCATGGACGGGCGCGACATTGGCACAGTGGTCTTCCCCAACGCCGAGCTCAAGGTCTTCGTCACCGCTTCGGCCCAGGTGCGTGCCGAGCGCCGCTTCAAGGAGCTGCAGAACAAGGGCGACACCACCACAACCTTTGAGCAAGTGCTCGCCAACGTAGAGGAGCGCGACCTCATCGACAGCACTCGCAAGGAGAGCCCTCTGCGCCAGGCCCCCGACGCACTTCTTCTCGACAACTCCCACATGACAATTCCCGAGCAAGACGAGTGGCTCTATGCGAAATATATTGAGGTAAGTGGTAGGAAATAAGACTCATCAAACTCATTACTCATAACTAACAAACTCAAAGCTATGGTAATCGAAATCGAGAAGGGCTCGGGGTTCTGCTTTGGAGTGACTACTGCAATCAGGAAGGCCGAGGAAGAACTCAACAAGAGCGGCAAGCTCTACTGCCTGGGCGACATCGTGCACAACAGCAACGAGGTGGAGCGGCTCGGTCACAAGGGACTCGTGACCATCACCCACGAGCAGCTGCGACAGCTGCATGATGTGAAGGTGCTGCTGCGCGCTCATGGCGAGCCACCTGCCACCTATGCCATCGCCCGCGAGAATAATATCGAGATTATCGATGCCACCTGCCCAGTGGTGCTGCAGCTGCAGCGGCGCATCAATGCCTGCTACAACAGCTTTGCCCAAGACGGCGGCACCCTGCCGCAAATAGTCATCTATGGCAAGCGCGGCCATGCCGAGGTGAACGGACTCGTGGGACAGACTCAGGGCAACGCCCTTGTGATAGAGAGCCTTGCCGAGATTGACAATATCGACTTTGACCGCGACATCCATCTTTACTCGCAGACCACCAAGTCGCTGCAAGGCTTCAAGACCATTGTCGAGGAGATAAAGCGGCGCACTGGCAGTGGGGTGGAGTTTAACAGCTACGACACCATCTGCCGCTCAGTTGCCAACCGCATCCCGCAAATCCGCGCCTTTGCCAGCGAGCATGAGCTGGTGCTCTTTGTGTGCGGGAGCAAGTCGAGCAATGGCAAGATACTCTTTGCCGAGTGCCACGATGCCAACTCCAGCAGCTACATGATTAGCAATGAGAACGAGATTGACACGTCGTGGCTCAAAGGGGTACAGAGCATAGGAATATGCGGTGCCACCTCCACACCGCGATGGCTCATGAACCAGGTGAGAACCTATCTTGAAGACTACTACGGCATCGCCCGTCAAGGCAGTGAATAATAGTTTTTTTTGCATTAACCATATTTGAAAATATCATAATGTCACAATGACTAAACGCACGCTATTCATCATTATTGGCCTCCTGGTTTTCCTGGATGTGGCGGCGCTGCTCATCTACCTTGTGAGCAACTCCAATCGCGATGGTAAGAGCCCACTTGAGCTAACGTTCGACGAAGATAGAATTGTACTACCTGCCGATACCATCCCCAGCATTGTCAACGAAGACCGCTTCGACACCATCGAACGCAAGATTACCTATGTCTCGAGCGACAAAATCATGGTGGACGGGCAGTCGAAGGGCATGTTGTCGTCGATAAGAGTCAAGATGGCGTGGCCCGCATCAATCAACAAGAGCAGCTCCCTGGCCGACCTGGAGCATGCCTTGATAAAGAAACTCCTGGGAGTCAGTACCGAAGTCACCAACATGCAAGAGTGTGTCGAGAGGCTCATCTCCACTCCACGGTTTGTGAAGCCGTCGACCCATTATGTTGCAGGGCAATACAGCGAGCCCACAGGCGCTCCCCATCACAGTTATTACAACTATCGCGTGTTCCCCATGGTGGGAACAGCGAGTCTGCTCGAGATGATGGTGATGATCGACAGCTTTGACGGCACTGCGAGCCATAGCGAGATAAAGGTGGTGCACTACGACCGCATGCACAACAAGGTGCTCACAATCAACAACATCTTTAACCTGAGCCGCAGTAACGACATCTTAGCGCTCGTCAATCAGGGCATAGAGCACCTAAAGACCATCAAGAAGAACAAGACCATTCACGAGATAGGATTTCTGCCCGATGAGTTCCTGCTGGGCAGCAAGAGCGTGATTTTTTTTATGAGAGACGGGTTGATCGCGAACCCTGGCACGGGGCTCTATGAGGTGTATGTCCCCAACGATGACCTTATCTCTTATTTCACCGAATACTATCAGGAACTTTACAACAACGACACTCAATTCAAGAAATACGGCTTCTTGCCATTATAGTCAGTCCGGCACATATGCTGTGGATAATGTGAAAATGAACAACAACAGTCAAGAGCTTGAGAACCTGAAAGAATTCCTCGACCGCGAGGCGTTTAGAATCAACAATGAGGACTTCATAGCAAGCGACCCGGTGCAGTTTCCGCGGCGCTTCCATGCCTTGCGCGACATTGAGATTGTGGCGATGCTTGCTGCAACAATCGCTTGGGGCAACCGCAAGATGATTTGCAACAACTGCGAGAAGATGCTCGCCATCATGCAAGGCGAGCCGGCAGCATTTGTCGCCGATGAAGCCTATGAAGCGCTGCCCGACGCACTTAACCTGCACCGCACCTTCTTTGCTCGCAACTTCAAGTACATGATGCGAGGTTTCAAGCGCATCTACAACCGCTACGACTCGCTTAACCACTTTGCAGCAGTCCACCATGTGGGCGACCATCAGGAACCGGCATGGCGACTTGTGCAGCTGCTCCAGAACGAAATGGCTGCGGCCAACGGCGGTGCCACCGATTCACGCTGCCTTCCCACCCACCTCGACAACACCGCCCTCAAGCGTGTGAACATGGCGCTGAGGTGGCTCGTGCGCAACGACGGCATCGTCGACATGGGTGTGTGGGATGCCATCAGTCCAGCGCAGCTCTTCGTTCCACTCGATGTGCACGTGGGAAACACGGCGCGAGCCTTGGGCATGATCACACGCAAAGCCAACGACAAGAAAACCGTCATCCAGCTCACGTCGCTGTTGCGGCAAATGCGTCCTGACGATCCTGTGCTCTATGACTATGCCCTCTTTGGAATAGGAGTCAGTAGCAAGTGAGGCATTGGGCGTTTTCTAAGGAAAAAAACGTAGAGCGCAAGATGGGCGCGAATGTTACTATTGCTTGCGATGGCGCAATGAAAAAATCGGCTTCCCGGGGTTGGGGAGCCGATTGTGTTGAAATCAGGGTCTGAAATGGGCCTCTTTTAATTGAGTGGCTGGGTGCTTACCTTAGTGATTTTGTAGGCACCGTCGCTGCCTTTCACTTCGAAGTAGCACTTGCCGCCATTGTCCTCAACGAGGTAGTTGCTTGGGCTGAGCTTCGAGATTTTGAAAGCTGGCGTGAATCCCTTGCCTCCACCAGCTGTGCCGATGATAGGAGCCCAGTCGATGTTGCCGTTAGCGTCCTTGAGCATAGTGAGTGCCGACTCAGCGAAGAGAGGCTTCACATAGTTGAAGTAGCTGGGATTGGCGATGGTTCCTGGAATAACATACTGGTAGTAAAGGTTCTGGATGAAAGCCATCTCTAGGTCGGCCACGTCGCCGTTCTCCTGTCGCTCTACTCCCTCTTGAGTGTAAGCTTTATTGCCGCTGCCAGGAGTGTAGACTGGCACGTCCTTCTTTTTTTGCTGTTGCTGGGTGGTGGTAGCAGCTTTTTTTCTTACTCGGCGCTTGGCGTCGACATTGACAGTAGTTCCCATGATTAGGGCAATCACTGTAGCGATGAATAAAAACTTCTTCATAGTAAAAACAATTAATGTTAATAATTAAAGTGTTATAGTTCTATAAATATTTGACTTTAAAAGTGTTTAAAGGTTTAAAAACCATGTGTTGGCGTGGTGGAGCAGGAGTGGGTGCTATACGTCGTTGAGTACGAACCATGTGCTGGTGTCGAAGCGTGGCAGTGCATAGACCTGTATGTCCTTGACGCTCTCGAGTGGTGCATTGGAGCCGTCGCCCACGGTGAAGCCCTTTGCGCCGATGGCCCGCTTCATCTCGTCGAGCGCAATGGCAGGGGTGTTGTTGTCGTTGCTCAGATGGCACAGGAACACCCACTTGAGGTGTCGGCCAGCGTGATCGGCTACAAACTGTGCCGCCACTTTGTTGTCGAGGTGCCCTTTCTCGCCCCTGACCCTTGCCTTGAGATACTCGGGGTAGCGTCCAGATGTGAGCATGCCAAGGTCGTAGTTCGATTCAATCATGAGGAAGTGCGCGCTGCTCATGTAGTGTTGTGCTCTAGGCGTGATCACGCCCATGTCGGTGGCTACAACAAACACCTGGTTGCCAGCTTCGAAGCAGAATCCCATGTTATCGATGGCGTCGTGCGATGTCTCGAAGGCGGTGATTTTCATTCCTGCCAGGAAGAATGGGATTTCCTTGAAGATGCTCACTTGGTAATCTTTAATGCGTCGCGACACGTTGTGATGCCTGAGCAGTCCACCCATCAGCTTGGGTGTGCAGTAGAGCCGCATGTGCTTGTTCTCGCGCAGGATTTTGTAGGCATAGCGTATGTGGTCGGCATGGTCGTGAGTGAGCAGGATTCCCTTCACCTTGAGGATGTCGATACCGTTGGCTTTGAGGTCGTTATAGACGTGTTCTGGGTCGATGCCCGCATCAATGAGCACACCTCCGTTCTCATCGCCCAGGAAGGAGCAGTTGCCGCTACTGCCGCTGCCAAAGCTGGCGAAGTTGAACCCCGTCCATTGCAAGTCGCTGGGATAGGATTTCTTGCCGTGCTTGGTTGCGTCGGGTTCGTCGCTGTCGAAGTTTAGCTCGCCTATGACGTACTTGTTTACCCAGCGGTTGTTGCTACTGCTGCTAAGTTTGCGTTGCTGAAAAAGATCTTGTTTCTTACTCATTATCGTGTTGTGAAACACAATTTTGTATTGAAGCGTTTTTTCACGGAGGAAAAACGTGAATAGTTGAATGTTTTTATAAAAAAATGGTGCTGAGCCATGCTGCCTCTCGTCCCTGATTGAGGGTGTTTACTTGTAGAGGAGGAAAATGGTGGGCACCTTGTTGAGGTTAGGCAGATGGTTGAGCCACTGCTTAACACCGCGTGTGACGATGCTCTGGGTGGGTCCAGTGATGTCGGTTGCGATGCACAGCTTGATGTGCTGCGGCATGACCTTGCAAACCTCGGCCACGAGCGTGTTGTTGCGATAGGGTGTTTCGATGAAGATTTGCGTCTGGTTGTCGCGCACTATGCGGTGCTCCATCTCCTTGAGACAGGCGGTGCGTTTGGCGGCATCGATGGGCAGGTATCCCACAAATGCAAAACTTTGCCCGTTGAACCCCGAAGCCATGAGCCCCATGAGTATGCTCGATGGCCCTACAAGAGGTATCACCTTGAGCTGCAGCTGCTGCGCTATTGCCACAACGTCGGCTCCCGGGTCGGCCACGGCTGGGCATCCAGCCTCGCTAATCACGCCCATGGGTTGTCCCTGTTGCAGAGGCTGCAGCATGGACGGGATGTCTTGCGGTGGTGTGTGGCGGTTGAGTTCAAAGAAGGTGATGCTGTCGATGTCGATATTGCGGTCGCATTTCTTGAGGAACCGCCTTGCCGACCGCACATTCTCGACAATAAAATGCTTGATGTGCGACACCAGCAAGAGGTTGTGCTGTGGCAATACCATGTGGAGCTCAACGTCGCTGAGCCCCACAGGTATGAGATATAATGCCGTGAGTGGCTTAACACTGCTTGGATTCATGTGCTAAAGAAATGGACTTCTTTAGTTGCCCAAGAGTATGTTGTAGACCATTGTGATGTCGACCGAAGTCACCAGTCCGTCACCGTCCTGGTCGCCGTTGACCAGTGAGCTCTGGTCGCCGTTGAGCATGTAGTTGTAGAGTGCTGTGACGTCGGTTGAGTTGACGCTGCCGTCGCCATTCACGTCGCCAGGAATTGCTATTACTGGGTCGAGCTCTCCGTTGTGATAGATGGTGAAGTCGTCGAGATATCCGGCGAGGCTGGTAGAGCCAGCTGTGCACGCCACACGGTAGCGAGCAGGCACATTCACGTCCACCGAGTAGCAGATGGTGTTTTTCATCTTGGGGCCTGCCTGCACCGAGGTGTTGCCTATCGCGTTAGGCATTGCGGTCCATGTCTTGCCCTGGTCGGTCGACATGTAGAGTGTGAGATTGGCGTTGATGTTGGTGGTGTTATAGAAGTCGAACGAAATCATGTAGGTCTTGTAGGCCACGTCGCTTGTCATGGTGGCGGTGCTTGGCTTTTTCATTGCTATCGAGATGTTGCCGCTGCCCTGCTCGGCCGATGCAGCAGTTGCTGGCCACGCCTTTGCGAGGGTCCATCCCGAGAGTGTTCCCTCGTCGGTTATTGATGAGTTGTTAGAGGTTTTCGGGGTCATCGGCTCAAAGTCCTCGACTACTGTAGTGAAGGTGCCGTCGCGCCTGACGTTGAACTTCACCACGCCGCCTTCTTCCTCATGGATGTTGTAGATGACATAATTGTTGCGCTTTCCGCCCCAAGCCTGCAGGTTGGCATGGGTGTCGTTAGTCACCATGCTCACACCGCGTGAGCCGGGGAAGGCGTCGGTGGGCGACTGCAATGCGGTGGAGCCACCGGCGCGCAGCAGTTCGTAGTAGAGGCGGTTGGCGTTGCCGTTAGGAGCGTTGTTTGTCCACACAGAAGTGCTGGTTGAGTCCATGCGGGCTATTGTCAAGCCATGTCCTGGAGCGTAGGCATCCCACTTGGTGCTCGTCTGGCGGTTGTCAATCAGGAACACCTCTTTATTGGTTGGGGTCTTGAGGATAAAGCCCTCGCCGCTTGTGCTGGTGGGGTTGATGGTGTACTCGCCAGGGCTGTTGATAATCTGATAGTTGGCAAATCCAGTGCTGTAGCGGTCATACATGCTGTAGGCCACCGGAGTGCGTGCATTGTTTTGGTAGTTGCCGCCAGCCATCAGGTCCCACTCGCCTGGGTGCTGAGCCTCGCCGTTGGTGGCGTCGTCGTTCTCGTTAGTGTCGTAGAGGTCGGGCAGTCCCAGCACGTGGCTGAACTCGTGGCAGATGGTGCCAATGCCGTCGAAGATGCCATTGCTCTTGGCGTAGATATACTCGGCCGAGCAGGCATAGTCGCGGATGTACTTGCCGTCGTATTTCACGTAGGAGTAGAAGCTCGAGCGGTGCGGCCAGATGTGATTGGGGCTGCTGCTGTCGCTACTCGATGGTGTGTCGGCGTAGATGAAGTAGATGAGGTCGACTGCGCCATTGTTGTCGAGGTCGTACTGGCTGAAGTCGACGTATGGGTTCACTTTCTGTACCGCATTCTGGAAGATGCTCGAAGCATACTGGTTGCCCTGATTCACTGAGTAATTAACCTCGACGGGTCCCACGATGTCGAACTGAGGTGTGAAGATGCCGTTGCTATTGTCGTGGAAGTAGTCGCGCACGCTACCGGTGCAGGTGCCGTAGGGGTTCCACGAGCCGTCCTCGTTGGTGTAGCCAGTGTAGTTCTCGTCGTTAATCATGTGGCTGTAGAACTCTTGCACGTCGCTGCGTGTGAAGTGGGCGTCGGTAAACTCCACCAGAATCACCAGGCCGTGGAAGTTGTTGTAGTTGATGCGGTTGAGGTGGGGCAGGGCGTCGCGCTGGGCGCGTGCCTTAATACCCTGTGCCACCCTCGCAGGCGACTTGAGGTTTTTGCCTATCGACTCGAGCCACATTTGGTCGGCAGCTGAGCGCTTGTCGGCGTCGCGCGCAACGATTTTAGAGTCCACTACATCGCCGCCTGCCAAGATGCCGTAGTTGTAGTAACCTTGCTGGTTCTTCACGATGGTGTATCCGTCCACAGTGGTAAGATACCCATAGAATTCATCTCCCTTGATTTGCACTGTGAGTTCCTCACCATTGGGTTGGGTTACCTTTTGAGGCGTAGGGATGGCGGGAACTGCGCTTGCTGTGATGCAAGCTAAGGCCATGCACAGTGATAAAAGCAGTTTTCTTGTCTTCATTAATGATATTTTTTTGTTTAATTTTTTCAAGTAAATTGCAAATATCGTCATTTTTTTTCAAAGAAGCAACAAGCGAGGCTAAAATTGACATAAAAGCTCACTTTTTCCACATTATATATTTGAAGAAAGGAAAAATATACTTAACTTTGCACGTTTTTAAGGAATACAAAGTCATCAATTATAACCCCTGTGATATCTATGCAAGAGATTATTCAAGAATCCGCTCCCAGCAACAAAAGTTCGGAAAAGAAGAAGAATTTTAGCACTTCGATCCCCATCAAGGCATTTTTCAATGCATGCCTTCGCAACTGGTACTGGTTTGTGATTTCGGCTATCATCTGTAGCTGTATAGCATTGCTCAAGACCAAATCGGAGCCCAAGCTCTACAGCTCGAACGCGCTGATAATGCTCACCACCGAGACCAGCAAGCCACAGGGCAGCCAGATGCAAATGTTTGGCGATTTGGGCATGATGGTGACCAGCGACCTTAGCAACGAGACCTACAAGGTCAAGAGCACCAAGCTCATGGAGAACGTGGTTGAGCATCTGGGGTTGAACATCATGTACTATGGGCGTGTGTACTTGCGTGACGTCAACACCTACAAGCACTCGCCAGTGCAAATCACTCCACTCAAGGATGTCAAGAACAACTACTCTATCTCAATAGTTATCAAGGGAGAGAACGACTTTGAATACTGTGTCGATAGCAATAAAAACTGGAAGAAGGCACGCTTTGGCAGCAAGGTGAGCACACCCTATGGTCCAGTGGCAGTGACCAAGACCCGATTGTTCAACAACCAGTATCAAGGCTACACAGTGATAGCCCGCGTGGGCACCACCAACAGTGTTGCCAAGAGCTTGATAGGCAATCTCAAAGTGGAGCAGGCCGACAAGGTGAGCGACGTGCTCAGGCTCTCGATAGTGACCGACAACTATGAGATGGGACGCGACGTGCTCAATGCGCTGATTGTTGCCTACAACCAAGATGGCATTGAAGACAAGAACCGTGTGGCGCGTAACACCGAGAACTTCATTGCCGAGCGCATCAACAGCATCTCGCAAGACCTGAGCGGTGTGGACAGCCGCATCGCTCAGTTGAAGGCCGCCAGCTCTAACGATGCCATGTATGCCGACCCCACGTCGGGAGCACGCTATCAGGAGAGTGCGCAGGACGCCAGCTTGCAGCTGAGCTTAGCCACTGGAGTGCGTGACTTTATCAACAAGTCGGGCGACCGCGACCTCATTCCCAGCAACACGGGCATTGCCAACGCCGGCATAGAGGGGCAAATCAAGGAGTATAACGACGCGATGAACAAATATTTGAGCATTGCCGCCACTTCGAGCGACGAGAACCCAGTGATGCAGGAGCTCAGTCGCTCCCTTGCAACCCAGAAGGCAGCCATCATGCGCGCCATCAACAGCTACATCGGCCAGTTGAGTGCTACCGCTTCGCAGGCACAGTCCACTCAGGCCCAGGCCCAGAGCGGCCGTCAGCAGATGCCGTCGCACGAGAAGGCCATCACTCAAGTGGGCCGCCAGCAGAATGTCAAGGAGCAGTTGTATCTGTACCTGCTCAACAAGCGCGAGGAGAACGCCTTGCAGATTGCCATCACCGAGCCTAATGCCAAGGTGGTGGAGGAGGCCAGCGGCAGCTCATCGCCCATTTCGCCCAACACCACTCGAGCCCTTGCCATAGGTCTGCTCATTGGTTTGCTCATTCCTGCCGCCATCTTCTACCTGATATACTGGATACTCTCGCTCGACACCAAGATTCACAACCGTCACGACGTGGAAGACGTTTGCAACCTGCCCATCGTGGGCGAGATTCCGAGCAAGAGTCACAACCAGCGCGACAAGGAAGTGGTTGTGAGCGAGGAGTCGGTCGACCGTGTGTCGGAGGCACTGCGCATTGTGCGTGCCAACCTCGACTTTGTGTATGAGAAGAAAGAGGGCAGTGGCGTGGTGATGCAGCTCACGTCGACCCGTCCTGGCGAGGGCAAGAGCTTTATCTCTATAAACCTTGCCCTGACCTATGCTCACGTCGATAAGAAAGTGGTGGTTGTCGACCTTGACTTACGCAAAGGCCGCTTCTCGGAATATGTCGACGTTGAGACTCCCGTGGGTGTGAGTGCCTATCTCTCGGGCAAGGTGAGCAACATTAACGACATCTTAGTCAAAGGCTCGATTCATCCCAATCTTGATGTCATACCCCTGGGAGCCATCCCACCAAATCCCACTGGATTGCTCATGGGCAAGCACTTGAAGGCCCTCATCGACGAGCTTCGCAGCAAGTATGACTACGTGTTGCTCGACACAGTGCCATTTGGCATAATTGCCGATGCTTCGCTCATTAACCGCTATGTAGACCTGACAGTCTATGTGATTCGCGATGGCTTGATCGACAAGAAGTATCTGCTCGACCTTGAGCGAGGCAACAACGAGAAGAAGTACAAGAACCTCACTATCTTGATCAACGACATAAAGATCGACAAGAAGAATTATGGCTACGGCAGTGCCTACGGCTATGGCTATGGTTATGGTTACGGCTATGGCTACGGCGACTCGTCAAAGCACAAGTCTCGCTTCAAGTTCAAGGGCAAGAAGTGGCAAAAGTCCACCGATAGTGGCAATGCCGCCGTGTAGCGCGGCTGCCTATGCAGGCCGAGAAGAAAAAGAACGCCGCCCCCTGGCTCTCTCCCTGAAGCGAAGTGCCAGGCGGCGTTCATTTTTTAATGCACAATGCATAATGCTCGCTGGTGATGAACGAGCTGACGCTCGCATTACACCAACACCACCGAGGACTACAACTCAAAAACTAAAAACTAAATACCTGACATGCAACTTTTAAAAGGCGATAAATTACTCACAAAGGTGCAGTGCGACGTGCTGCGTGGACTTGCAATCATGGGCATCTTCTTGCACAACTTCTGCCACTGGCTGCGGGGAGGATTTCATGAGAACGAGTATTGGTATTACCAGGAGAATAGCGATGCTGCCTGGAACTACTGGACAGCCGGAGGGCTGGATGTTTTTGCACCCATTCAGTTCTTTTCGTTTCTGGGGCACTATGGTGTGCCGCTGTTTCTGTTTCTGAGCGGTTTTGGGCTGGTGATGAAGTATGAACGCAGTGGGGCGTCGAGAGTGGGTGTTTTCACCTTTGTGGGATATCAGTGGCTCAAGCTCTTCAGGCTCATGCTGCTGGGCTTTGTGCTTAGCGCTCTCACCTACATAGCCTGTGGCAACGCCCCTCATCCGTGGAATGAGACCCTTGCCCAGTTGGGCATGGTGAGCAACTTTCTGTTCGTTAAGCCAGGTTCGGCAATCGTGCCAGGACCTTACTGGTTCTTTGGGTTGATGCTTGAGGTGTATGTAATATATCGCTTGTTGGTCTACAGCACCAGCCGTCACAAGCAGTGGCGATGGCTCATGCCGGTGCTCATTGCTGTTGTGGCATGGTTCGTGATGATGCTGTGCAAAGGGCATTCATTAAGACTCGAGTACTTGCGCTACAATGCTGCGGTGGCGATGCTCCCCTTTGCTCTGGGAGTGCTTGCAGGGCGATATGGCCTCCCTGCTTTGCCTCGCTGGCTGCTTGGTGTGGTAGCCGTGGTGTCGTTGCCCTTGCTGCTGGCGATGAATCTTAACTTTCATGCCTGGCTTTGGGCTCCAGTGCTTGTGATAGCAGGTGCGGTTGCCTTTGTGAAATGCTTTGAGGGCATGAGCGTGTGGTGCACGTCGTGGTTCATGAGACCACTGTCATGGCTTGGCGGGCTGTCGTCGATGGTCTTTGTGGTACATTCCATCCCTCGCATGCCCATCTTCAAGTACAAGCTGTGGAGCCAGACTTGCCTCAATGTGAGCGACTATGGCTGGATAGCACTTTACATAGTGCTTACACTCGTGCTGGCGTGGCTCTACAAGCAATACTTGCGGTTGATTCCCAACCCTCGGCTGCGTGGCAACAGTGTCAGTTTCAGAGCCTGAAAGCAATGGGTAGCGTGCATCGCACGTTAACCTTGGTGTTGCTCATCTTCCCTGCTGTCCATCGTGGCATTTTGCTGATAACCCTCATGGCCTCGCGGTCGAGAGTCTGGTCGCCTGAGCTCCTGATGACCTGGATATTGAAGAGTTTGCCATCGGTGCCCACTATGAAGCTGCACAGCACGCGTCCCTGCACATGGTTGTGATAAGCGTTGTAGGGATACTCCCTTGTCTCGTTGATGAAGTTGATCATTGATGTCTCACCTCCTGGGAATTGTGGCCTGATGTCGACATTGTCGTAGTCATAAACCGTACTGTAGCTGCCTTGTGCGTAATAGTTGCCATCACGCGACTGCGCGTTGCACATCACAATAGAGCACAGCGCTAAAACCAAAGTGGGAATTAATCGATTAAACATCATCAATAATCTCTATCACAAAATATGAACAAAAAAGTGATTCCTCCTCGTGGTGATGCAAACATTTGGAATAGTTTTCATGACCTTGAGCAAATTTCTATGCAAATATAAATGTGATTTTCTGAAAAACAATAACTCAAGTGATTGATTTTGGTAATGATTAATAAGGTTTTGTTTTTTTTTACAAAATCCCCTTTTTTTATAGCCTCTTGTAAAAAAAATTAAACAAAAAGTGATTTTAGAAAAGGTGCTCAATACTAACAACGATTTTTTGACGTTATATATTTTAATGGAGATAAAATGTTTGATGCTCAGCTTTAAGAGAGAAATATTGTCGATAATGTGCATGGCGGCCATTGCTACGGCGGCGAGCGCTCAAGATGGCACCACGGCCTATCAGTTCCTGAATGTGCCGGTGTCGTCGCACGTCTATGCCTTAGGTGGTCACAACATCACCGAGATAGACGATGATATCAATCTTGTTGAGCAGAACCCATCGTTGCTGGGCAAAGAATTTGACCATCAGGTGGGATTGAACTACATGCGCTACCTGGGTGGCACTAATTTCATGGGAGCCCGCTACGGTCAGGGAGTGGGCGAGCATGGAGCCTTCGGGGTGGGCATCCAGTACTATGGCTATGGCAAGATGGATGCTACCGATGCCAGCGGCGCCGTAGTGGGTTCGTTCAATGCGAGCGACATGGCTTTCACACTCACTTATTCTCACGACATCAGCGACCGTCTGCGTGGCGGTGTGAATCTGAAATATGTTCACTCGAGCTATGAAACCTATTCGGCAGGAGCAATTGCCGTTGACTTGGGTATCAACTATTACAACCCCGACAACGACTTGTCGCTCTCGCTTGTTGCCAAGAACTTGGGTGGCCAGGTAAAGAAGTTTAACGACAAGAAAGACAAGCTGCCGTGGGACATACAGGTGGGAATCAGCAAAGGACTTGGGTCGACACCCTTCCGCGTGTCGCTTACCGCCTATAACTTGACCAAGTGGAAGCTGCCATATTATGAACCTGCCGACAAGAACAACGTCAACAGCGACCTGGTCGAGAAAGACAAGTTTGCCAGCAACCTGTTTCGCCACCTGGTGTTTGGCCTGGAGTATATGCCCACGAGCAGCGTGTATATTGCTGCCGGCTACAACTACAAGACCCGTACCGACATGAGTGGCTACAAGCGCAACTTCCTGTCGGGATTCTCGATAGGTGGCGGTGTCAAGGTCAAGGCGTTTGGCTTTGGCGTGGCGTTTGCCCAGCCTCACACAGGCGCCACCACATTCATGTTCAACCTCACCACCTCGATAGGCGAGCTAATGAGGTAACATCACTACTCATTGTAATAATACAAAGACACCTGCGCAACAACCAGTGTTGTAATCGTCGCTATATTCTAAGAAAAATGAGAAAAGGGGTTTTTAGTCCCTTTTCTCAATTTTTTGTGTGGCCGGCATGATGAAGCTGCAGAGGTTTTTACCTTCCTTAGTGACAGTCACCTCATCGCCTGGGGCCCGCCACTCCTGTTTCTCTTGTCGAAATATGTAATGATTAAAATGTCAGAGAAGCGATGTTAAAACTCACGACTCAGAACTCAGAGGGGTGGAGGCGTTGCCTTTTTCGGCTCTTTTTTTGATGATGGTTTCCTTGATTCTGCGGTAGCAGTAGATCCAGAGCAGTGGCACTGCCGTTCCCACGATGGCATATAGAATCCAGAAGCAGTCGGTCTTGCTGTTGTGATGGATGACCATGTGGCACCCTATCTGCCCCCAGTCGAGGTTGTAATACATGATTTTGAGAGCCGACACTAATTTGAAGGCGATGATGTGGAAGACAAAGACATAGAGCGTGTTGTCGCCGCAGTAGACGAGCATGCGCTTGAACCAGTTGTCGTGGCGGTCAATCCACGAAGCTATGGAGTGAACCATCAAGAAGCCAATGCATCCGGTTAGAGGAATGGTGGCAACGTCTTTGAGCTCAACCTTGAGATTGAGCCCGTGGAAGTGGAGGAAGCATCCTCCCAGCAGCAGGGCTGCGTAGAGCAGCGTGAGCGCCCAGTGCTCGGGGATGCGCTTCTCGTGCCGCCTGTAGAGGGCTCCCAATGCAAAGAACATCACTCCCCAGGTGTCGCGAATGCCGCCTTGCACCAGAGTCACTACGGTGAGGTTGTTGGCCACCTTGAAGCAAGCAAAGCCCAATGCCACAGCAGCTATTGCAATGAGAGTAGCGTCGTCGCCCAGCCACTTGTGACGGCCATGCAGCAGCTTGTAGAGAATGATGAAAACGATGCTTGCCACCAGCAGGGCTCTGAAAAACCAGAACGCTCCGGCAAGAAATTCATCGTATCCTCCCATCGAGAAGACGATGTTCACCAGCCTCTGATAGAACTCGTGGAGCGAATAGGGGTGAGTGACTCCATTCTCCCAGTTGCCGAATCGCTCGTTGAGGATTCCAATTTTGAACATGAGGTTGTGGATGACCAAGAAAAACAGGCTCCACTTAACAAACGGCACATAGAGGCCCTTGAAACGCTTCTTGCAGAAGAGCCACGGGTCGTCCTCGTATTTCTTGCTGAAAAAATATCCCGCCGCGATGAAGAATAGCGGCATGTGAAAGAGATAGATGAAGTTGATGACGATGCCAGGGCCCTCGGCGTGTCCTGCGCACATGAGGAAGATGGCAATGCCTTTGCAGATTGATAGATTAGTGTTACGCAATGAAACAAGAATTAAAGTCGGGGGCTGAGGATGAGCTGGCCCGTCTCTGCCCCCGAGCAGTGAAGTGAATTACTGTAGTTTGAAAGTGATGGGCAGAGTGAAGGTGGTGCGCACCGCAGCGTGGTCCTCGTCATAGCCTGGAATGAAGTGCTTGATTTCCTTCACCACCCTCAAGGCCTCGTTGTCGAGCTCACGGCTCACACTCTTGAGCACCCTGGCGTTGCTTATCTTGCCGCTTTTCTCGATAATGAATTCCACGACCACAGTGCCCTCGATGCCTTTCTTCTCGGCCTCGTGAGGATACTGGATGTTATCGCTCAAGAACTTCATGAGTCCGTCTGTGCCGCCAGGATACTGTGGCGGGTACTTTGGCAACTGGTAGATGCCCTCGTTGCCCAGGGCTCCTTGAACATTCTCAAATCCTGTGGGAGCGGGCTGCACCACTGCTGGCGTGGCCTTGCGCCTGTGTGTCTTGCGCTTCTTGGCGCTGGTGCTGAATCCGGCCGTTGCTACGGCAGCAATGAGCAAAAAAACTATTAAACGGTTCATTTCTTAAGAAGTTTTATGGTTTGATATGGAATTAATAAATTTCGTCGTCGCCAGCTTGGTTAATTTCGTCCTGAGTGAGCTTGGTGTGATCCATCTTGTGCCACACCCATGCAATGTAGGCCAGCACAAATGGCACCAGAAGCGACACGTAGCTCATGACGGTGAGCGTGAACTGCGACGACGAGCTGTTGGCAAGCGTGAGCGAGCTCTGCACGTCGATAATCGAGGGATAGTAGGCGGTGTGGTTGTAGGCCATCACCCAAAAGAGGCTCATCACCACGAGCACAGTGCCGATGCCTGCGGCCCAGATGCCAGTGCGGAACTTGGGCTTGGCCACACTCCTGATGATGCCAAAGAGCACCATCACCACTCCCACCAGCAGCGCAGCGAGCGCCCACCACAGTGTGAGGTAGTTGTGCAGATACTTATAATCGGTCCACATGGCGGTGCCACTGCCATCGATCTCCACTCCGCGCGAGGTGAGAATCACCGCGCATGTGGCGAGGAAGAGCACCACAAATATTGCCGCGTTGATGAGCAAGTGCTTGTGCTGGCACTGCTGCACCTCGTCATCGTCGATGTTGTTGATGAAATAGAGCGAGGCGAGTGTGCGCGAGAGAAAGAATACCATGAAGCCAAAAAGCAGGCATTTCCAGCTGGCGATAGCTTCCAGGCCATGGAGCGGTCCCCACTTGGATATGGTTGCTGCCTGCACATCGAGGATGCTCGCCTTCTCCACAGTGAACTCGGCTCCGAAGAACATTCCAGCCACGGCCACGCCCAGCAGCACTGGTCCCACCACACCATTGACGAGCAGCAGTGTGTCGTAGAATCGCGTGCCATAGACGTTGCCGTGCTTGGTGCGGTACTCATAGGCCACAGCCTGAATCACAAAGCTGAAAAGGATGAGAATCCACAACCAGTAGGCCCCTCCGAAGCTTGTGCTGTAGAACAGCGGGAACGACGCGAAGAACGCACCACCAAAAGTCACCAGCGTGGTGAACGTTAGTTCCCACTTGCGTCCCTGCGAGTTGATTAGCAGCGAGCGTTTCTCGGCTTTAGTGGTGATGAGCATCGACTGACCGCCTTGCACAAAGAGCATGAACACCAGCAGTGCTCCCAGCACCGACATTATCAGCCACCAGTAGTTTTGTAACATTTCGTGTGTCATAGCAGTGTCCTCTTTTTTTATTGTTCGTTCTCAACTTCGTTGAGGTTTGTGAGTGATTTTTTAGATATTTGCTTGAGAATGATGCTCACATCGGCGATGAGTAGGGCGGTGAACACCACAGCGAAAATCCAGAATGTGACTTGCACATAACCAGCGCTCAGGTCGCTGATGGCCACCTTGTTGGGCATCAGGTCTTGTATGGTCCAGGGCTGCCTGCCCACCTCGGCAACAATCCATCCGCTCATCGAGCACATGTAGGTGAGCGGTATGGTGATGATGGCGAGCCAGTAGCCTGCCTTTGCAAACTTCTGCTTGGCAGGAATCCACTTGGGCTTGTAGAGCAGCAACAGCACAACGATGAAAAATAGCACGAGATACCCTCCTATTGTCACCATGAAGTGGAACGAGTAGAACGTGAGTGGCACGTTGGGCACGGCCTCCTTGGGGTCGTCGAGATAGGCATAACCTAAGTACTGGAAGTTGTCGTTAATCACTTGGCGATATTGCTGCAGCGGGGTGGTGTCGCCACGTTCGACGGCTCGGTGATACTGCCCCAGGGCCGTCTGTGCTGCCTTGCCGTGCCCCATGCGCTGCAAGTAGGAAATGGTGCCCACAGGGTTGCCGTTTTTGTCAAAAGACTTGCCTTTGATGACGTCTTCGATGCCAGGCACAAAGGCGTTGAAGTCGTGAGTGGCAAGCAGTGCCAGGCCGTGGGGGATAGAGATGTCAAAGAGGTAAGGGTCTTGATTGTCGCCAACCTCCTTTGCGGGATTGAGAATGCCAAAAGCCACGATAGCCTGGCCCTTCTCGCCCTTGTAGAGCCCTTCCATGGCAGCGAGCTTCATGGGCTGATGCTTGGCAACGGTCACTGCCGAGGAGTCGCCGCTGATGCTTGTGAGCACAATTCCCACAAGTCCAACCCACGCTCCCACCTTGATGCTTCGCAGGCAGTGGTCGCGGTTCCGCCCCTTGAGCATCATCCAGGCGCACACTCCCACCACAAAGGTGCCTCCCAGTGTCCATGCGCTGGTTACTGTGTGGAACACCTTGTTCATGGCCATGGGCGAGAAAGCTACGTCGACGAAGCTCGTCATCTCGTTGCGCATGGTGTCGGGGTTGAAAGTGACTCCCGTGGGATATTGCATCCACGCGTTGGCAACAAGAATCCACAGTGCCGAGATGCTTGCTCCCAGAGCAGTGAGCCAAGTAGAGGCGAGATGGAACCCCGGCGAAACCTTTTTCCATCCAAAGAACATCACAGCGATGAAGGTCGATTCCATAAAGAATGCTACGATGCCCTCGATTGCGAGCGGTGCACCAAATATGTCGCCCACAAACCAGCTATAGTTAGACCAGTTAGTACCAAACTCAAACTCAAGAATGATACCCGTTGCCACGCCAATGGCGAAGTTCACGCCAAAAAGCGTCATCCAGAACTTGGTGGTGGCGAGCCATTTCACGTCGCGAGTGCGGTAATAGATGGTCTCCATCACACCAATGATTATTCCCAGTCCCAGCGTGAGTGGCACAAAGAGCCAGTGATAGCACGCCGTGAGCGCAAATTGCGCCCTCGACCAGTCGACTACGTTCATTAGTAAGTCACTCATAAGGCATAAGTTTTTAGTTAGTGGAAAAATAATACTTTTGTTAATTCATAGTTGAGATTTTTTTTGACAACTGATTTCTGTCATCGGTCGATGAGCTGCTCTCGCACGTAGGTGGCTTTGCCCTTGTCGGTATCGCTCTTTGAAGACAAGAAATCAGGGAAGAATAGAATCTTGATTATTACAAAGAATATAAAGAGCTTGATGGCAATGATGACCCAAAGCGTCTTGCCCAATGTCATGGAGCGAAATCCGTCGACATAGAGGTCAAGAATCCTAACCCAGAAACTTGTTTTTTGTGCCATAAGCTCAATACTTTAACCCCACTGGCTGAATTGCTTAGGGAGCAATCTATTTCATTATAATTCTTTGTCAACTAAATTCAGCCAATGGTATTCTTTAAATCGTTTTGGCAAATATATAAAAAGTTGCCCAAAGGTAGATTACCTGAGGGTAACTTTTTTCTTGTTTTTGTGAAAATAATTGATTTAGAGGGGGCTAAATCGATAGTTCATGAACCGTCTGCAGCAGTTGTGGGTCGATGGTTTTCTCGTTTTTGATAGCCTTGGAGAAGGGCACGTACACCATCTTCTCGTCGTCGTCGCCTATCATCACGTTGCGCTGGCCCTCGACCAGGGCATCGATGGCTGCCGCTCCCATGCGCGAGGCGAGAATGCGGTCTTGGGCAGTGGGTGAGCCGCCACGCTGCAGGTGCCCCAGGATGGTGACGCGCACATCGTATTGCGGGTACTCGTTGCGCACGCGCTCGGCAAGGCCCATGGCGCCGCCGGTGATTGGGCTCTCTGCCACGAGAACAATCGACGACTTCTTGGTGGTGCGGAAGCCGTGTTCAATGAGTTCGGCAAGCTGGTCTTGTTCAATCGAGATTTCGGGTATGATAGCCGCCTCGGCGCCTCCTGCTATGGCCCCGTTGAGAGCCAAGAATCCAGCATTGCGCCCCATCACCTCGATGAAGAATAGTCGCTCGTGGCTGTTGGCAGTGTCGCGTATGCGGTCCACACACCACATGATGGTGTTCAGGGCGGTGTCGTAGCCAATGGTGTGGTCGGTGCCATAGAGGTCGTTGTCGATGGTGCCGGGGATGCCCACAATGGGCACGTCAAACTCCCTTGCAAACTCCCTTGCTCCTGTCAGTGTGCCGTCGCCACCTATCACCACCAGTGCGTCGATGTCGTGTTTTTTCATGTTCTCAAAGGCTTTTTTGCGCCCCTCTACGGTCTTGAACTCGTTGCAGCGTGCAGTGCGCAAGATGGTGCCTCCGCGGTGGATGATGTTAGACACATCTTGTGCCTGGAAGTCGGCAATCTCGTTTTCGACCAGACCACGGTATCCGCGGTAGATGCCTTTCACTTTGAATCCGTTGTAGATGGCAGCCCTTGTCACGGCTCGTAGTGCCGCATTCATGCCAGGAGCGTCACCTCCCGAGGTGAGCATGCCTATTGTCTTGATTTTTGTCATAAGTTAAATTAATTATTAATTCAGAATGCGCGATGTAGTGTCTCTAATGCATTAATGAATAAATTATTTATTTTTTTACTATTTATCTACTTAAAGCCAGTGTAGATGGAACAAGTGCCCAGTGTGAGGCTGCGCACCTTGCAGTTGTCGAAGCCTGCCCGGCGCATGATTGCGAGCATGTCGTTGCCTTGAGGCACAGCGGCGATGCTCTGAGGCAGGTAGCGATAGGCGTTGCGATCGTGCGACTTGAGAGCCCCAATCCAGGGGATAATGTGCAGGGTGTAGAGGTCGTAGAACCAGCGTGTGACGGGGTTTTGAGGAGTGGACAGTTCAATCGCGCAAATCATGCCGCCAGGCTTTAGCACACGGTACATCTGCTGGTAGCCTTGCAACAAGTGCTCGAAATTGCGCACTCCAAATGCCACTGTCACGGCCGAGAATGTGGCCTCGTCGAATGGCATGTCGAGGCAGTCGGCCTGCTGCACTGTGATGTGGCGGTCGAGCTCGCGCTTGGCAATCTTCTTGCGAGCCACATCAAGCATGCCCTGCGAGAGGTCGATGCCCACGATGCTCTGCGGCTTGATCTTGCAATAGAGGTCGATTGCGAAGTCGCCAGTGCCAGTTGCCACGTCGAGTATGTGCTGTGGCTTGGTGCGTCGCACCATGTTCACCGCCACGCGTCGCCACCAGCAGTCGATGCCCAGTGTCATGGCGCGGTTCATGAAGTCGTAGGCCGGAGCGATGCTGTCAAACATCTGCTCCACCTGTTTGGCTTTCTCGCCATCGTTGTCGTATGGTTTTATTTGCTCAACTTTCATAACACATTTAGCCGCCCTGCGGGCTTTAAATTATTGCACCTGCGGGTGCTAAAATAGCGCGAAGCGCACTAATATTAAGTGTGGAGCACGGCCCCCAAAAAAAAACTTAAACCTCATCGTCGAGACCAGCCTGCAAGAGAGCGTCGTGGCGCTCGTAGGCCTCGACTATGCGCTGCACAAGCTGGTGCCGCACGATGTCCTTCTTGCCAAACTCAATCTTGCCAATGCCCTTCACACCGTCGAGCACTTTTAGGGCCTGAATAAGACCGGAGCGCACGCTGCGTGGCAGGTCGATTTGGGTGGTGTCGCCAGTGATTACCATCTTCGACCCCATGCCCAGGCGGGTGAGGAACATCTTGATTTGATGGGTAGTGGTGTTCTGTGCCTCGTCGAGCACTATGATAGCGTCGTTAAGAGTGCGACCGCGCATGAATGCCAGTGGTGCAATCTGAATGACGTTGCCGTCCATGTATTCACGCAGTTTGGCTCCAGGAATCATGTCTTCGAGGGCATCGTAGAGCGGTTGCAGATAGGGGTCGATTTTCTCGCGCATGTCGCCAGGCAGGAAGCCGAGCTTCTCGCCCGCTTCCACTGCCGGACGCGAAAGGATGATCTTGCGCACCTCGCGGTTCTTCAGCGCTCGCACGGCCAGTGCCACAGCCAGGTAGGTCTTGCCTGTTCCTGCAGGCCCTAAGGCAAAGGTCAGGTCGTTGTCGTTGAATGTCTTGACCATGAGCTGCTGGTTTGGGGTGCGACCCTTTATGGGCTTGCCGTTCACGCCATAGATTATGACGTCGTCCATCTTGAGCTCCTTTGGTGGCAGTCCCTTGATGGTGTCGAGTATGACTTCCTCGCTGAGCGTGTTGTAGGTGGCGCAGTACTCCTCGAGTTGCTTGATGTCGTGCTCAGCCTTGAGTGTTTCCTTCTCGTCGCCAATGACAGTGATCACCGAGCCCCTTGCCGCCATGCGCAGCTTGGGGAAAAGGTTGCGAATTAGCTGAATGTTGGTGTTGTTAACCCCGTAGAATACCACTGGGTCAACGTTGTCGATAATGATGTGTCGTTCTATCATTAAAAAGTGATGCTGTAGCTTGCAGTTTTGGTTTTTACACAAAACGGCACCCGCAGGCCTGAGTCTGCTGTGGTGCCGTTGCTGTGATGATGTTTAAACAACTTAGAATGTGATGCTTAGAAGTTTACTCCAAAGTTCAGGTAAAGCGTGCGGTTGCTGCTCGACTCGTAGTCGTCGTGGCTCACGTTGGCCAGGCCTATATCGTAGGTCAAGTCCATGTAGAACATGCTGAATCCTACTCCGCAGCCCACGCGCAAGCCGCCGTCGAAGCGCTTGAAGCCAGGCACGCCCAGCTTTGTTTCCTTGCCGAAGGCACCAGCTTTGGTCTTGGTGATGTAGTCCTTGATGCTTCCATCCACGCCCACTCCTAAATAGCCTCCAAATAGCGGGTGAATCGAGAGGCCAAAGTCGGTGTAATGAATGTACTTGAACGCCAGTGGCAGCTCAAGATAGCTGAGGCTTGTGGTCCAGTTGTTGCTTTTGCCACCTTTGTTCACGTAGCTCAGTCCAGTTTCGAAGAACACTGGCGCGCGGTTAGTGATTTGGAACCCCACAACGCCGCCCAGGTGCAGGCCTGTCTTGTTGCTGCCGGCATAGTTGATGCCATCGCCGCTCACGTGAGAGAAAGCCGGGCCAATGCGCACCCCGAAGTACATGTCCTTGCCATAGTAGTTCCTGATCCAGCGGCTGTGGCTGCGCTCGTAGTCGTAGCGGTTGCTGGGAGTAGAGCCATAGTCATGCCGCTGTGCCATCGTGGGCAATGCTGCGATGAGCAGGGTGATTGCCATTGTAAATAATTTTTTCATAATCAATGTATGTTTAGGTTATTATATATTTCCAAATGCAAATGTAGGAAATATTTTTTAATTGGCAAAAGATTAAGGGTAGTTCTAAATGTGCAAATGCTTTTTTTTAATGTTGACTTTGCAGGCATGGGAGGTTTACTTTTGCGCTCAAAAAACTTTTTAGTTATGAAAAATTGCAAGAAACAAAATTTCAGAATTGTGCATCGCGCTGTGGAGCAACTCCACAACGGCGAGAGCGCCGCCCCCGGAGTGGCGCAGGCAGTGGTGAACATGCGCGAGCGGGAGCAAGCGCTTGAGGTGGTGGGCGAGCCCCGGCAGGTGGCCCAGCTCGAGGCCGGCGACCGCGTGCTGCTGGTGGACGACGACCGCACCATAGTGCTGCGCTCGGGCAGTGTGGTGTGGGGCCAGCAAGTGATAGTTGCCGCCGAGACGGCCGTGATCGGTGCTCATCGCGTGGGGCCGCTGCTTGTGGTGGTGACCGCAGGCGGCAATGTGGTGCTGCATCGCACCGCCACAGGCTATGAGCGCACCGACGTGGAGGGTGCCATGCCGCAGCTGCACCTGGCTGCGGTGGAGCACACGACGCTCACGGCCACGGTGCCGGCCTATGAGTTTGCCTCGCCCTACTCCCGCTGGCAAGCACCGCTGCAGGCCTCCGATGTGGATGCTCTGAGCCGAATTGTAGGCAATGCCGTAGCCACACTGGGGCGCAATGCAGTGTCGCAGGGCCGTTTCACGGGTGTGATGCTCGTGCGATATGGAGTGCGGCTGTGGGACGACAGCTACCTGTGGCTCAGCCAGCCAGTGATGGTGGGTCACCACCTGGTGAGGGCATCTTATCGCACCACGGCGACGGTGACAAGCAGCGGCAGCTCCTTCACTGGCATTGAGCCGGTTGACATCGGCCTCGACTGCTACAGGCTGGGCATTAGTGTTGCAAGCGGCATTGATGAGCGGTGGCGTGAGCTGGTTAAGGCCATCGACGTTTTAGCCACACCGCAGTCGAGCGTTGCGAGCATGGATTCGGGCATGGACTATCGCTGCGCCGTCACCACCACGAGCGGCACGCGTCGCTACCTGCTTGAGCTGGGTCCAAAGCCTCGTGCCACCGGCGCCATGTTAGAGACTATGCTCGCCGGCAAGTGGCGAGTGGTGGCATCGACTGCGAGCCTCGACGGCTCGTCGATGGCCGCTGCCGGCATGGCGGTGACGGCGCAGCAGGTGGTGCCAGGGGTGGTGTGCTATGCTGTGACCTCGCCCCGGCTCACTGGGCCGAGCGTGAGCCACCAGGAGTGTGCCAGCGTGATGGAGTGGGGCGCCACAAGTGCTGCGGGAGCGGTAACGATGGAGCACAACGGGCGGTTGTATCAAGTGCCCACTGCCTTTGCTCTGAAGAACCGATGGCCAGTGCTGCCGTGGCTCGACGGGGGGCTCAGTGCCGGCACAAGTGTTGCCACAGTGCAAGTAACTCTAAGCACCAGCAGCGGTGATGTGACCCTAACCAAGACAATGCCATGCCCTTGCGGCGCCACCATGCTCAACCCCTTTATCGCTTTTCACGACACTCGAGCCACCCACATAGCCATTGCTGTGGGCGGCAAAGTGTGGCAAGGCCACTTGGCACCACTCGAGGGCACCGGTGTGGCGGCATGCATAGGCCCGTCGTTTTCAAGCCATGCTCTTGAGGCTGGCAGCCTTCCCGGTGGTGGTGGCGAGGTGGCAGTGGTGCCATCGCAGGGCACACTGGTGGTGAGTGCGGTGGGCAATTCGCTGGTGACCGAGTGGCGTGCACAGGTGAGCGGAGCCACTATCATGGCACTTGGCGCCGCGTGCCGTCCCATCTACTCGGGAGGCTTCGGGCGCTATCCCATTTATCTGTTCACGAGTGAGGGCATCATGGCGCTGCCGCAGAGCACTACTGGCAAGTATGGCGAGCCACGCCTCATCGCCCAAGCTGTGATAGCAGATAGAGCCGTGCCAGTGGCGGGGGCCGACGCTTTGTGGTTCGTGGACCATAACGGATTTCTGTGTTCGATTGCGGGGAGCAAGCTCAGGCGGTGGATGAGTGGGGCAGAGGCGCTGTGGCAGCTGGCTTGGAACGACAAGGAGAGCGAACTCTGGATTGTGGATGACGCGGGCAAGGCACAAGTGCTCATGCCATCGGGACGCACCCACCGGCGCACCCTTGAGCTCACAAACCTCTACAGCGACCCCCGGCATGCTCTGGCTGTGGGCATGGATGGTTCGTTGCTCGACCTGAGCCACGAGCAAGCATCGATGCTCGCGACCAGCTACCTCTCGCAGCCCTTTGAGATAGACCCACTCATGAGATCAGTGCCTAAGGCTATAGTGTGGAACATTTATCCGGCTGCCGGTAGGGGCGATGCTCATGCAGCGGCACACACAGCCACACTCTCGCTGCGGGGTGAGCGCGGGCGTGGATGCCTGGGTTACTTGATTAGCCAGGTCAATGCTTCGGGAGTGATTGCTGCTCCGATAGCGCGACCCCTGCTGGTGCCTCCATCGCGCACGTTGCGCCTCGAGGTCACGGGCACCCTGGCCACTGGCACCCAGCTGCTCCCCACCCAGCTGCTTTTTAAGTGATTCATGCCTCATCATCAGGGGCCGCACTACGGGCTTAATATTATTGCACCTGCGGGTGCTAAAATTAAAGAAAATCAGTGCAAGCACTCCATTAATTATGACACACCTTCCTGCATTTTTGCGTTAACCACGTCACACATAAAGAGGAGCCCCAACTCGTGAGGCTCCTTTCATGCTTTAAAGTGGTTAGAAAAAAATGTGGTTTTATTGATAGTCGTCGCTTGCCGGCTTCATACGCCGAAGGCAAGTACGGTGTAGCACACGTCGGTGCTGAAGTCGAGACCCAGGTTCACATATCCGATGCCGTCGCCGCCATACCAGGAGTACATCGAGTTGGTGTAGCTCACGGGAGCGCCGTAGATGCTGCACAGCTCATTGTAGAGGCTGAAGAAGCGGCTGGTGTCGTAGCCCGAGGTCCAGTAAGCAAACTCCACATAGTCAAGATTGCTGTTGCCATCGAACTGGATCATCACATCATCCCAGTCATAGTTCATCAATTCCACGTCGGTCAGGTACACGATGTTGTTCATGAAACCATCGATGTAGTAGCCGTTGTAGTACAGGTAGTTCAACGCATTGCCCATTGAAGTTCCCCAGCGGAGCCCAAGCACTCCGGCAATGGTGGGATAGCCTGCGTAGCGGCTCACATTCACAGTCACGATGGGACGATATACCCAAATGGTGCTGGGACGATACTGACGAATCGAGGGACGGATGGGGCGGCTCCAGCTCCAGTTGTTGTAACGATAGCTGTTGAAGAATGGGTCGCCATCGTAGCGAGGACGCCAGCCGCTGTTGTAGCGATAGTCGTTGTAGTTGATGTGTGGGCCACCGCTTGCCATCACTGTGCCACCAATTTTGGGGCGAGGAGTTCCGGTAGTGGGACGGCTGGTGGGAGGTGCTACGTGTCCAGTGCCATTGTTGCCGCTGGTCGAGGGACGAACATTGCCGCCACCGCCGTGGTTGCCGCTGTTGCCACCCACATTGGGGCGAACATTGCTGCCAGAACCGCGGTTAGTGTTGTTGTTGCCATTGGCGCGAACGTTGGTGTTGTTACCATTGGTGCGAACGTTGGTGCTGCTGTTGTTGCCACTCACAGGAGGACGAACAGAGCTGGTTGCCGAGCGATTGCCAGCGTTGATGGTTGATTGACGATTATTTACTGTGCTACTGCTCGTGGTGGTGCTGGGCCTGGTTGTAGCTGGGCTCTGCATGGTAGTGGAGCGTGTAGCGTTGTTACTCACTGCGGCATTGGTTCGAGGTGCAGTGGCAACACTGTTGCGGTTGCCTGCTGCTGCCGCGCCGGTTGATGAACTTGCTGGGCGACGACCTTGTGCCATAGCTCCAGTCGAAATCATGGTGAGCCCGCAAGCGAGCATCAAACCAATCACTGTGTTGTAAACTGTCCTTTTCATAATGCTCAATTTTTAAATAGTGAATAAAATGTGTTTGTTTACTTCTTTGACCGCTATTTAGTGGGTGGGTTTAACCCTCAAAATCTTGCTACAAGCCAGGTTAAAGCCGTTTGAGCACTTTCTCTCGACCAATAGCCACTCTAAATCTACCAATCGCACGAAAAAAAACAGGCGCCCATTCAAGATTTCTTGAACAAGCGCCATGTGTAATTGAGCATTATTTATAAATAAGGTGTTGTGTGCCTTAGGTTCCGAAAGTGAGCACTGTGAAGTAGCGTCCGCTGTCGTAGAGGAAGTTCAGGTTCACATAGCCAGTGCCGTTGCCGCCATACCACGAGTAGTAGCCATTGCCAGTGTTGATGGGAGGACCAAAGCTGTTGCACAAACTGCTGTAGAGGTTGGAGAAGCGGTAGCTATCCTGATAGGTCGATGAGTAGGCAAACTCGGCGTAGCACATGCCACCGTAGTCGTCGTACTGGAGCATGGCATCGGGCCAGCTATAACCCATCATGTTCACGTCGCGCAGGTAAACCACATTATCCTGATAGCCATCGATGTCGTAGCCGTTGTAGTACAGATAGTTGAGTGTAGCATCAAGATATGTTCCGAATTCAATGCCAAGCACGCCAGTGATGATAGGTGCCGAGGCATAGTAGCGGTAGCCCTGTGGAATTACTGGACGGTAATACCAAATCACGCGTGGACGCCAGGGACGAATGGGTGGAGCAATGGGTGCTCGCCAGCTCCAGCGGTTGTAGCGATAGTGGTCGTACCAGCGATCGCGCGGTCCGCGTGGTCTGAAGCTATCGTGATAGCGATAGCGATTGTAGTCAGGGCGTGGACCACCATGGTTGATGCCGCCGTGGTGTGGACCATGACCTACGGGAGGATGGTTGTCGACGTGTCCGCCGTGTCCAGGACCACCATGTCCACCAGGTCTGTTGGGTCTTGCATCGCCGCCATGTCCGGGACCACCATGTCCGCCGGGATTAACGTTGCCGTGACCGCCGCCGTTGTGACCGCCGCCTGGGTTGCCGCCGCCGTTGTGACCACCGCCTGGGTTGCCACCACCTGGGTTGCCGCCGCCGTTGTGACCGCCGCCGTTGTGACCGCCGCCGTTGTGACCGCCGCCTGGGTTGCCGCCGCCATTGTGACCACCGCCTGGGTTGCCGCCGCCTGGCTTATTGCCACCGCCTGGGTTACCACCGCCTGGGTTGCCGCCTGGGTTGGTGCCTGGGTTGGTGTGTGGGCGATTGTCTCTTGCCTCGCCTTGCCTTGCTCGGCGATCACCGCCAGGGGCTGCCTGTGGTGTGCCGCGCTGAACCTGAGGCGAGCCACCAGGATGTGCCTGATGTGAGCCACCTGAACGGCCGTTTTGCTGTGAAGCACTTGGGCGCTGCTGTGGTGCACTTGGGCGTGCTTGAGGCGCACTTGGGCGCTGCTGAGGCGCGCTTGGGCGTGCTTGAGGCGCGCTCTGACGTGGCGCGCTCTGGCGTACTTGTGGCGCGCTCTGACGTGGCGCACTCTGAGCCGAGCTCTGTGGACGTGAACCGCCTGGGCCACCGCCTCCAGGCCTGCGACCCTGTGCCGAAGCGGGAACAGCCAGAGCAATTACTGCTGCCGTGAGCGCTGTGCCTGCAATGAGATGTAGTAGATTTTTCTTCATGATCTTATGTTTTTAATGTTTGTAATTATCTTTTGGGCTTTTCGATGTGTGGAATTTAATTCCTGTGTTGTTTTGACCCCAAAATGGTAGGGAAGTTTAATCTTATAGTTGAGTAATATGGGTGATAATAGGTGTTTGGGCTTTTTACATAGACCAATGCGGTTAAAATATAGATGTTTGTACCTTGGCTTTAGCTGCACACTCGGGGCACAACCCCTTGAGCACATAGTTGATGTCGCGCACCTTGAAGTTGGCAGGCAGCGACACCACTGGCACATGGATGCGGCTCAGGCACATGGTGCGATGGCAGCCCTCACAGTAGAAGTGTGCGTGAAGATCGTCGAGGTGCTCGCCTTCCTCGCCGCAATGACAGCTTGATGCGCACACCGCATATTTTATCGACCCTGTGCCATCATCGATGGCATGAATCAGGTGATGAGTCAAGAACAGGGTGATGCAACGGTAGATGGTTGACTTGTCGACACTCTCGAGACTCTCTTCCAAGCTCTGTAGCGAGAAGGCCTCGTTGCAACCGAGCATGGCGCGCAGCACCAGCACCCGCATTGCCGTGGGCTTGATGTCGCGTTGCTCAAGATGCTCTATGATGTGTTGCTCTGTCATGTGGTGATTGCGCTCAATATTATAGGTTTACCATCCCTTCCAGCCGCCATTTTGGTGAGGCTGGTTGCTGCGAGATGGTTGTTGATTGCTATGAAACCTTGAGGCTTGGTTGTAGCCTTGGTTATAGCCCCGGTCATAGCCCTTGTTGTAGTTGGCTTTCTTGTCGTTGTTCAGAATGATGAGTGCGCCTATCACTCCTGGAATCCAACCGCAGCAGGTGAGGATGAAGACAATGAGAAACGACCCGCACCCCTTGTCGACCACGGCAAAGGGCGGAAACACAATAGCCAGAAAAACTCTCATGCAAGACATGATCTTAAGTGTTAAGTGTTAAGTATTAAGTTTTAAAGTCTCGTTATGAGTATCTGCAAAAAATGTGCCACAATTGGTGCGCAAAGCCCGCCGCATTGACGATTAATTGCTGCGGCTCTGCTTGGCAAGGGGCTTGAGCGATGCTGCGTCGAAGTAGTAGTAGAGTTTGAACACTCCATTGTCATAGCCCATGGCTATTGCTGTGCCGGCTTCGCTGATGAAGGTGCCGTCGCCGTTGAGGCTGAAGCCCTTCGACCCCATGGCACGGCTCATGAGCTGGAAGAGCTGTTCCTCGGTGCCTGGAGCGCACTCCTGTACTGAGAAGTTCATGTGCACCTCAATCAGGTTGGCATCGTAGTTGAAGTGAGCTCCGCCGCTCGATGTGGTGGCTGCGGGAGTTGGTGCGGCCGTTGCTGTGCTTGCCGTTGAGTCGCCCTTGAGCGATAGGCTGGGCTTGAGCGATGGCGAGTTCAGCTTAAGGCTGTCGGCTGCCGATGCAGTTGCGGCAGGTGCAGCCCCTGGCAATGCTATGTCGCTGTCGAAGATGTAGCTGTAGACCAGTGGGAACATGGGTTGGTCTATTTGCTTCATTCCCACATATTGCTCAGGTTTCACTCCCACAAGCTGGTTGAGATCCATGAGGGTAGAACCTTTCTTGGCGAAGCATGCCATGTCGCTGTCGATGAAGCTCAACAGGTTGGCGGCAGTAATCTGCGGGTTGATATAGCCTCTCACAGCCTCGCTCTGTGGGCTGTAGGTCTGGAAGTTGATGAACTTGGCTTTGCCCACTTGCTTGCCCTTCTCGTCGACGAGCATGAGCACGCTGTCTTTGCCCACAATATATCTTGTTGACGACAGGTTGAGCATCATCTGGTAGTTGAATGGGATGAGGATGTTGTTGTCTTTGTCGACCAGTCCCATGCGGTCGCCCTTGATGGCGATAATCCTGCCGTCGCCGGCATTGCGGCAGTCGCGGTACTTGGCATCTTGCACCTTCTTGGGAATTTCGAGTGGGTTGGGCACCTCTTTGCCCTTGTGGTCAAGAAACACCACGCTGTCCTTCTTGGCAACAGCGAGCACTCCCATGCGGTAGGCAGGAGCCAGAGGCTGGTATTTCTCGGTGTCGAGGTCATAGAGTTTCTTGCCATTACGGTCGATGATGCTCACCACGCGAGTGGAGTCGGTTGCCGAGCTGTACGACACCAGCGCCACGTTGTCCTCGAGGAAGCCCACAGCCGTTGTCATCTCGGGTTTTATCACAGTGTCGCCCTTGGTGTCGATGAAGCCGTAGCGGTCGAGGTCGGTGTGCACGAGTGAGCGACCATTGTTGAACATCGTTGCCGAGAGGAAGCTGGGCGACAGTTTTGCCACGGTGTTGCACTGCTTGTCAATCACCTGCAGAGGCTCACCGGGTTTGCTCACAATGGCATAGCCGTCGTTGAAGCATGTCGCGCTACCGTAGGTCTCCTTGTTCACTGGCTTCTTGCAGTTGTTAATATTGTAGATTTCCACACGGTTTTTGCTGTTATACACCCAGAACATGTCGTCAACAACTGGCGAGGGAATGTTCTCGAAAGCGTCTTTTGCAACAATCTCGCCTGTCTCAACGTTGAGGATGCTCCACTTGGTGCTGCCCTGAAGCACAACGGGCATGTATTTGGTCTCTTCGGGGTAAATACCTTTCTTATTGCTGCACGATGCCATCAATATCGTTACCATCATTACAGCCAGCAGTAGCAGGTTTTTCTTCATTGTAAGTTTGTTAGTAATTGTGATGTTGTTATTCGTATGTGGTCATGTGCAGGAACTTGCTTGCTGCAAGCCTTGCAAATCAACCTACAAAGTTACAAAAGAATCCCGTATTAGCCAAAAATATTTTGGCACGTCAAGTTTTTTAGGTTTTTAGGCATTTTTTTGTTGGTTTTTTATTATCTTTGCAAGTGACAAGGTTTTGCAATGCTAAGCAGTTGTGAAGCAATGGTTTAATTGTTAAAAAGATTGCGTTATGAAAAAGAGTATTTTCCTTTTGATGGCGCTGGTTGTGAGTGCAGTGAATGTGGTCGTGGCACAAAACCATGACAAGCGCATGGCACAGATACGCCAGGCCTATGCCGACAGGCTTGCGATTATGCAGAACAAGCCTTATGACGGACCGTTCAATGAGATTGGCGTGGATGTGGCTCAGAACTTGCCAGGAACTGGTGTGTATGAGCGTCACGACAAGTACTATTTCACTCAGGAGCAGTATAGCGCCGACGGCTCGTTGGACTCTCAGCTCTACTTTGTTACAAGCAAGGAGACCTATGCGCATGGCATGCATGGTTACTATTGGGAATTCTTGTGGGACTCTATGGAGGGCGACCCCATGTTTGCCTACTTGGTCCGTCAAGAGGGTGACACAAAGCAAGAATACCGTTTCTATTTCGAGAAAGGCAAGGTGATAAAGGTTGTTCCTGAGCTGAAGCAGTGGCCTAAGGAAAAGAGCATGGAAACTTTGCATCCCGACGTCATAGACAAACCTGCCGATGTGCTAAAGTTGATGAAAGATAAGCAGGCGATGTTTAAAATGCTGCTGAATAAGTAGTATACATTGGATTAATGTATCTTTTATAGAAGAACCCGCAATATTTTCTTGGCAGGTAGGTGAATTTTGCCTACCTTTGTCCGCAGAAACTTTCTATGATAAACAAAACTAAAGAACTATAAACTATAAAACAACTATGCCTAACATTTCGCAACGCGGCATCGACATGCCCGCATCGCCCATTCGCAAGCTCGCCCCATTTGCTGTGGCAGCTAAGCAGAAGGGCATCAAAGTTTATCACCTCAACATCGGCCAGCCCGATATTGCCACACCTCAAGAGGGCCTCGACGCTCTGAAGAACATCGACCGCAAGGTGCTGGAGTATTCACCATCGCAGGGTTATCAGAGCTATCTCGACAAGCTCGTTGAGTACTATGGCCGCTACGACATCAAGCTCAACGCGAGCGACATCATCGTCACCTGCGGTGGCAGCGAGGCTCTGCAGTTTGCCTTCCTTGCCTGCTTCAATCCTGGCGACGAGCTCATCGTTCCCGAGCCTGTGTATGCTAACTATATGGGCTTTGCCAACGAGATGGGCGTGAAGGTGCGCACCATCACCACCAAGATTGAGAATGGCTATGCTCTGCCATCGATTGAGGAGTTTGAGAAACTCATCAACGAGCGCACACGCGCCATCATGATTTGTAACCCCAACAACCCCACAGGCACCCTCTATAGCGACGAGGAGCTCAAGCAGTTGCGTGACCTGGTTAAGAAGCATGACCTCTATCTCATTAGCGACGAGGTTTACCGCGAGTTCCGCTATAACGACAAGCCCTACCTGAGCGCCCTTCATCTTGAGGGCATCGAGGACAACGTTATCGTTGTGGATTCGGTTTCGAAGCGCTACAGCGAGTGTGGCATCCGCATTGGCGCTTTCATCACTCGCAACAAGGAGCTGCTCACCACAGTGATGAGGTTTGCCCAGGCTCGCCTGAGTCCCCCATTGATTGGTCAGGTTGTTGCCGAGGCATCACTCGCCGCTCCCCAGGCCTATCATCAGGGCGTCTACGACGAGTACATAGCTCGCCGCAACTGCCTGGTTGAGGGCTTGAACAAGATTCCTGGCGTGTTTGCTCCCATGCCCATGGGCGCATTCTATGCAATGGCAAAACTGCCAGTGCAGGACTGCGACGACTTCTGCCGCTGGTGCCTCGAGGAGTTCAGCTACGAGGGCGAGACTGTGATGATGGCTCCCGCCACTGGTTTCTATGCCACCCCAGGTGCAGGCAAGAACGAGGTGCGCATGGCCTATGTGCTCAAGATTGAGGACCTGAAGCGTGCACTTGTCGTGCTCGAGAAAGCTCTTGAGGCTTATAACGCACGCTAAGCAGCATTTAAATTAGGTTTACTACAATGAAAATCCGCCACCAGGGCATGATCCCGGGGGCGGATTTTTGTCGTTGCTGTAACCAAGTGGTCGCCTTCAGCCACAAGCTATGGTTGCGGCCTGGTGTGTGTGGGCATGCTTTGCATGAATCACCTCAGCCCCACCATTTCCATGAGCTCATAGATAACCGATGGGTTGATGAAGAAAAAGTAGACAAACAGGCCTATGCCTATAATTCTGAAACCGTACATGAAGCCACGTGAAGGCTCTTTGCCTGTTATCATCTCGAAGATTGTGACCAGTGCGGCACCGCCGTCGAGGGGGTAGAACGGGAGCAGGTTGAACACCGCCAGTGCCAGTGCCAGATTCATGATAGTCTCAATCAGTGGCATGGGCGACGATGGCGAGAGCACATTGAGATAAGCATAGCACACGCCATAAATGAGCAAGTTGACAAGAATGCCCGCTATATTAATGATGAGTCGCTGCCATGCGGGCTTGTGATTGACAAACGGGCTGCGCCTGTGGTCGCCATCTTGCGGTGGTAAAGAGGAATTAAGAAAAGTGGTGTAGCCGCCCAGTGGCAGCACTCCCAGCGTCCACTTGGTGTCGCGCCAGCTGTAGTAGTCGGGGTCATAGTTGTTGTGGCTGGAGCTCTCGCAATAGGAAATTGCCGGCAGGAAGAAGAGCGACACTTCTCTAATCATGCACTTGAAGATGCGTCCGGCAGCATAGTGCCCTATCTCGTGGAGCAGTACGTTCACAGCCAAGCAAATGTAGAAGAACAAATAGCCAGGGTTGCTGAAGAAGTAAACGATGAGCGCTACAAAGAGCACAATGCCCACGGTGTTGAAGTTTACTTCTTGCCTGTTGTTGTCGGGTGCGAGAAAGTGGTCCTGGTCGTAGGAGTGGCGACTGCTCGAGCGCCTGAGTGGATGCTCGGGGTCGGGCAGAGATGGCGGCTGTGTGGGCTCGCCAGATTCCTCGACGGGTGTGATAGTGATGTTGCCAATGGTGATGGTCGAGTTGTCGCGCTTGTCGGCGGCTTCGCTATGGAGCTCGGAGTCCTCCTCGTCGCCAGCATAGACGGGCTGATTGTCCTTGTCGAACTCCTGATAATTGTCGTCGTCTTCCTCAGGCTTTTTCCACCCGGGCCAGTTGTAGATATCGTTGTTCATGAGGATTAATGGTTTGACAGGAGCTGGCGGCGCAGCTCGCTGATGGTGATGGCGGCAGCGATGCCCACGTTCAGGCTCTCGCTGTGCTCGCCACGGCGTGGCATGGCGGGGATGTGGATGCGCTGGTTGACGTGGGCGGCAACTTTTGGGCTGATGCCCTGTCCCTCATTGCCAAAAATCACGAGCGCCCCACCGTGGTCAGGAAGCTTGGTGTTGTAGATGTTGTCGCCGTCGAGGAATGTGCCCAGCACGGGCAAGTCGTGATAGTCGTCGAGGAAAAAGTCGAGGTCGCAGTAATGCACCTTCACGCGGCTTATGGCGCCCATGGTGGCTTGCACCACCTTGTGGTTGTAGACGTCGACCGTGGAGCGGCTGGCAAAGATGTTGCTGATGCCATACCAGTCGGCCAGGCGCATGATTGTGCCCAGGTTGCCGGGGTCTTGAATGTTGTCGAGCACGATGCTCAGTCCCTGTCGCACTTCGTCGTCGCTAAAGTCACGTTTGGGAATCTCATACACAGCCATCACATCGCTTGGCGTTGTGAACTGCGACATGCGAGCCATCTGGCTCTTGTGAGCCAGCACCAGCTTGTGATAGTGCTCGGCGGTGCCTTGCTGCTCATACCATGCCTTGGTGGCAATGAGGTAGCGGCAGTTGAAGGCGTGCCATGTGTCGCGCACGCATTTCCATCCCTCGGCAACGAATAGTCCTTCCTTGTCGCGAAACTTCTTCACTGCCAGCGACGATACCAGCTTGATGATGCCATTGTTGATGTCCTGCATGCGTGATGTGATGTTATCGGTTGGGGAATCGACGGCTGTATATGTTATAACGACCAGGATTGTAGTGGCCATATCCCTGATTGCCATCTGGTTGATAACCACGATAATTGCCTTGAGGTTGCACAGGACGGTTGAAGTTGGGAGGATAGCTGCGGCTGGGGTCTTCGATGGGAGTCACAGTGGTTCCTGGCGATTCGTAGTCAAGATAGTCGTTAGATTGAGCAAGTTGTTGATTATTATTTGGTGTGGAAGCAGGAGCTGGAGCAGCCTTTGGTGTTTGCTGTGCAGCTGCTGTGCGGGCGGTGGTGGCGCCGGGTGTGCGAGTGGCGCTGGCACTCTGCCGCGAGGCATTGCTCGCTGTGGCACCGGCGTGGTGTTCAGGCTCGCTTGCATCATTGTCGCTACCGACTTGTGCTGTCTCCTCCTCGTCAAGCCCTTGTGCGGGCTCTTGCGCCATGAAGTCGTCGCTTGCCTGTATGGAGTCGTCGTCGGCTACTTGCTCGGCCACTTGCGACTTGGTTTTTTGAGAGTCGATCGACATGTAGTAGACCATCTCTCCCAGCAAGGCTGCCAGCAGCACAGCCAGCGATATCATCATCCAGTAGCTATTCTTTTTCTTGGGCGTTTGTGCACTGGTTGCATCGTTTTTTTTATTTTCCATAATTGTGATTTCTTGAGTTGAAAGTTCTTGAGTAATGAGTTCTTGTTGCATTATGCATCAGGGCGTGAGAATGGGCTTGCTGCCGGTGGAGCGTGATGGTGGCGGAACTGCCACGTTGCGGTTAGACGCACCCACAGGCGCCGATTGTCCATTATTCTTGTCTCGCTCTTGCAGATATGCACCTCCCAATCCTCTGGGATATTGCCGCTGAGGTTGAGATGGCTGCGCTTGCTGCTGGGGTTGCGGTTTGGTGGGGCTTTGATCTGCCGCAGGACCTTGTGGAGTGTCGTCCTGGTTGTCGCCACCGCTTGACCAGTTGGGATCGTTGTCGGGCTCATACACCCTGCCATCGTAATAGTAGTCGCTGCCGCCCACGCTCACCGACCCACCCGTGGGGTAGTCGGCGGCTGGTGGAGCTGGTGCTGGAGGCACTGCCACGGCGCTGCCGGTGTCGAACGAGTCGACTGGTTCGCTCAAGTCGGGGATTATCGAGTCGATGGTCACATCGGGGTCGGGGAGGGAGTCTTTGACGGGTTTCTTAGCGGGTGTCTTGCCGTTGCTGCCCATCAAGAAGAAAGCCAAGATGCCGGCCACGAGCACGAGTGTTGCTATGGCTATTCCTATGAGGCGCTGGCGCGTAGGCTTGTCGGCCCACATAGTGGAAAGGCGATTGCTGCCATTGTCGCCAGTGGCAACTTCCTCGTCGGGCATGGGAGGTAAACCTTCATCGGCCACTTCCACTTCCACGCCTTCGTCGAGCGTGACCTCGGCAGGCTCGATGGTGGCTTCTTCGGGAGAGGACGAGGGCACTGGTGGCACTGCCGCTTGGGGTGTGGCGTGGCTGCTGGCATGGCTGTCAGTAGCTGCCGCAGCGGCGCCCATGCCGGTGGCTGTAGCTGCCAGTGGCATAACGGCTTCATGCACCATCTTGTCGCACATTTGTTGCTCGTTGTCGCCGAGCAGCACCTCGTCGGCCTCGTGATAAACGCTCTCCACCTGCAAGAGTATTGCCGTGCGGTTGTCGTCGCTGCTCTGGATGAGCATCTGCAGTGTGGCTATTTTTTCGGCAGGACCCTTGGAGTTGTCGTTGAAGATCTCGAGTAGTTTCTCGTCGGTGACCGTGGCGGTGACACCGTCGGAGCACAACAAGAAGTAGTCGCCTGGCTCCACATTGGTGATGAATGCCACGTCGGCAACTTGTTCACGGTGGGGCAGTGGCAGCATGGCGCGTGTGAGCATGCTCTTCTTGGGCGATGCCTCGGCCTCGCTGCGGGTGAGTTTGCCTGCAAGAAACAGGTCGCTCACCAGCGAGTGGTCGCGAGAGCGGTAGAGCACGTGCTTCTCGTAGGGCCTGATGTGATAGATGCGGCTGTCGCCAATGTGTGCCGCTATCACGCCATTGTTGCCCAGGGCGAGCATTGCCATGGTTGTGCCCATGGGCTTGGCGCTGGGCTGAAAGCGCCGCGAGGCGTCGTTAAGTTGCTCATAGGCATGTTTCACAGCGTGGGTCACGTCGCTACCGTGGATGCTGCCGTCGCTCATGGCTTCTGTCATCTTCTCGTAGAGGGCATGAGCCACAGTGGCACTTGCCACATCGCCATGTTCGTGACCACCCAAGCCGTCACACACGACAAACACTCGGTCGCTGGCGCTCATGGTCTCGATCGAGGGGCACAGGGCATCTTCTTGCCTGGGCCTGTGGCCTATCTCGCTGATGCCGATGGGGCTATATAGACTTATCTTCATGTTTTAATCTCAAAACAATTTAGGTGCAAATTTACTAATTTATTATTTATAATAACGTGTAATGATATGAAATAATTGCATGGTGCGGATTTTTTTGTTTTGCCATTGGGCACGAAGCGTGCTTTGTGGGCTAATTTAGCGAGGTCTTGTGCAGCGCAAGTAAAAATATGCGTCCATTATTTTGTGAAGATTTTTGGTTTTACGAAATAAAATAGTAACTTTGCGGTCAGTAAATAATGAGATAGTTTTACTTTTTTTAATTTCACTAACATTATGGTAAGTTACAAGGAATTAGGCCTGGTCAACACCCGGGAGATGTTTGCTAAGGCAATCAATGGAGGTTATGCTATTCCCGCCTTCAATTTCAACAACATGGAGCAGTTGCAAGCTATTATCAAAGCAAGTGCCGAGACTAAATCGCCTGTAATTCTGCAAGTTTCGAAAGGTGCGCGCAATTATGCAAACCAAACACTGCTGCGCTACATGGCTCAGGGTGCGGTTGAGTATGCGAAGGAACTGGGATGGGAGCATCCACAGATTTGCCTGCACCTGGATCATGGCGACACCTTCGAGTTGTGCAAGAGTTGTGTGGACTTTGGCTTCTCGAGCGTGATGATTGACGGCAGCTCGCTGCCCTATGAGGACAATATCGCCTTGACCAAGAAGGTGGTTGAGTATGCTCACCAGTTCGACGTGACTGTAGAGGCAGAGCTTGGTGTGCTCGCTGGCGTTGAAGACGACGTGCAGGCCGAGGAATCGCACTACACCAAGCCCGAGGAAGTGATAGACTTTGCAACTCGCACTGGCTGCGACTCGCTGGCTATCTCCATTGGCACCAGCCATGGCGCTTACAAGTTCAAGCCTGAGCAGTGCACACGCGACCCACAGACTGGCAAGCTCGTGCCCCCGCCACTGGCATTTGACGTGCTCGACGCAGTGATGGAGAAACTTCCTGGCTTCCCCATTGTGCTGCACGGCTCGTCGTCGGTGCCTCAAGAGTATGTCGACACTATCAACGCTCACGGTGGCAAGCTGCCCGATGCAGTGGGCATCCCCGAGGAGCAGTTGCGCAAGGCTGCCAAGAGTGCTGTGTGCAAGATCAACATCGACAGCGACAGCCGTCTGGCCTTCACCGCTGCCGTGCGCAAGGTGTTTGACGAGAAGCCCGGCGAGTTCGACCCCCGCAAGTATTGCGGTCCCGCTCGCGACGAGATGACCAAGCTCTACAAGCACAAGATCATCGAGGTGCTTGGCAGCAACGGTAAGGCCGAGTAATTCCGCCTATATAACAGGAATTTATCGTAATTCCGCATCACACAAGGCTCACTGCCCGCCCCATGATGGCGGCAGTGGGTCTTGTTGTCGTTAATACTTGATGACTCAAGGAAATCATCTAATCCCCCATGTTTGTCATGAAACTCGCCTCGTGAGTCATGTTTAGTGAAAATAATTTTGCAATAGAACACTCTGGTAACTATCTTTGCAAAGTCCAAATAGAAAAAAGGTTAATTATTACCATTAAAGCAGTTTTATAATCATGGCAGAATATTTTTTAGAAAAGAACAACGACACGGTTGGTCCTTTTAGTGCTCAAGAGCTCATGGAGCAGGGAATAACCCCAATGACTGGGGTTTGGACTCAGAAAGTTGGCAGCTGGGTGAGCGCTGCGGCCCTGCCCGAGCTTGCCAAGCTCATGGCTCAGAATCGCGAGGAAGGGCCCGAGGTAAAGCTATCGGCTCAGGAAATCAAGCAACTGGCCAGCGACAAGCAGCTTGTGCAGTCGGGCGTGAGGCCTCGCATGAGTTTTGGCGAGGCGGTGAAATATTGCTTCAAAAACCAGTTCAACTTCTCGAGCCGCGGTCGCCGCAGTGAGTTCTGGTGGTTCATGCTATTTGTGCTCCTTCTCATGGGTGGCATAGCCTTGCTTTCTGGCTTGCTCGAAACAGCAGCGTTGCATGATGAGTCGATGAACTTGATGAGATTTTTGCGCATCATCCTCGTCTTTGTGATGATATTGCCATTGCTGTTTGTCATCTTACCCACTGTGGCTGCCAATGTGCGCCGCCTGCACGACACCAACCACGGCGGCCTGCTCTATTTCATCTACTTGATTCCAGTAAGCATATTGCTGATATTAAGCTTCTTAGGTTTCTTTCAGAAGGCTTATTCCTACATGGGTTACGTGTACTATTACCTGCCCCAGTGGTTGATAATAGTAATTGCGGTGGCAACCATTGCAATCCGCGCCCTGCTGCTGTGGTATCAAACCCGCGACAGCGACCGCAAGGAGAACAAATATGGCAGCTCGCCAAAGTACCAATAACGAAGAATATTATCCATTTTATTTTATTGCGGAGTTATACCCGATAAAAACTTTTGAATCTTTATTTTTCATTCCTGCCCCTCGATGAAGCGTGACGCTTCACCGAGGGGTGCTTTTTTAAAGTGTTAAATGTTAGGATAAAGCATGGAATCTGAAATCAGGACTGGTCGCTCTTGTCCCTCATGTACATCATGTCCTTTTTTTAGACAGGAGAGACAGGAGCAACAGGAGACCAACGCTCTTGTTTCTCATGTACATCCTGTCTTTTTTTATACAGGAGAGACAGGAAAGACAGGAGATGCAATGAGCAGTGGTTCTTGTTTCTCCTGTACATCATGTCTTTTTTTAGACAGGAGAATTTTTGGGACACCTGCAAAAACCTGTGTTAGCTTGAGAAATTGGGCATCGAAGATGCCGGGCGGGTCGAAGACCCGACTTCAATCGCAAGACCATGCAACCACGAAGTGCTCGGGGAGATTTCAAAGCATAAGTCGCGCGCAGCGCGGCGTGCGGTGCCCGATAGGGCATTGAAACTCGACCCAACATTGAACCCCAAAGGGGTTCGTAGCTTGGTCCCTGATGAATCTTACGAAAAGTGCCTCGAAGAGGAACTTCCACGACAGGCTTTTCATGTGAGCCTATAATCATTCCATTCCAGCCCTGAGCGATCTATCATCTCTTTGTACTCCTGCTCAAAAGTGTATTCTTTGTGATGCTCACGCTGGCGGTTAATATAGTTAACGATTCTCTCCTTGTCGCGCACGCTGCACGAGAATGCGCCATATTCCTTACCCCATCCGCTGAACATGGGAAAGTAAACCTGCTGTTTCGCCCACTTGCTGCTGCCCTGTTTGATGTCACGCACCAAGTCGCTGAGTGCTATCGTCGGCGACAGCTCAACCAGCATGTGTATGTGGTTGCCTATGCCGCCAATGCGGTAGAGCTTACAGTTGCGGTTGTTTATGATTGACCAGATGTAACGGTACATGTGCTCGCTGGTCTCGTCGGGGATGGTCATCTCACGGCGGTAGGTGTTGATGACTATGTGATAGATTGAGTTTACGGCACTCATGTCAATATTGTTTTGTCTTGGCAAAGGTAGTGAAAATCATTTACATGGGCAACAACAGTGGTGATGAAGTTCCTCTAACGAGGCACTTTTTCATTAGATGGCACAAGGGCCAAGCTGCGAGGGTCTTCGACCCTCTTGCATGGCCTTAACGACAAATAGCTTCTCCGAAGCATTCAGCGTCTTCGACGCTCATTGACTCATCAACATTAAACACAGTTTTTTGCAGGTGACCCGAATTTTTCAGGCAATTAACTCACGAATTCAAGATTACCTTGGGGCATGGTTGTGTATTAAGAACTATAGAATACAATAACAAAAAAACAGAACAACTATGAACCTATTTTCAAAGCATCCCAAGGGCCTGGGGCTCTTGTTTTTTACCGAGATGGCCGAGCGCTTTTCCTACTACGGAATGCGCGCGCTTTTTGTACTTTATCTTGTGGCAGTGTTCTATAACACTGCCGACGCGAGCCAGATATTTGGCTCCTATGCCGGCTTAGTTTATCTCACTCCACTGCTGGGTGGATGGCTCGCCAGCCGCCACTGGGGCACTCGACGCTCGGTGATTGTGGGCGCCGTTGTCATGAGCGTTGGGCACCTGTTGCTCTTTGCCTCGGCATGCTTTGCCAAGCAGAGCATATTTGCCGACCCTGCTGCTGGTGGCGCAATCGATCCAAATGTCGACAACACAATGGCAATTGTGCTCATGTTTGTCGGACTTGCGGTGCTCATACTGGGCAACGGTTTCTTTAAGCCTAACATCGCCGCTATGGTGGGCGACCTCTATCCCGCCGACGAGATCAGCAACGACAGCCGTCGCGATGCGGCCTACACCATCTACTATATGGGTGTGAACGTGGGAGCTTTCCTGGCACCGCTGGTATGTGGCTTTGTGGCCTATGACGGACGCTGGGACAACCCGGGCGCCTTCAAGTGGGCATTCCTGTGCGCTGCCATTGCTATGGTGATTGGCTTGATTGTGTTCGTGGCTTTCAAGAACAAGATGCTCGTCTCGCCCGATGGACGCCAGATAGGGCTTGCTCCAGAGCGAACTCCCAAGCAAGCTGCGGCTTCGCACGATAGGGCTGCCAAGAACTCAGTGTGGGCCATGGTCGTGTGCCTGGCATTGGGTGTGGGACTGTTTGTCGCCTTCTCGGCCTCGGCTGCCAATTTCAACGACTACATCACTGCCGCCGTCTATGCGGTGTCGATAGCCCTGCCTTGCTATATCATCAGCGACAAGAGCCTTACCCGCAAGGAGAAGATGGGTGTTGCGGTGATATTTATTGTAGCAGCGTTCACGGTGTTCTTCTGGGCGGCCTATGAGCAGGCGAGCTCGTCGCTCACAATCTTTGCCGACCGCCAGTGCGACCGCATGCTTGGTTCGTGGGAGATGCCCACTGCATGGTTCCAGACCATCAACCCCGTGGCAATCATCCTGCTCGCCCCAGTGATGGCAATCCTGTGGGAAAAGCTCGCCATGAAAAAGATTGAGCCTTCGTCGCCCGCCAAGCAGGCCCTGGGCCTTATGCTGCTGGCAGTGGGCTATGGAGTGATAGCCTTTGGCACCAATGGCATTACTGGCAGCGCCAAGGCATCGATGTGGTGGCTCGTGATCCTCTATTTGATTCACACTGTGGCCGAGCTGTGCCTGAGCCCAATAGGGCAGTCGCTGGTCTACAAGCTGTCGCCGGCACGCATGGTGTCGTTGCTCATGGGAGTGTGGTTCATGAGCAGTGCGGCAAGCAATGTGCTCGCGGGGTCGTTTGCCACCCTGCTCCCACAGACTGGCGAGGCAGCCAAGAGCTTCATGGGCATTGAGATTGCTACCCTGAGCGACTTCTTCCTTATCTTCGCCGTGATGGGCGGCGTGGCATCGGTAGTGCTCTTCGCGCTGTGCCCGCTGCTCAAGAAGATGATGAATGTCCAGTCCGAGCCAGTCGAGCCAGCCGAGCTGGAGGCCGGTTGCATGCCAGCCCTCGAGGTGGTGTGATATGCTCACGACGCATCATTAGCCAAGCGTGCTGTTGACATTAAGTCATGTGATTCCTAATAAATGTTAACAGCACGCCGTTTGGCTAAATATTCGGCAATTATTTAGTAACTTTGTGAAAACTTTTAACCTAATTGTTGCAATAGATGAAAACAATAAATTCATCCAAAGAAAAAATAAAAGCATCAACTAAAACAAACGGAGATATTATTATGAAATCATTTTTAACATCAATCAAGACCGCCGTGGCAGCACTGCTCGTGGCTATTCTGGCCCTTCCTGTGGCGGCACAAACCCAAGAAGTGGAAATGACTCCGCAACTCGAGGCCACACTGCAAAACTATGACTCCTATTCCAGTGTGTCGTTTGATGGGGCTATAATTGTTAAGCAAAATTACAGATGGGGGCTTATCGACACTTGTGGCACTGAAATTATACCCTGCAAGTATGACTTTATCGGAGTTTTTCACGAAGGCTTGGCTGATGTGGGAATGGATGGGAAGTATGGCTACGTCAACACCCGTGGCGTTGAGGTTGTGCCGTGCAAATATGACTATGTTGATAATTTTCACGAAGGCTTGGTTCGTGTGACAATGGGTGATTATGGGGGCGAAAAGTATGGCTATGTCAATACCCGTGGCGAAGAAGTTGTGCCGTGTAAGTATGACTTTATCG
>CAMHNO010000007.1 GCA_946186575.1 uncultured Prevotellaceae bacterium
AACGTCTTCTTTCAATATAATCTTCATAGTGTGTTACCTCCAGTTTTAAAATTATTTCATCAAATCGGTTACATAGGGGAGCAATGCCAAGTGACGTGCACGCTTAACAGCGCGAGCCACGCGGCGCTGGAACTTGAGCGAAGTGCCAGTGATGCGGCGAGGCAGGATTTTGCCTTGCTCGTTGAGGAACTTCTTCAGGAACTCTGGGTCCTTGTAGTCGATGTACTTGATGCCACTTCTCTTGAAACGGCAGTATTTCTTTTTCTTTGTGTCAACCGACAGTGGAGTAAGATAGCGGATTTCAGATTGAGCTTGTGCCATAATTATGTTTCCTCCTTGCATTAATCGTTAGTTTGTTCTTTAACTTCGGCTTGTTCAGCATCCTGTGTAGGTGCCTCGTCGGCAGCCTTGGCAGCATTCTTCTTCAAGCTTCTTCTCTTAAGTGCATACTCGTGAGCAAACTTCTCCTGACGGAAAGTCAAGAAACGGATCACCTTCTCGTCGCGACGATAGGCGGTCTCGAGTTTGTTAACGATAGTTGGTTCGCCTGTGAACTCAAGGAACGCATAAAATCCAGTAGATTTCTTCTGGATGGGGTAGGCAAGCTTGCGCAGGCCCCACAGCTCTTCATTCTCGATAGTGGCACCATTCTCGGTGAGCACACTCTTGAATTTCTCTACCGCTTCCTTCATCTGTGGTTCAGACAAAACGGGAGTTAAAATGAAAACGGTTTCGTAGTTGTACATAAAATGTTTGTTTAAAAAGAATTAATTAAAAAAATTATGCTTTGTCAAAAAAGCGGTGCAAAGGTAGTGATTTTTTTCTTGCCTCACAACATTTTCTCTGAATTTTTCATTATAAAATGTGTCATTGAAATTTTTTTAGGATGACGGCGTGTTTCACATACTGGTTTTGGGGGTGGGGCAGTCATGTGGTAAGAGAAATGCTCAACCGGCGTTGTGCGGGTTGAGCATTAGTTGTACACCTTGTGGTTGCTTTTTTTAGAAAAATACGGTTAGAGCATTGTAACCGTTAAAGTTGGGGGTTACCCCAGATAAGATTTAAGGAGCTTGCTTTTCTGGCCCTTGAGCCTGCGAATTGCTTTCTCCTTGATTTGGCGCACACGCTCGCGTGTGAGGTCGAATTTTGCGCCAATTTCCTCGAGAGTCATTTCCTGGCACCCAATGCCAAAAAACATCTTGAGAATGTCTCTCTCTCGAGGGTTGAGCTGTTCGAGAGCTCTGTTCACTTCTTTTGACAGCGACTCCTGGTTGAGCGACTGGTCGGCCATGGGAGAGTCTTCATTGGGGAGGACGTCGAGCAGGCTGTTGTCTTCGCCATCGACAAATGGTGCATCGACCGAGACGTGACGTCCGCTCACCTTCATGGCGTCGGAAATCTTGTCGACGGGCACGTCGAGTTGCTCGGCGAGCTCTGCTGCCGACGGCCTTCTCTCGTGCTCTTGTTCGAATCGTGACTGCGCCTTGCTGATTTTGTTGATTGATCCCACCTGGTTGAGTGGAAGCCTAACGATGCGCGACTGTTCGGCAAGTGCTTGCAAGATAGACTGCCTGATCCACCACACGGCATAAGAGATGAACTTGAAACCTCGTGTCTCGTCGAATTTCTGAGCTGCCTTAATCAGGCCAAGATTTCCCTCGTCGATCAAGTCGGGCAGACTTAATCCCTGGTTCTGGTACTGCTTTGCTACCGAAACAACGAAACGCAAGTTTGCGCTCACGAGTTTGTCGAGAGCGGCTTGGTCACCTTGCTTGATGCGCTGCGCAAGCTCAACTTCCTCGTCGACGGTGATAAGATCTTTGCGACCTATCTCCTGCAAGTACTTGTCAAGCGAAGCGCTCTCGCGATTGGTGATTGATTTGGTAATTTTTAATTGTCTCATACTTGAATGTAGAGTTTAAGCTCGCGAAATTACAAAAAAATATTATAATAATGTTTGCTGAAATGTGTAAAAGCATTGTGAATTAACATGAATTAACGGTGTCTCTTGCTTTTTGCCAATGTTGTTAGCATTTGTTGTGAATTTGTGTTTCGCTAATTGTACTGCAAGTATGAGTGGGGTGATTTAAGCCGTGCTTTGGGGAGAAAGAGAAACAAGGTGGCATCTGAGTGCCACCTTGTTTCTTTTGAAGTGTTGAATAATTGATGAGTATTATTCTTCAAAGTCTGCAAGGTCTACAGCTCGGTATATTTTCTTGCCTGTAGTTGTGATACCAGTGATGAACATGACCTTATCGCTCTCCTCGTCGCGCATGATGGCATTGTAGATGTCTTCGATCTCGTCTTGGTTGTTGACGCGGATGTTGTTGATGTCAAGGATGATGAATCCATCTTTTATTCCAGCGTCTTTGAATTTGCCATTCTTTACTCCCATGACTTTAACTCCGTAGCTCACGCCCAGTTCTTCTTTCTCCTGTGCCGAGAGAGGCACGAACGTGCAACCCAGTGATGTGAAGTCGCTACTCTTGGTGATCTTGGTAGTGCCTTGGTCATTCTTGAGGGTCACGTTGGCGGTCTTGAGCTTGTTGTCGCGATAGAACTTGATAGTGATTTTGTCGCCAGGTCTGAGCTTGCTCATCTCTTCAAGCATTTGTGCGCCGTTCTTGATGGTTGCGCCATTCAACCCCACAATCACGTCTCCTTCCTTGAGGCCGGCTTCCTTGGCGGCGCTGCGGTCGGCTACTTTGCTTACAAAAACACCCTCGGTGGTAGCGGTGATGTTGTTCTCTTTAGCCTTGTCGTCGTTAAGTTCGGTGAACGATATTCCGAGCACTGCGCGCTGCACGCTGCCATATTGCTTGATGTCGGTGATGATCTTTTTTACGACAGTTGATGGAATGGCAAATGAGTGTCCGGCATAGTTTCCTGTTTGTGAATAAATCATTGTGTTGATGCCAATGAGTTCGCCTTCAACGTTGACCAGGGCACCGCCACTGTTGCCCGGGTTTACTGCGGCGTCGTGTTGGATGAATGACTCGATACCTACGTTCTTGCCCTTGTTGATGCCTCGTGCCTTAGCGCTAACAATGCCGGCGGTGACCGACGAGTTGAGTCCGAATGGGTTGCCGACGGCAAGTACCCATTCGCCCACCTTCACTTCGTCGCTGTTGCCGAAGATGATGGGTGTGAGCTTGGTTGCAGAAATCTTGAGCAGTGCAATGTCGGTGTTAGGGTCGGTGCCTATCACTCGAGCAGTGAACTTGCGGTTGTCGTTGAGTGTGACTTCGAGTTTCTCGGCTCCATCGATGACGTGATTGTTGGTGACAATGTAGCCGTCCTCGCTGATGATAACTCCCGAACCAGACCCCATGGGCTGTGGGTCGGACTTTCTTGATTGCTGCTGTTGCTGCTGACGGCCTTGTCCGCCGAAGCCGGGTCCGAAGAAGAACTCAAACGGATCGAAATCGTTGCCGTAAAATTGCTGCTGTCGTGGTGTCGCAAAGGACTTGATGCTTACTACCGAATTGATAGTGCTCTCTGCTGCCTTAGTGAAGTCGAGCGCATTTCCATAACGCCCTGCAGCCACCCTTCTGGTGGATGATTTCACTACTCCGTCGTCAACCACTTGTGTTGTGGAGTCGTTGTGCGACTGGATGTAGATGTCTCTAATAGTTTCTACGCCCGAAGTGGCGACTAAAGTTGCTGCCGATCCCATTATAGAAGAGGCAACCAACATCAATGTCAATTTTTTTGCGTTATTCATAATCTTAAGTGTTAAATTGGTCTCTTATTTTAATAAAGCAATAGTTAAAATTTAACTTTTAAATCTCAACGTAAAATCACTTTGATAAATTGCAAAAACAAGGCCAAAAACTGAGAATTTAAACTAAATTAAGAGCAAGAGCCCTTCTTTTTTGTTTCTTTAATAAAACCGTAATGTTATGTCTGTGTCGTGCTTGGGTGCGCGTGTGTAATGATGGTTTATTAAGCCTGACCTCATCCCATCATGATAAAAGAGAAAAGGGTGATTAACAAGATGGTGATAGCGGTTGAGATAAGAACGGAGTCATTAAGCATTTTCATAATTTTGTGAGCTTTTTTTGTTGAATAATAGTTGTTAGTGATGTGACAAAGTTACAACACTGCATCTTTACTGCCAACAAGGAGTGGTGCTTAAATGACAAAATGCTACCTTTAGAGTTTAAAATGCCAGCTTAAGGTGAAGCACTTGTTTGTTAAAGAAAATTTTTGGGGAATATCATGGAATTTGTTTGCCGGTGAGAAGCGGACAGTTATTAAAAAGTGATAAATAATGGTGATTGTTTTTATTCTTTTACATTAAAGTTGCTATATTTGCAGTTTGATAATGGAAAAAAGACACATTAAATATATAATATTGATAGCTCTGGCCACATTCATGGTGATGGAGATGCATGCTCAACGAACCCTGAATGCGGCAACGTCGCCTATAAAGAAGGCAAAAGGAGTGAAAGTTGAACCCAGCTATGCATGGTCGATAAGCGAGCCATTGGGGTTGCATTATGAGTCGACAATCGACACATTGTTCTTAAACTATCACAAGGAGTCGATACCATCGCATCAGAGTACTGCGTGGGCCACAACTGGCAACTTTGGGGCTTCGGGCCAAAACCAAGTGTTTTTTGAGCGCAGACAGAGGAGCGACTTTTTCTTTGAGGACGCAATTGAGAGCTGGCTGCCAAGTGTGTCGACCCAGCGCTACTACAACACTCGCATTCCCATGACACTTATCTCTCACACCACTGGAGGAAACAAATACAGTAACCAGGACCGAACCAAGGTGCTGTTCTCGGGGAATGTTGGCAAGCCTTTGCAGCTTAGTGGCGCTATTGATTATATATATTCAAAAGGGTCGTATAACAACCAGTCGGACAAGAATTTCAGGTGGAGCCTCTCGGGCAGTTACATTGGCGACCGCTATGAGATGCAGACGTTTTTTAACAGTTATAACTTTGTGGGAAAAGAGAGTGGTGGAATCACCGACGACCTTTATATTACCGATCCGGCAAGCGTTCAAGGTGGTGAGAGTAAGGTTGATAACAAGAGTATTCCCACTCGCCTGACAAATGCTCAAAACAAGCTCACTGGCCAGGAGTTTTACCTTAATCAGAGTTATAATGTGGGTCATTATCGTTATGAACGCGACTCGGTGACCGACACCATAATAGGCCGCACCTACATTCCTGTAACCCGTTTTATATGGACTGCCAATTTCAAGAATGTCAAGCACTCGTTTCTCAATGGCAATGCCGCTGAGGATAAATCATTTTTTGAGAACACTTATTTGTCGCTATCGGGAACCGATGAGAGGACCCGCTACTGGAGGTTGCGCAACACCCTTGGAGTTTCGCTTCTTGAAGGTTTCAACAAGTATGCTAAGTTTGGATTCTCGCTTTATGCAACCCATGAAATGCAGAAGTTTTATCATGTAGTTGATACTGTGAGCGGAAAAGAGCTACCTGATGGACTTGCTGTCTTGCCTGTGAGTGTTTCATCCACCAAGAGCCAGCAGTTGTTGTGGGTGGGAGGACAGCTGACCAAGCAGCGCGGTTCTATACTGACCTATAGTGCTACAGCACAGTTTGGTGTCATGGGCGATGTCGCAGGCGACATAAATGTTGAGGGTGACGTTAGAACACGTTTTAAGCTGCTGGGCGACACGGTGAGCCTGAGGGCTTATGGCTACTTCAAGAACTTGGCACCTCCCTATCTTCTAAAACAATTTGTTTCCAATCATTATGCGTGGGATAATAATTTCTCAAAAGAACGTCGCCTGCGCCTTGGTGGTGAACTTGAGCTTCCATGGATTTACACAAAACTCAATGTGGGCTATGAGACACTAAACAAGTTTATCTACTTCAACACAGAGAGTCTGCCAGAGCAATACGGTAGCTCGGTGCATGTGTTCAGTGCTTCGCTTAGGAATCACTTGGGCTTTGGAATATTTAATTGGGACAATGAGTTGACTTATCAAACCACATCGAACGATGAGATTCTTGCTCTGCCCAAATTTTCAATTTTCAGCAACATGTATCTCAAGTTCAAGGTGGCACGAGTTCTTGACGTGCAGGTGGGAGTGGATTGCAACTACTATACGAAGTATTATGCCCCAGCCTATAATCCTGCATTGATGGTGTTCTATAATCAGCGTGATATGGAGTGTGGCAATTTTGCCTTTGCCGATGTATATGCCAATTTCAAACTAAAGAAGGCTCGGTTTTATGTGATGTACAGCCATGTAAACAAAGGAATAATAGGAGGGAATGACTATTTCTCAATTCCTCATTATCCGTTGAATCCAGGCCGTTTCCAGTTTGGCATTTCGGTTGATTTTGTAAATTGATTTAAAATGAAAAAGATGCTAAAGAGACTATCACAAGCGAAGAAGTGGCAGATGCTTGTTTATGGAGTTCTGCTGGTTATAGTTGTCATTGCCATGTTTTCGCTCAAGAAGTGCGCCAGTAGCGGTGGCATGAGCGTTGCTTCTCGTGCCAATGTGGAGCAAAACAGCGGAGGCGACACCCTCGACGTTGCAATAGAGTATTCCCCATTGTACTACTATGCCTACGGCGACACACTGGGCGGTTTCTACTATGAGTTCTTGAAGTTGCTTTCTGACAGTTGTGGCGTTCCCATGAAGTTTCATCCTGTAGTGAGCTTGGAAAAGGCGCTTGATGGCCTTGACAAGGGAACCTATGACGTGATGGCCGCTCAATTTCCTGTGATAAGAGAGAACAAGCAGTATCATCTCTTCACTCACGCATTGTATCTTGACGAACAGGTAGTGGTGCAGCGTAGCAATAATGGTGCTATTGCGATAAAGTCACCACTTGATCTTGCCGGCGACACCGTTAACATAGTAAAAGGTTCCCCCATGCGCGACCGTATTTTGAGCTTGTCGCGTGAGATAGGCGACACGATTTATGTGGTGAGCGATTCGGTGTATGGTCCTGAGCAGTTGTTCCTGATGGTGTCGACTGGTGATATAAAATATGCAGTAATCAACGAGTCGATAGCGCGCATGATGGCAAAGTCTCATCCTGATGTTGACGTGTCTACAGCCATCAGTTTTTCTCAATTCCAGTCTCTCACGCTCAGGAAGAAAGACCGTGAGCTGTGTGAGAAGCTGAACAAGTGCATCGACAAGGTTAAAAAAATGCCTGAGTATCACGAAATTTACAATAAGTATTTGTCAATCTAAGTCATTTAATAATACTGTTTGACGAAATGCTGGAATATCTGTCATCAGAAAGCCCGCTCAATCATGTGATTGAGGAGGTGAATAATTTCATTTGGGGCTGGAACTGGCACAGCGTAATAGTTGTGCTGGGGTTGTGTGGCATATATTTCACCATCCGCACCCGTTTCGTTCAGTTCCGAATGATTCCGGAAATGTTTAAGCTATTAGTAGAGTCGGCTCCCAAAGGTGGCCATAAGCATCAGGTGTCGTCGTTTCAGGCATTTGCCGTATCGGTGGCTACCCGTGTGGGCACTGGCAACCTTGCTGGTGTTGCAGGCGCTATAGCCGTGGGTGGCCCCGGGGCTGTGTTCTGGATGTGGATGATTGCTCTTATAGGAGCTGCGACGGCATTTGTTGAGTCGACTTTGGCTCAATTGTACAAGCGCCGTAATGGTATGTCGTTCATTGGCGGTCCTGCTTATTATATCTTTCATGGTTTGCACAAGAAATGGATGGCATGCATCTTTGCTGTGCTGATGACACTCACGTTTGGGTTGTCGTATAATTCTATTCAGAGTAATACAATCGCTGGTGCTATGCAAAGTGCATTTAACCTTGACCCAATGATTGTGGGAGTGGTGTTGACGTTGTTGACTCTGGTGATAGTCTTTGGAGGCATCCACCGCATAGCCAAGGTGAGCAGTGTGTTAGTTCCTGTGATGGCAATTGGTTATTTCATGCTTGCTCTTGTTGTTATAGTTATGAATTATGACAAGATTCCAGTAGTTCTTGAGATGATAGTAGAGAATGCCTTTGGAGTTTACCAGGTGGCAGGCGGTATGGTGGGAATAGCCATGCGCGAGGGCGTAAAGCGCGGCCTATTCAGTAATGAAGCTGGCGAGGGCTCGGCCCCAAATGTGGCGGCAACTGCTGCGGTGTCACATCCAGTAAAGCAAGGCTTGATTCAGTCGCTCGGTGTGTTTACCGACACGATTCTCGTGTGCTCATGCACGGCATTTATCATCTTGCTTAGTGGTGTTTATCATCCTGGATGCGAGGGTGGCATAGTGTTGACCCAGGAGGCTCTTCAGTCTCAGATAGGTGTGAGTGGCAAAGTTTTTGTTGCTATTGCAATTCTGTTTTTTGCATTTAGCAGCATCATTGGCAACTATTATTATGGAGAGGCCAACATCATGTTCATGACACGCAACCGCTCGGTGTTGTTTGTGTATCGTATTTTTTCGGGGGGAGTGATGGTGATGCTGGGTGTGCTGGGCAGCTTTGAACTAGTGTGGAACATGGGTGAGGTGTTCATGGCTTTGATAACGTTGTGTAACCTGATATCAATATTGATGCTCGGGAAGTATGCATTCAAGTTACTTGAAGACTATCGCCGTCAGAAGCGTGAAGGCAATAAAAGCCCTCAATTCAACCGCTCTCTGCTTCCCCAATTAAAAGACGATCTTGATGCCTGGGAATGAAAAAAAATTACAGTACAATTCATTTTTACTAAATTAAAGTAAATATGGAATACCTGTTAGTTGAAAAAATATTCTTATCTTTGCAAATTGTAATAATCAAAAAACACTATAAATCATAAGATAGTAATGAAATCTTTTCTCAATAAAAATGTCATAATAGCTATTGTGGTGCTCCTGGGATTAGGATTGCTATATTGGGGTATTGAGTTCTTGAAGGGGGTAAACCTCTTTGAACCTGCCAATTATTATATCGTTAAATTTGAAGACATCAATGGCCTGAATGTTTCGACACCTGTCACTGTCAATGGGTATCAGGTGGGCTTGGTCAAGGATATCAATTATGATTATAATACTAATGAAATAAGTGTGAAGTTGAGTCTCGACAATGAGCTCAAGATTCCAAAAGGCTCGACTGTATCGCTTAACTCCGAGCTGCTTGGCAGCCCATCATTGACGCTGAATCTTGCTAAAAGCAAATCGTATTATAAAGTTGGAGATGTGATTCCCAGTGCAATGACAGCAGGTCTGATGGACAAAGTGACTGAACAGATTATGCCTGAGGTAAATCAAATCATGCCTAAGATAAATGACATTCTTGGTAATGTTAATGCGCTTGTGTCGAATCCTGCGTTGGGAAATTCGGTGTCGCAGTTTGATGACATTGTGGGCAAGATAAACACCAGTGCTCAGGATTTGAACGTGCTCATGAACAACTTGTCGCGATTGTCGCAGCATCTTAATGGCAGTGTGCCTGGTGTGATCAATGATCTGAGCGGGATTGGGCGCAAGGTTGATGGCACAGTAACAAATTTCCAAGCTTTGAGTTCCACTTTGAATACTAAGGCAAATGACTTGCCCACTCAAGAATTGCACAAGACCATTAATGACCTTAATGCTACATTAGCCAATCTTAAGCAGCTAACAGCAGAGCTCAACTCAAAGCTCAATGATCGCAACTCAACTCTTGGTCTTATGCTTAATGATAGACAGTTATATGATAATGCCAATGGAGCAGTGATGAGCCTTGATTCGTTGCTTAACGATATAAAAGCCAATCCTAAGCGCTACATTACCATAAAAGTATTCTAAAATTGATAGTAAGCACAAAAAATATTATTTGGAATCATTCCAAATAATATTTTTTTTCTCATTAATCAAGTAATTTAAGAAGTCGCTTTTTAAAGCACCTAAAAGCATGGAGAAAAGCTAAAATTAGAGGTGCATGTTGTGTGCGTTTTATTTAAATGGTTGAAATATAGAATGCTGCATTATCCTTTGTCCATATCTTTTAGTGTGAGCATTTAAGGCGCTGATATTCAGAATAGTTAATAAACTTTTTAAAAAGCAAATTTTTTGTCGTTTTTTTTTTTGAAAATATCAAGCGAAATTTGTACTGCTAAAACAAGCCTTACAGGCGGTGAATGAAGTTAAATGAATGAAGAGAAAAACATATTAATGTGGAAAAAGTGCCTTGAAATCCTTCAAGACAATTTGGACACTGAGCAATTCAATGCTTGGTTTGCTCCCATTGTAGCAGTTAGCTATGATGACGACAAACTCACATTGAAATTGCCGTCTCAATACTTTGTTCAGCAGATAGAGCAGAACTTCTTCCAGTTGTTTAGTGCAGTATTGAGGCGCGTCTATGGACAATCTGTAAAACTTTTCTACACCTATAATATAATTGAAGATACACCGAGCTCATCGGTTACTATAGAGCACGAGAACACCAGCACAAAGCTCACAAGCCCTCTCTTTAAGCAACAGCAGCAAGTGGCTAACCCATTTGCTCCTGTTGAGATGGACGATATCGATCCACAGCTTAACCCACGTTATACCTTCGAGAACTATTGCGGTAGCATGAGCAACAAGCTGGCAGTGAGCGTGGGTAAGGCAATTGCCGAGGACCCAAACTGCAAGACTTTCAACCCAATGTTTGTATTTGGTCCCACAGGTGTCGGTAAAACTCATCTTATACAGGCAATCGGCATTAAGATTAAGGAGTTGCGCCCGCGCACACGCGTTCTTTACACCACATCTCGCATCTTTGAGCTGCAGTACACAACAGCGGTTAAGAAGAATAAAGTGAATGACTTTATCAGCTTCTATCAGAGCATAGATGTACTCATCTTGGATGATATTCAAGAACTTGCTGGTAAGCAGGCCACACAAAATGCCTTCTTCCACATTTTCAACCATCTTCATCAAAACCAGAAGCAACTGATAATGTCGAGCGACTGCCGTCCATCTGACATGGATGGTATGGTGCCACGTCTAATTTCTCGCTTCAAATGGGGCATGACAGTAGAGCTTTACAAGCCCGACTATGAATTGCGACGCGGAGTACTCAAGATGAAAGCCTCGCAAGATGGTCTGTCACTTGATGACGAAGTGATTGATTTCATTGCACAGAATGTCACCGAGAGCGTTCGTGACCTTGAGGGCATTGTGGTAGCATTGCTTGCTCACGCCACCATGCTCAATCAGGACATTAACCTCGAACTTGCCAGGAGTGTTGTGGGCAATACTGTCAATGTTAACAAGAAGCAAATGTCGTTCGAGCTCATTACCGAGACTGTATCACGCTTTTATAATATTGATGAGGAACTGATTTATGGCAAGTCGCGAAAACGGGAAATTAGTGATGCCCGGCAGCTTGTTATGTTCTTGACAAAGAAAAACACACAGATGTCGTCGACTAATATTGGCCAGAAGCTCAATCGAGACCATGCAACGGTGCTACATGCCTGCAAGCAAATTGAGCAACGTCTGTCAATAGAAAAGAAGTTCCGACATGAGGTGGAAATGATAGAAAACGAACTGAGATAACTTGCATGGTTGTCTCAGTTTTTTTAGTCGTGGGGAATAAGGACTTATTGCCATGAAAGCCCTAATCCTGTTGAAGATGAAAATAAGAGTCACAAGATGAGGGCGATGGACCCTCATTTGTGACTCTATGTGTTTTAGGGGTTGAACTGTGTGTTATGCCTTAGGACAATAAATCGACTGAGCGTTTCAAGAACTTATTTAAGTCTTCACCCTTGAGGAGACCATTGCCCAGGAGTGCTATGTCGATGAGCTGCTTAACTGTATCTTGCTCCTTGGCATAGGTTGTGATAATCTCTTCCTTCTTGTCGCGCAGTGCCTGTGCTTTGTCCTCATTCTTCTTAAGATCGTCCTTCTTGTCATCGGGCACTCCTTTGTTGTCCTTGTCAAGGTCGCGGATAGCCTTTATCACGGCATTAGTGGCGGTGAGCTCATCTTCGATGGGTTTTAGCTGGTCGCTGAGAGCTGATTTGGCTTGATCTACCACTCGCTTGATGAGAGGATGACTAGTGTTGAGGGTGAAGTTATAAGCATCAGGGAACTCGCCGTAGAAGCTCATGCCAGGCTGGAACACAGCCATGTCCTTCATGCGACGCATGTATTCGCTTTGTGTGATGACAACTGGCTGTGCTGCTGGCGACATTGCGGCATAGGTCACCATAAACTCACTCTTCTCGATATTGGGAATCTGTGACTTGAATAGGGTAGTGGCAATCTCGCGCTCCTGAGTGCTGAACTCAGCATCCTTTGAATCTTCCTTGCGAACCAGATTGTCGACCACGTCGCTGTCGACACGTACAAAGCGTGACTTCTCATTCATCTGTTCAAGCAGTCCTACGAATGGTATGTCGAGCTGTCCGTCCATGAGCAGAACATCATAGCCCTTGTCCTGAGCGGCTTTTATGTAGGAATACTGTGCTGTCTTGTCGGTGGCGTAGAGATATATGAGGTTGTCGTCTTTGTCGGTTTGGTTGCCCTTGATAAGCTCTTTATATTCATCGAGCTTGAAGAACTTGCCGTCGGTGTTCTGGAGCAGAGCAAACTTGGATGCAGCCTCCTTGAACTTCTCGTCGCTGAGCATTCCATACTCAATGAAAATCTTGATGTCGTTCCATTTCTGTTCAAATGCTTTAGCATCGGTTTTGGAAATCTCTTCGAGGCGGCTTGCAACCTTCTTAGTGATATAGGATGAAATCTTCTTAACATTGCGGTCGGCTTGCAGATAAGAGCGCGACACGTTAAGAGGAATGTCGGGACTGTCGATAACTCCCTGCAGCAACATCATGAACTCAGGCACTACTCCCTCGACACTATCGGTCACGAACACCTGGTTGCAATAGAGCTGAATGCGGTCTTTGCGAATGTCGAGATTGTTCTTGATTTTTGGGAAATAGAGAATACCGGTGAGGGTAAAAGGATAGTCCACGTTGAGGTGAATCCAGAACAATGGGTCGTCCTGGGCTGGCTGGATAGCGTGATAGAACTTGATGTAGTCCTCATCCTTGAGGTCGGTGGGCTTGCGTGTCCACAGCGGCTCCACGTCGTTGATGACTTTGTCCTTATCGGTGTCGACATATTTGCCATCCTTCCATTCTTGCTCCTTGCCAAAGATTACTGGCACTGGCAAGAACTTGCAATACTTGTGGAGCAAGGTGCTGATGCGTGACTGCTCCAGAAACTCTTTTTCGTCGTCGTCGATATAGAGCACAATGTCGGTGCCACGCTCGGCTTTGTCGCACTCGCTCATCTCATACTCGGGAGACCCGTCGCAAGTCCACAGCACAGCCTTGGCGTCGTCTTGATAGCTCTTGGTGTGAATTTCAACTTTCTTTGCCACCATGAAAGCAGAGTAGAAACCTAATCCAAAGTGTCCAATAATGGCACTTGCGCTGTCCTTATACTTGTTAAGGAACTCCTCGGCGCCCGAGAATGCAATCTGGTTGATATACTTGTCGACTTCCTCTTCGGTCATGCCAATGCCCTGGTCGCTCACGGTGAGAGTGCCAGCCTCCTTGTCGAGCTTGACGCTTACTTTAAGACCCTCGGTGGGGCCGTTGTAGTCGCCAGCCACTGCCAGTGTCTTGAGTTTTTGAGTTGCATCGACTGCGTTAGAAACCAGCTCGCGCAAGAAAATCTCGTGGTCGCTGTACAAGAATTTTTTGATAACGGGGAAAATGTTGTTAGTTGTTACCCCAATTGAACCTTTTGCCATAGTGTATATGTTTTTTTAGTTTTTAATTCTCGAATAGTAAAGTATATTTACTTGATTTTCTGCCACGCTATTATGCAAAAAAAATGCCACAAGGCATATTAGTGACAAATTGTACTGTCGATGAAATGTTGTCACGGTTTTATAAAGGAGAGAGGTGAGAGGGAGAGGTGAGAGTGTTTTTGTTAAGACAATTTATGACAAAATATTCGTGTTAAGCTTTTCGGATATTAAAGACAATCGATTTTGGTGTTTTTTACACAAATTACTGTGAATTGTCCGTGAATTATCAAACAACTAAAACAACCCAATAACAACCAAAACAACTGTTTTTTCCTGCGTGAACAGACTAAAAAAACAAAAAGCGGCCCCAACATTTTGGAAGCCGCTTTTATAATGCCAGTATTTATAGTGAGAGTCTTGACGATGTGTGACTGATAAATAATTAATGTTAATTGTATGTCAGATTTCTCACTATAAATCCTTGATAATATTAATCGCTGTTGCCCAGCATAATGTTGTAAACTGCAGTGACATCGGCACTGGTGACAGAACCGTCACCATCCACATCGCTGGTTTCATAATACTGGTAATCACTGTCGAGCAGATAGTTATAAAGAGCTGTGATGTCGGTGCTTGTTACAACTCCATCATCGTTCACATCGCCTTCAACAGGATTTTTCAGCCTTTGAGCTTTTTCATAGGCACGGCCTTTATAGACGAGTTCGCCATTTTCATAAACAGCTGCGAGGCTCGCCATGGGGTTAAAACCTGTGGAGTAAGCCCTATAAGGAATGAGCAAGTCGCCAAAATCACAGTCAACACCAATGCCTTCTATCGTTTTAAATGACTCATCATTTCCATGGTCAATAAAATATCCTTTCCTGACACTTTCTCCAACCTCAACATCGATTAATGAGCATGTTGTGTAATTTGTGTTGTAATCATAGGGTCCACCATCTTCACTCCCCAAAAATGGAATGTATGCCTCATCAGGCAAGAACATTGGTTTGCTGAAGTCGTACAATGTTTTTGGCATCATCCACCAATAAGTATAATAGAAATCCTCGTCTTGTTCGTATGTATCAATATATACTGAAACTATCTTGTTCTCTTCTCTTACATATGCAACAAAATATGGTTCCTGAGCATTGCCCTGCTTGTCATAATCGGTGCGATAGATTTTGTGGTAAACCTTTCCGTCAATCGTTGTGGTGCCATTGAATTCAAGGGCGTAAAGCGAATGTTGATGCGAATACTCTGCGTTTTGGCGAAATCCCACGTACTCCCAAACTACCCCTTCGCGAACTAGGGGCACGTACTCTGACAAATAATCTACTGCTGCTTCATAATCTTCTCCTTTGAATAGTATTTCGCCATTATCCTCAAACCAGGCAAGAGATGTGTGAGAACCGTCTGGCATTGCCATTGGCCATGGGTCATAAAAAACATTGTCAAGACAGCCAACCCCCTCAGCTATTCTTTTTGTGTTACCAATATTGTACAAGTTAACCAAATTGTCTCCTAATTGCATTTGTTCACTAGAGACTGGTGTCAAAAATATTTCTTCCAATGTATAAGGGGATGTTATATCGTTGAAATCATAAATCTTATATTCATTTATATCTTCATTTGATATTATACAACCATAAACCTCAGAATCAACAGGAATGATATAAATCTGCTTGTCTTGCTCTCTGACATAAGCAACGAGTCGGTTATTCTGTGTCGCATCATTGATATTGGCAGCATAGAGCATGCTATAAATATTCCCTCCGATTTCTTTCTGCCCATCAAATTGGTATGAGGTTAAGGACTCAATATTTTCTATTGAATTATTATAATACTCAACCCATTTCACTCCCTCGCGAACGAGGGGAACATAGTCATCTTGTTTTGAGAAATCTTCTTTTGTGAAAACAATTTCTCCATTCTCGCTGCAAGAAAGCATAATTGTATATTCGTTTTCATTGCCGATGCCTAATTTGGAAACCCACTTGTCGGAACTAATTCCAATGCCTTCTACTACATAATAACTATAATCATCACTGTCGATGCCTGAATCAATCAATAACCGTTTTCGGTTAAAGCCATTGACTGAGATAAAATCTTCTTTTAACACATAACCAGCATCAACTTCTTCATTTTGGTGAAGCCCAATATCAAAAATCAGCACCATCTCGCCATTGCTGTTCACGTTCCAGACCTTTCCGTCTTTCTCATAAGCAACAGCTGTCTTTGAACTTTTTTGATTACCATTTGGAACAATTTCAATCTTCTTGCATGTGAGATTGTTTACAATGGTGTCACCACAGACAGAGACTGCGTAATAGCCAGTTGTGTCATTACTATTAGGAAAATTCTCGTAATCCCAACTGATAGTCGCCACTTCCCATGACTTACCTTCTGATAGGACGGGCACGAAAGTGGTTTGTGATGCTGCGCTGGCGCTGGTTATCATCAGCAGTCCCAGCAAGGTAAAAATAATCTTTTTCATAACCGTTTATTTTTATGTTAAACTTAATTATATTGCGATATTGCAAAGTTATAAACATTTTTTTAAATTACCCCCCCTATTTGTTAAATTGCGTTAAAACAAGTGGCATTGTCGGTATTTTGGGGCTCAAAATCCAGTTCATTTGACTCAATTTGAGCCAATTTTAGGAACGACAATTGTCATTAATGAAACAAACATAAAGAATGATTGCTCGGTAATTGTCGTAGAACTAATTTTCTGGTTGCAAAGTTACGGTGGCAAAAACTTTTTTGCAAGAAAAATGCCCTGCGGCTGCAACTTATCGCTGCCGAGAGCAGAATAGCCAAGAGCGAAATGTATAATAGTTTCTTCATAATGATGCTTTAAAACGTTGCAAATTTAGCACGTTTTCTGTTAACCACCAAACATTTTGCCCGTGCCCTTACTTTTTACAAACAACTGCAAATCAATCAGATATAAGCATCAATAATGTGCCCTTTGATTATTTTGCACAAATTCCCTTGAATTTTCAAGAATAATCATATTTCCCCCCATTAATCATACTCCCCCTTAAGAGGGTGTGCCAAAAATTCTGGTTTAGTGCGCTTCGCTCAGAAATCTAACAAATCATCATAAATCAAACATTATTTAATTTGTTGGTTTCTAATCACGCATATCGTGACTCCTCTATTTTGACACGGCCTCAGCCTGCTTACGCAGGAATTTTGAAACATGGAGATAGGGGTGGATAGGAGGTGGCAATATGTCAATGAACGCGTGTGCGCGCAAAGGTAATGGATGGCGGGGTGATGAGATAACATTAAAAAATCAGAGAGGGAAGAAGGGGGATTAGAAAAAAAAGAAGGAGGATGTGTCATGATTATGACGTATCCTCCTTGGTGCAATTGTGTTGAACTGTATTTATTTCTTGATTGTGGCGACGGTTTCGCCATCATTGACGTCGATGGTAATAGTTGCATGGGCAACATCTTCGTGCTTGAGAAGCAGCTCAGACATTGGGTCCTCGATGTGAGTTTGGATGGCACGTTTCAGAGGTCGCGCTCCATACTGGATGTCGAACCCAGCTTCGGCCACAAATTGCTTTGCTTCATGAGTGACTACCAACTCGTGTCCAAGCTCGTGAACACGGTTGTATAAACCGTTAAGTTCAATATCAACAATCTTGAGGATATCGTCCTTGTTGAGGCTTGAGAAGGTGATTATGTCGTCAACTCGGTTGAGGAATTCGGGTGAGAAACTGCGGTTCAATGCCTTGCGAATCACTGAGTCGGAATGTTCTTTGGTGAGCTCTTGGGTGTTGAAACCCACTCCAGCACCAAAGTCTTTGAGTTCACGAGTACCAATGTTAGAGGTCATAATAATAATTGTGTTCTTGAAGTCGACTTTTCGACCCAGACTGTCGGTCAGAGCACCCTCGTCGAGTACTTGCAAGAGCATGTTGAACACGTCGGGGTGAGCTTTCTCAACCTCGTCGAGCAACACCACCGAATAAGGGTGTCGGCGTACTTTCTCGGTGAGTTGACCACCCTCTTCATATCCTACATATCCCGGAGGTGCTCCCACCAGCCGTGACACATTGAACTTCTCCATATATTCGCTCATATCGATGCGTATGAGAGAGTCGACAGAATCGAACAAGAATTCATTCAGCATCTTTGCAAGCAATGTTTTTCCCACCCCCGTGGGGCCAAGAAACATGAAAGAGCCAATAGGTCGATTGGGGTCTCTAAGTCCCAATCGGTTGCGTTTTATTGCTCTGGCTACCTTATCGATTGCCTCGTCTTGACCTATTATTTTTGATTTCAGTTCATCGCTCATGCCCATCAGTCTGAAGCCCTCGTTCCTGGCAATGCGCTGAACGGGCACACCAGTCATCATGGCAACGACTTGTGCAATGTGCTCCTCGTCGACGGTCTCTGGATTTTTGCTGATTTCGGCTTCCCATTCTTGTTTTAACCTCTCAAGATCTAACTTTAGTTTCTCTTGTCGGTCGCGATAGTTGGCTGCGCTCTCAAAGTTCTGGGCTTGAACGGCTTGGAGCTTGTTGGCCTGCGCTTCAGCAATTTGTTGTTCGAGTTTCTCGATTTCCTTGGGTGGAACAATTTTAGAAATTCGTACCCTTGAGCCTGCCTCATCTATGACATCAATGGCTTTATCGGGGAAGGCACGGTCGCTCAGGTATCGCTCAGATAGCATTACACTTGCTTTGATAGCATTAGGGGTATATCTCACACCATGATGTTTTTCGTAGACACCCTTGATGTTGTCGAGAATCTCTAATGTTTCCTCGGCGGTTGATGCGTCGACGATTACCTTCTGGAATCGTCGCTCAAGTGCACCGTCTTTCTCGATGTTCTTGCGATATTCGTCGAGGGTAGTGGCACCGATGCATTGCACCTCTCCGCGGGCAAGTGCAGGTTTTAGAAGATTGGCCGCATCCATGGTGCCGCTGGCGTTTCCGGCTCCCACGATAGTGTGAATCTCATCGATAAACAGAATCACGTCGTCTCTCTTGCTCGCCTCATCGATAATGGCCTTTATGCGCTCCTCAAATTGGCCGCGATACTTTGTACCGGCCACCACCGATGCCATGTCGAGGGTTATAATGCGCTTGTCCATGAGATTGTGTGGCACCTTGCGGTTGACGATGCGCTGAGCAAGTCCTTCAACGATTGCTGTTTTTCCCACGCCTGGCTCTCCTATTAGCACAGGGTTATTCTTCTTGCGCCGGCTCAAGATTTGTGCAACTCGCTCAATCTCACGCTCGCGGCCCACTACAGGGTCAAGCTCGCCAGCAGTGGCCTGGCGAGTAACATCTTTTCCGTATTTATTGATAGTGGGTGTCGCGGTGTCATTTTTTGTGACATTTCGTCGCTGAGTGTGCTGTTCTGTGCTACTCCTTGACTGCATTCCTGAGTCGTAGGAGTCGTCTTCCTCGTCATCTTCCTCGTCGCTTGTGAAGTCAACGCCATCAACCACTGTCGATGGCATATAATCAATTATGTTGTCGAGTTGTTTGTTATCTAGTATTTTTATTTCGTTATAGCTCATAAATGTTAAAGATAAGGCACAACTTGCATGTGCCAGTTAATATTTTAACAAATTAATTGCAATATTCATGCCATCTTTTGATGATGTTTTGCTTTATAGATATTATCAGCTTCTGTTATTGCTTATAATATGCAGGAGTCATTAAGAATATTTAGTGTGAATAGATGTTTGAAAACTGATGAAAATTCTACTCAAATCGCATGGTCGATGTGGGTTTGATCGACGAAACTATGTGAGATGGCCCCACGAGTGTTATATAAGAAATTATTATTATGCCCACATTCAGTAGCACAAGTGCCGGAATGTTAATGTTGATAGGCACATAGTTCATGTAGTAAGCGTCGGGGTCAAGTTTGACAATGTGAAAGTATTTCTGTGCAAGTGCCAACCCAATTCCGGCTGCATTGCCTATAACGATTGACTTGAAAATGAGTTTCTGAGTCAAGTAGATAAAGATATTCCTGATAGATGAATTGCTTGCGCCCAATGCCTTTAATAGTCCTATCATCTTAATGCGTTCGAGCACAATCATCAGCAATGCCGATACAAGAGTGAACGAAGAAACAATAACCATCAAGACAAGTATTATCACAACATTCATGTCGAGCATTCCTAACCAAGTGAAGAAAGAGATGTTGTTTTGTCGGGTGTTGGTTACATTATATACAGTAGAAGTCTTCTCATTACCGACGGAGTAGGTTCCCAGAGCTCCATAGAGCTGGTAAGAGAAGCGTTCGACATGATTGACGTCGTCGATGTTTACGCCCACATAATTGCCCATGTGTGGCTGCCAGTTGTTCACGCTTTGTAGCAAGGCGATGTTTCCCACAATGTAACTTTTGTCGAAGGTGTCGAAATCGGTGTTGAATATCCCCACTATCTTGCAATTCCTGACTTTCACTTTTTCGTCGATAAAATAAGTGAAGATTTTGTTGTTCACATCAAGGTGCAGTTGATTGGCAATAGCTTGTGAGATTATGATTTCTTGAGTGTTGTCGCTATTGGTAATATTAGGGACGCGTCCTTTGACTAAGTGGGATTTAAGAAAAGAGAAGTCGAAGTTCTTGTCAACGCCTTTGAACTGCAGACCTTTAAAGTCTTCGTCGGTTTTTAAAATAACGGGTTTGTCACCAATAAGTGAGACATTCTTTATGTGAGACTTTAATGTTGGTTCTTTTTTTAGTGCAACTTCAACCTCCCTGGCATCAACAACAGAGTAGTTGTCGTCAATTCCTATAGCAGCATTCATGATTTTAAGATGAGAGTCAAGGCTGTTGATCTTGCTTGTGATTTCTTGCTTAAAGCCGAGTACTATAAAAATTGAAAGAATCATAATTAATATAGCCAGAACTATTCCCACAAGAGCCACGTTCAGGCTGGGGGAGTGGCGCTTTGTGTCTTGCCTCAACTTTAACCTTGATGCTATGAAGAATTCAAATCTCATCTGCTTAGGGATTCACTTGTAAAGAATGTGCAAAAATAGTCATTTTTTTCTCTTCTTGGGCAGTTTTTGTTTTATTTTATGGTTCAAAGTATTAATTTTGCACGATAAAATTAAAAGCTAAATCAATGTTGAGAAAAATCTTAGTAGTTATAATATCGCCCAAGGTGGGGTGGCAAATAATAGATGACAGCAGCAATTCCACTCAACGTGTGCTGTCGAGCCTTTTTTTTCCGGTTCTTGCCATTCTTGCTGTTTCATGCTTTGTTCCAATGATTTATGATAGCACATCGCACACGCTCTCATCGTCGTTGATGAATGCTATTGTGTCTTTCTCAAAGTTCATGATAACCTATTTCCTGTGCAGTTATCTGCTGTCAGGGTTCTATCCTCAGTTCAACCGCAGTCAAGTGTCTCAGTCAAAGCTCAACAACTACATTATTTATAATCTCACTTTCCTTATCATTCTCTCGGTATTGATGAATTTACTTAATGCTGAGTTCTCCCCATTGTATTTCCTTTTCCTTTATATGCCCTATATGGCCTATAAGGGAGTTGACTTCTTGTGCATCAAGAGTGGGCGTAATCTCAAGTTTGTGGTGATAGCATCATTGCTTATGTTGTCATTACCTTTCGTGATAGGCTGGATTTTAAATACAATTATTAATCGCTGATAATCAGTAATAAGAAGCTCTTTTTATGGCAAGTAATAACATTAACATAAAAAATCGTCGGGCAACTTTTGATTATGAAATTATCGAAAGTTTCACTGCAGGAATAGTGTTGACAGGGACAGAGATAAAGTCGATAAGACAGGGGAAAGCGGGCCTGACCGATACCTATTGCATGGTTGAGAACAACGAGCTTTGGATGAAAGGTATGTATATCGCTGAGTATTCTTATGGCTCCTACAACAACCATGCGACTCATCGCGATAGAAAATTGCTTCTTAATCGCAAAGAGATAAATAAAATAGGTAAAGCGTGCCAGCAGCCTGGCTATTCGATAATACCATTGCGCATTTTTATTAATGAGCGTGGTCTCGCCAAGGTTGTAATAGCAATTGCTCGTGGAAAGAAGCAATACGACAAGCGTCAGTCAATAAAGGAACGTGAAGACAAACGTGCAATGGACCGCATGTTCAAGAGATAGGGGAGTGGTTGGTGGTTAGAATACCGCATTCATCGAGAGCATTATGGCATGATGAGTGGGGCTATATACAGGAATAGCAGTTACTATTGCCGCTTGTGGTGATTGCTGGTTTATTTTGAATAACTTACGCTCAAGTGGAAGCAACCAGAAACCAATTCTTGCACTTAAAATGCCGATGCCAGCTCCCATTAGAACATCGTTAAACCAGTGGCGGTTGTTGTACAATCGCAAAAATGCTACTCCAGTTGCGATTGTGTAACCAGCTATTCCATAGAGCGTTCCGTATTCTTCTCTCAACAATTCCGCTCCAGTAAAGGCCATTGCAACATGACCGCTTGGCAGGGAGTGATTGTCACTCATGTCGGGACGTTGCTCATGAATGATGAATTTTGTGCCGTAGCCCATAGCGAGCATTGCTGCGTGAGCTGTTGCCGAGACTAATAAACGCTCTTTGAAACTGTGGCGTGATTTTATGCCAAGGCTTCCCATTAACAGATGTGCTGCCGATGGCACAAATCGTAAATAATCATCGGCCTTGAACTGCTTGTTGTGACTCAAGTCGGTCATGGCCTCGTTTACCGATTTGTTTAGATTGTTGTCATGGTCTATTGCGCCTATTGCGCCAGCGAGGATTAATGCTCCTGGAAGAATGAGGCGCTTGGCATTGAATTTTGTTGAAGCACTATCTTGAAAATTTGAAATATTGTTTTCTGGAGAGGTTAATTTGTCGTCTTTATTTATTGTTTGGCTATTGTCAGTTAATAATGTGTCGGCCATGTTTTGGGAGTGGACACAATTATAAAATGGTGCTAAACAAATCAGCAGAATTGATATCAAGATGTTTTTATTCGTCACTCTCATGATTTAGATAATCTCTAATGAGCTTTTTATGAATTTACTTGTTTGACATTGCAAAAATATACTTTTATTACTACTTAAAAAAATTATAAACATATTAATTTGTTGTTTACCATTTGTTATATAATCAGTATTATGTTAAGTTTGAGTTTGGAATCAGTGATAATAGCTGAATGAGAATTCCCCTACTTCTATTTTCAGTAAAAAAATTCAGTCATCGAGTTTTTTATTTGTAACTTTGCACTCAAAATAAATTAAACAATGTCATCACTATTATTATCAGGTATTTCATCGCTCCAAGAATTGGGTTCGCCAGTTATCGTGTCTGGTCCTTGTAGTGCTGAGTCAAGAGCTCAAGTTCTGACTACAGCCAAGCAGCTTAAGGATGCTGGCATTAAGATTTTCAGGGCTGGATTATGGAAGCCACGCACCTTCCCTGGATCTTTTCAAGGAGTTGGTGAAGCCGGCCTTGAATGGCTTGCTGAGGTTAAGCGAGAGACCGACATGCTTATAGCAACCGAGGTTGCAACACCGGTGCATGTGCAGTTGGCGCTTGAGGCTGGAGTCGATATCTTGTGGATTGGAGCACGCACAGTTGCCAATCCTTTTGCAGTTCAAGAGATTGCCACTATCCTCGAAGGTCACACAGGTGTCTGTGTTATGGTTAAGAATCCAGTCAACCCCGACATCGATCTATGGATTGGCGCACTTCAGCGATTGTATAACAGTGGCGTGAGAAGACTTGCAGCAATTCATCGTGGCTTCAGCACTTACGGAAGATATATTTATCGGAACTCGCCACAGTGGAATATTCCTATTGAACTTCACAGGCAGATTCCTCACCTGCCCTTGTTGTGCGACCCGTCGCACATAGGGGGCAAGAGAGAGTTCATCCCCACCCTATCGCAGTGGGCGCTGGACATGGGTTTCAACGGCCTTTTCATAGAGTCGCACTGCAACCCTAATGAGGCCCTGAGCGACAAAGAACAACAAGTTACTCCAGAAGTACTAAAAAAAATTCTTAACAAATTGATAATCAGAGATAAATCTCAGACGTCGACAGAACTCCATTTATTGCGTGAACGCATTAATCAGTGTGATGCTGACTTGCTTGAAGTATTGTCGCGGCGCATGAGTGTTAGTCGTGAGATTGGTGTCTTTAAGAAAGAGCATCATCTTCAAGTTGTTCAGACGAGCCGTTATGACACAATTTTGAAATCGATGATAAGTCAGGCATCAAAACTTGACATGAGTGAAGACTTTATCAAAAAAATAATGAGTGCCGTGCATGAAGAATCAGTTAGGCAGCAAATTCACATATTGAATAATGGCGAGAACTCGAAATAAATGTTTCATTATCACATAGATGTTCTTTTTGAGAGCATTATTGCTCTGCAATGGTACATTTATCTTATTTTTAAGTAAATTTTATCGTATAAACTTTGCTGTGTCGCCGTTTTTTCGCAACTTTGCAAGTTATTTTTTATCAGGAAACTATCGATACATGAATTTTAAATTATCTATTGAGCAGCTTGCCTCACTTGTTAATGGTGTTATAGTAGGCGATTCAAGCGCTATTATTACTGGCTATTCAAAGATTGAAGAAGCCACGCCAGGAAGTCTGACGTTTCTTGCGAATCCTAAATATACTCACTATATTTATTCGACCAAGGCCACCGCTGTGCTTGTGAGAAAAGACTTTGAGCCAGAAAAAGAGATTAATACTAATCTCATTAAAGTGGATGACCCCTATGAAACCATAGCTCGACTTCTTAACATCGCTAATAGTCAGATGCCAGCAAAGCAAGGTGTAGAATCACCATCTTTCATTGCACCTGAAGTTGAAGTGCCTCAAGATTGCTATGTGGGGGCGTTTGCCTATGTTGGTAAGAATGTCAAGATTGGCAAGAATGTAAAGATTTATCCACAAGTTTATGTTGGTGACAATGTGACACTGGGCGACAATGTCGTTCTGTATCCAGGAGTGAAAATCTATCATGGCTGCAAGATTGGCAATAACTGTATCATTCAGGGTGGCGCTGTTATAGGTGCCGACGGATTTGGCTTTGCACCCAAGAAAGATGGCACTTATGAGAAAATAGCTCAAATAGGAATTGTCATACTCGAAGACGATGTGGAAATAGGCGCTAACACTACTATCGACCGCGCAACTATGGGAGCTACTATTATCAAGAAAGGTGTTAAACTTGATAATCTTATTCAAATTGCACACAATGTGGAGGTGGGTGAGAACACTGTGATGGCTGCACAAGTGGGTGTGGCTGGCTCAACAAAGATTGGAAAACATAATATGGTGGGAGGCCAGGTTGGTTTTGCCGGTCACATAACAGTTGGCGACAATAATGGCTTTGGTGCTCAATCGGGAATCCCTGGCAATATAGGTGACAACCAGCGCCTGTTAGGTAGTCCGCCCATGAATGTCCTGGATGCTGCTCGACTTTATGTCTATCAAAAGCGTCTGCCGCAGATGAGCGACGACATCAAGGCCCTGAAGTCAGCTATAGATGAAATCAAGAAGACAAATAACTGAAGATAGTTATATATGAAACAACGTACTTTAAAGAAAGAGTTTAGTGTGTCAGGTAAAGGCTTGCACACCGGTTTGCAGGTAGAGGCAGTCTTTAACCCTGCTCCCGAAAACACAGGCTATGTTTTTAAAAGAACAGATGTGGAAGGTTCTCCTCTAATCGAGGCTGTTGCCGAAAATGTTGTTGCAAGCAATAGAGGTACAGTAATTGCCTGTAAGAGTCAGAAAGAAATCACTGTGGGAACCATCGAGCATGCTATGGCAGCACTTTACGCTGCTGGCATCGATAATTGCATAATTGAGCTTAATGCACCCGAGCTTCCCATTCTTGACGGCAGTGCTATTGTTTATAGTGAGAATATCGAAGCCGTTGGCATTGAGGAACAGTCGGCCGACAAGGAATTTTATGTCGTGAAACAACGCATTAAGGTTGTTGATGAGAACTCAGGCTCATCGCTTATCGTTCTCCCCGACGACGATTTCTCAATCGACACAATGATTGAGTTTGACTCGCCTGTTTTGCCTAATCAGTTTGCGTCGTTGAACTCGATGAGCGATTTCAAGGACCAGATTTCTGGGAGCAGAACTTTTGTATTTGTCAGAGAAATCATGCCTCTTGTTCAGAACAATCTTATCAAGGGCGGTGACCTTGACAATGCTATCGTTATCTATGATAAAGAGATGACACAAGACGAGCTCGACAAGATTGCCGATGTGGCAGGTGTGCCTCACACATCGCCCGACAAGCTGGGTTATCTTAACCACAAGCCCCTCACCCACCCCAACGAACCCGCTCGTCACAAGCTGCTTGATGTGATTGGCGACTTGGCGTTGATAGGGCGTCCGCTCAAGGGACGTATTGTTGCAACTCGTCCAGGCCACACGATAAACACCAAGCTTGCCAACCAAATTCGTAAGGAACTAAGATATCAAACTGTTCAAGCCCCAGTCTATAATCCCAATATGCCACCCGTGATGGACATCAATCAGATCAGGCATCTGCTGCCTCATCGATATCCTATGCAACTGGTCGACAAGGTCATTGAGGTTGGCGACAGTTATATTGTGGGAGTAAAAAATGTTACAAGCAATGAGCCATTCTTTCAGGGACATTTCCCTGAAGAACCTGTAATGCCCGGAGTGCTTCAGATAGAGGCAATGGCTCAGGTGGGAGGTCTGCTCGTTCTCAGTGGAGTGGACGAGCCAGAACGCTATTCCACCTATTTCATGAAAATCGATAACGTAAAGTTCCGACAGAAGGTGGTCCCAGGCGATACACTGATCTTCCACATTTCATTCATGACGCCATTGAGAAGAGGATGTGCCGTGATGAAGGGTTATGCATTTGTGGGCGAGAAGATAGTGAGTGAAGTAGAATTCATGGCACAGATAATAAAAAATAAATAGTAAAAAATAAGAACTAAGAAAGATATGAGTATATCCCCTCTTGCTTGCGTAAGCAAGAATGCAATGATAGGAAAAGACGTGACTATAGGCCCATTTGTCACCATCGATGAGAATGTGGTTATAGGCGACGGGACTATTGTCGATTCTAATGCAACAATTCATTCAGGTGCCAGGATAGGCAACAATTGCCACATTCACTCGGGTGCTGTAGTTAGTGATATTCCTCAAGATTTAAAATTCAAGGGTGAGGAAAGTTTGACTATCATTGGCGACAACACTTCAATTCGTGAGTTTGTGACCATTCATCGTGGCACAGCCTCAAAGGGCAAGACAGTGATAGGCAATAATTGTCTGATAATGGCTTATTGCCACGTGGCTCACGACTGTGAGGTTAAAGATCATGTTATAATGTCTAATCAAGTGCAGCTTGCTGGCGAAGTGGTGGTGGGCGACTGGGCGGTGCTTGGAGGCGGTGCCCTGGTTCACCAGTTTACTCACATAGGCAAGCATGTGATGCTTCAAGGCGGATCGCTGGTTAATAAAGATCTGCCTCCTTACATCATGGCTGGCCGCTATCCTATCTCTTATGAAGGCGTGAATTCGATAGGTTTGCATCGCCGCGGGTTCAGCGAGGAACAGATCAACAAGATTCAACAAGTCTATCGCATCCTGTATCTTTCTCGCCTGAACATAAGTGACGCACTTGCCAAGATTAACGCTGAGCTCGATGAGTTTCCTGAACGCAACGAGATCGTGTCGTTTGTTAAGAACTCCAAACGAGGAATCGTGAGAATGGGCATCTGATTAAAGTAATCAACAGCGAAGATGAAAAAGAAAGAGACAAGTGCTTGGCACTCGTCTCTTCTTTGTTTTAATATATGTTATGACTAATGTTGCCTACAGCATGTCGATTTTGTTGCTGCCCATCACATAGTAGATACGACTCAAGATGTTTTTCAAGGCCTCGTTGCGTGGCATTAGTTTATAGGCTTTTTCAAGATATGGTAATGCTTGGTTGTATAATTCCATTGCTTGTGATGACTTGTGGTCGTTTTCAGCAATAGCTTTTGTGTAGAGTGCATTTCCTATGTCGAAGAGTGCCATGGGATGCTCGGGGTTAAGCTCAACGGCCTTTTTATAAAATGGGATAGCCACATCAACTCCCTTCTCGATTTCCACAATGCGTCCTTTCAGGTCGTAATAATCGGCAACAAGCGAGTCGCTTTCGATTACCTCATCGAGCAGCTCGTTAGCTTCACTGTAGTTTTTGCTCTTGAGGTAATGATTGATCAAGATGTGCACATATCTGGGGTCGCTAGCTCCAAGCATGTCGTGAGCCTCATGAGCAACACTTACTAAATAGATGGTGTCATGTTGCTTCAGCAAGGCGTCGATCCATGTGTCGTAGAGAGCTTTTTTCTTGTAACCAAGATTTCGTGCGTTGGATAGCTGCAGGACGGCTTTGTCGTACTGATGAGCTTGATAGGCAGCTAAACCTTGGAAAAAACGGTTGTATCCTACAACAGAGTCGGGCTCGGTCATTTTCTTGCTTTTGGCCCAGCTACTGGTTGCAATTTCGCAATATATGTCCCAAGCTCGGTAGGCATGCTCCCAGTCATTTGCCAGATAGAAGTCGCCAGCCACAGCACTATAATCAATCATGTGGTCTACTACCCTATTGACTATGTCTTGTGAGTACTTTGTTTTTACTTTACACTTTTTAGTTCTCTTGTCGATAACAGGATTTCCCTTCTTGTCGGTTACTTTTGTCGAATCCTTATCGAGAGCGGTCAGAAACTTGTCATAACCATCTATTAGAGCCAGTCCGGCTTCGACTTGATTAATCTTCTCTCCTGCCGCCTTGTTGTTCATCATTTTGTCGTAGATTGCATATTGAATTTTGCCTGCAATCCACCATGGCTCGGCCTTCTCTTTGGTCTCGTCGTTCTCGAGGGTTTTAGTGATTTTTTTTAATGAGTTCTTGTAGTTGTCGACTGTGAGCGAGAGTCCGCTTATTTCTTTTTTTACTTCATTGACAACTCGTTGTTGAGCGGCAACCTCAAGGATGCTGCAAGAAGCTATAAATAACACAAGAACTAAATTTCTCATCAGATATAATAAAACTTTTAAAACGCTGTGCACAACATTGTTGAAAGATGCTATGCACAGCGTTGAATTTAATTATTTGCTATATCAGCTTGTTAACGAAGCAACTCCAACTGATATTCGATTGCGTCGATGAATTTGCTGGCCTCAGTTTTGCTGCCATCAGCATCAAGTTCCTTGGCTTTCTTAAACAATGGTAAAGCTTCGTTGTAAAGAGGTACTAAGGTTGGAGCAAGCTCCTTGCTGGTCTTGTTGGGGTTTTGCTCAATAATCTTCTCAGCACGATCATAGATTACACGTCCCAGGTCGTAGAATCCATTAGGGAAGCTTGGATCAAGCTCTGTAGCCTTTTTGTATAAAGCTTCAGCGGCGTTGAGTCCGTCTTTCTGCTCCACAATAAACCCTTTCATATCATAGAGCAAGGCACTTGTTGGTTCCAATGTGATGGCGTTGTCAACATAAGTAATAGCCTCGTTATATTGTTTGCTGTCGCAGTAGCCTTGAACAATGTTGGCAACACTGGCATTCTTGAAGTCCTCGGTTTGATTCTCGGTATAGCCTTTAGCAAGAGCACTGCTGAAAGCCTTGAATGCTGCATTATAATTTTTGATTTGGAAAGCCGAGTATCCTTCGTAGAAAGCTACTTCTCCAAGAGTCGCTTGGTCAAATGGAATGTCCTTCACAAGCGATGAGTTTACTAACTGGTTGAAGAAGTTGAACGCCTTGAACGAAGTGGCGTAATCATTGCCCATGAGACCTGCGTTACCCACGTTGAGCACATCATTGATGTGACCTGTGAGCAAATTCACAATATCTTTAGAGTATTTGGTCTTGAATTTGGGTTTGCCAGTCTTCTTGTCAATCTTGGGACTGCCATCCTTGTTCTTCTCAATGATGGTATCGAGAGGCAGAGCTTGTTGCAACAGCTCAAATCCATTCATCAGCGCAGTTGCACGCTCACCAATGGTGGGATCGGGAGCATTTTCATTTTGGCTATGAGCCAACTGATATTCGCCAAAGAGCTTGTCATATTTGGCAAACTCAGCTTTGCCGGCATTGTAGAGCTCTTCAGCGCTTTGAGCCTTAGCACCCATCACCATGATTGATGCACAAGCCACGAATAAGAAAATCTTTTTCATAATAAATAAGTGTTATAGTTATTAATAATTGTTTATTATCACTTTAATTCATATTATTAGTTGTCGATATCATCGAAGGGTAATTTACCTTCTTGGTCATAAGACTGCGAATCGTCAGTTTCGTTTAATTGATTGTCGATTTTTTCATTAGACTCCTTGTTTTCTTCGTCGAAAAGCAAGTCTTGCTGCAGTCCTTCACCATCAGGGATGTAGTCTTCAATCTTCTCGGGGTCGGTGTCAACCTTGCACACCGATGCAATCTCGTCGTTTTTCTTCTCGAGGTTAATCAGTCTCACACCCTGAGTGTTGCGTCCCATAACGCGCAGGTCAGCGACCTTAAGGCGGATGGTGATACCCGATTTGTTGATGATAACGATGTCGTTGCTGTCGTTAACATTGCGTATTGCAATAAGCTTGCCAGTTTTTTCGGTGATATTGATTGTCTTCACCCCCTTTGCACCACGGTTTGTTATGCGGTAGTCGTCGAGTTTCGAGCGCTTGCCCATGCCCTGCTCTGAGAGCACGAGTACATCATCGCTCGCACTTGAGCGCATGCAAATCATGCCAACCACGGCGTCGTCACCACCATCAAGGGTCATACCCTTCACTCCAGTAGCAGTGCGACCCATGGGCCTTACATTTGTTTCAGAGAAACGAATGGCACGACCATTGCGGTTGGCAAGTACAATCTCGCTGTCGCCCTCAGTGAGCACAGCTCCAATCAGTTGGTCGTCCTCACGAATGTTAAGTGCATTAACGCCATTTATACGCGGACGTGAGAATTCCGAGAGGCGGGTGCGTTTGACAATACCATTCTTAGTGCCAAACACGATAAAGTGATTTTGGTTGTACTCTGGATCCTTTAGCTTAGTAGCTCGGATGAAGGCGTAAATGCGATTCTCAGGACCGATGTTGAGCACGTTCTGGATGGCACGCCCTTTGGAGTTCTTTGCTCCCTCGGGAATTTCAAACACACGCAGCCAGTAGCAACGTCCCAATGCGGTGAAGAAGAGCATGTAGTTATGATTTGTTGCTTCATAGATATATTCGATGAAGTCCTCATCGCGAGTGGCACTGCCCTTGGCTCCCACTCCGCCTCGGTTCTGGGTGCGATATTCGCTCAGTGGAGTGCGCTTGATGTATCCAAAGTGCGAGATGGTGATAATCATTGGGTCGTCGGGGTAGAAATCCTCGGCGTTCATCTCCTCGGCAGCATACTCGATTTGAGTGCGACGCTCGTCACCGAACTTGTCACGCACCTCTATGAGTTCATCTTCTATTACCTTGCGGCACACATCGGGGTTAGAAAGAATTTCCTCGAGGTGAGCAATGGTCTTCAAGAGCTCGTCCATCTCGGCATGAAGTTTATCTTGCTCAAGATTGGTGAGCTGTCGCAGTCGCATTTCAACGATGGCACGTGTCTGGATTTCGTCGAGATTGAAACGCTCACCCAAGCGCTGGCGCGCCTCGTCGGTGGTCTTGCTGCTCCTAATGATGTGAATCACTTCGTCGATGTTGTCGCTTGCAATAATCAGACCCTCAAGAATGTGGGCACGTTCCTTAGCTTTCTTAAGCTCAAACTCGGTGCGGCGAATCACCACTTCGTGACGGTGTTCAAGGAAGCACTCAAGCATCTGCTTGAGGTTCACGGTTTGTGGCCGGCCTTTAACGAGGCACACGTTGTTCACGCTAAACGACGATTGCAGCTCGGTCATCTTGTAGAGCTTGTTGAGCAGTACATTGGCATTGAAGTCTTTCTTCACATCAATGACGATGCGCATGCCGTGACGGTCGCTCTCGTCGTTGATGTTAGAGATTCCATCGATGCGCTTGTCTTCAACCAAGCCAGCTATGTTCTCGATGAGCTCACGTTTGTTCACATTGTAGGGAATCTCGGTTACAACAATGCGATCGTGGCCATGCTCGCTCTCGATTTCGGCTTTTGAGCGAATTACAATTCTTCCCTTGCCAGTCTCGAAAGCGTCTTTAACACCTTGATATCCATGAATGATGCCTCCAGTGGGGAAATCGGGGGCAATGATATACTTCATCAATCCCTCGGTGTCAATCTCTGGATTCTCAAGCATGGCAAGGCATGCATTGATTGCCTCGGTGAGGTTGTGTGGGGCCATGTTGGTTGCCATGCCCACAGCAATACCCGAAGCTCCGTTGACCAGCAGGTTAGGGAATCGTGTTGGCAACACCTCGGGCTCATCAAGGGTGTTGTCGAAGTTAGGAACAAAGTTTACCGTGTCTTTGTCCATGTCGCGCATCATTTCCTCACCCATCTTGCCCAGGCGTGCCTCGGTGTAACGCATAGCTGCTGGGCTATCGCCATCGACCGACCCAAAGTTGCCTTGTCCGTCAACGAGCGGGTAACGCATGGCCCAGTCTTGTGCCAAACGGACCATGGCAAGATAAACCGATGAATCGCCATGTGGATGATACTTACCAAGCACATCACCCACAATGCGCGCGCTTTTCTTGTAAGGGGCATTAGAGAAGTTCCCCAGCTTTTCCATACCGAAAAGGACCCTGCGGTGCACTGGCTTAAAGCCGTCGCGCACATCGGGCAAGGCACGCGAAACGATAACCGACATCGAGTAGTCGATGTAGCTGGTTTTCATTTCGTTTTCGATATTGATCTCAATAATTCGATCGTTATTCATTTCTTAAAAATTAAAATTTTACCTGCGGCGAGCTGCAAATCCAGCGAAAAGATGCCTCAATCATCACAGTCACGCCTGAACATTAAAATTAACCTACAAAGATAATACATTTCTAAGAATAATCGTGAAAAAAAAGAGCTTATTTTTTAACAAAAATCAAGGTGGGTCCTAAGCAAATAGAATCCACCTTTAGGGTTATGTGAAGAAGGAATAAAGTTGTCAGTCTGGAAGCTGTGTCAATCAAGTTTAAGCACGGCGAGAAAAGCCTTTTGTGGCACCTGCACGGTGCCAATCTGCTTCATACGCTTCTTGCCAGCCTTCTGCTTCTCGAGAAGTTTACGCTTGCGACTAACGTCACCACCATAGCACTTGGCTGTCACGTCCTTGCGCACTTGCTTCACCGTCTCACGGGCAATGATTTTAGCTCCTATAGCAGCTTGTATGGCTATGTCGTATTGTTGCCGTGGAATGAGTTCCTTGAGTTTCTCGCACATGCGGCGCCCAAGCGACACAGCATTGTCAACGTGAATAAGTGAGCTCAGAGCGTCAACAGGCTGTCCATTGAGCAGGATATCCATCTTGATGAGTTTAGAGTCGCGGAAGTCGTGAATGTAGTAGTCGAATGACGCATATCCCTTAGAGATGCTCTTGAGCTTGTCGTAGAAGTCGATGACTATCTCTCCCAGCGGAATGTCGAAGGTTAATTCCATGCGGTTTCCAGAGATATAGTCTTGCTTGACAAGCTCGCCGCGTTTGCCCAGACACAAGGTGATGATGGGACCCATGTATTCGCTCTGAGTAATGATTGAGGCACGGATGTAAGGCTCCTCGATGTGCTCGATGAGAGTGGGATCAGGCAGACCTGCAGGGTTGTGAACCTCGGTCATATCTCCTTTCTTGTCATAAACTTTGTAGGAAACGTTGGGTACGGTTGTTATCACTTCCATGTTGAACTCACGGCTAAGTCGCTCCTGAACAATCTCCATGTGAAGCAGTCCAAGAAATCCGCATCTGAATCCAAATCCAAGAGCTACCGACGATTCGGGTGTGAAAGTGAGCGACGCATCGTTGAGCTGTAGTTTCTCGAGCGAAGTGCGCAAGTTTTCAAAATCTTCTGGATCGATGGGATAGACACCGGCGAATACCATCGGTTTCACTTCCTGGAAACCCTCAATGGCCTTTTCGCAAGGAGCTGACACATGGGTGATTGTGTCACCCACACGCACCTCTGCCGAGGTTTTGATGCCCGAGATTATGTAGCCCACGGTGCCAGTTGTTAGCTCATTGCGCGAATCCATGTGTAGCTTGAGTACCCCAATCTCGTCGGCGTTGTATTGCTTCCCAGTGTTTACAAATTTCACAAGGTCACCCTTGTGTATGCTTCCATTCTCGATCTTGAAATAGACGATGATTCCGCGGAAGGGGTTGAAAACCGAGTCGAAGATGAGAGCCTGTAGTGGGGCTTGAGGGTCGCCTTGGGGAGCTGGGATGCGTGTGACAATAGCTTCGAGCACCTTGGGCACGCCTTCGCCTGTGCGGGCGCTCACGCGAATAATTTCCTCGGGGTCACATCCCAGCAGTTCCACTATTTCGTCCTCCACCTCATCGGGATGAGCACTGTCCATGTCAATCTTGTTGATTACAGGTATTATTTCCAGGCCGTTGTCGATTGCCATGTAGAGATTGCTGATGGTTTGAGCCTGCACTCCTTGTGTGGCGTCAACTACAAGGAGTGCTCCCTCGCAAGCTGCTATCGATCGCGACACTTCGTATGAGAAATCTACATGTCCCGGAGTGTCGATAAGGTTGAGCGTGTAGTCTTTGCCGTCGAGGGTGTAGTCCATCTGGATGGCATGGCTCTTGATTGTGATGCCGCGCTCACGCTCGAGGTCCATATCATCGAGCACCTGGTTCTGCATGTCCTTGGCTCCCACTGTCTTGGTGAACTCAAGCAGTCGGTCGGCTAAAGTGCTTTTGCCGTGGTCGATGTGTGCGATAATGCAAAAGTTTCTTATATTTTTCACTTGTGGTTCTAAAATATGGGGTTTGTAAAAACAATGTCGGGTATTGAAGTGGTATTAATCACATAATTCCCTTCTCACGCAGCTTCTTCTGCCAGTTCCATGCGCTGAGCATAGTGTCTTCGAGCGACTCTTGTGCCTTCCATCCCAGCACCTCGTTGGCCTTCTTGGGATCGGCCCAAATCTTGACGATGTCGCCCTCTCTTCGGCCCACTATTTTGTGAGGAACCTTCACGCCAGTAGCTTTTTCGAATGCAGCAAGCAGCTGTAGCACCGATGCCCCCTCGCCAGTCCCGATGTTGAACACTTCAAGGGCATCTTCGCTCTTGTTCTCAAGCATTCGTTCCAGAGCTTTGACGTGTGCCTTGGCAAGGTCTACAACATTGATGAAGTCGCGAATGCAGGAGCCGTCGGGTGTATCATAGTCGTCGCCAAAGATGCTCAGTTCCTTGCGCACACCAATGGCAGTTTGCGTCAAGTAGGGCACCAAGTTGGCTGGTACGCCATTGGGGAGCTCGCCAATCTCGGCGCTGGGATGGGCACCAATGGGGTTGAAATATCGCAGCAAAACTGCCTTGATGGGGCTTCCGCTCTTAATCACATCGGCGATGATGTCCTCACTCACTTGCTTAGTTGCTCCATATGGCGAAGTTGCCTTCTTGGTGGGTGCATCCTCGGTGATGGGATTTTGGTCGGGTTCACCATATACAGTGCATGACGACGAGAACACAAATCCTTTGACACCAAACTCTGGCATGAGTTCGAGCAAATTAAGTAGTATGTTGAGATTGTTGCGATAGTACATGATGGGCTTCTGTACCGACTCTCCCACCGCTTTGCTTGCAGCAAAGTCGATAATGCCATCGATACCAGGATTGTCGCTGAACATTTTGCGAAGCACACTGATATTTGTGCAATCGCCTTCAACAAAGACGGGTCTAATGCCCGTGATCTTTTCTATGCCATCGAGCACATCGATGTTGCTGTTTGACAAGTTGTCGATGATGACTACTTCATATCCTGCTTGTTGTAGCTCAACTGTGGTGTGAGAGCCAATGAAGCCCATTCCACCTGCTACTAATATTTTACCTTTCATATAATGTGATTTGTGTTTCAAAGTTATTTATTAAAATTTATTAAAGCATCGGCAATGCGCCCTGAAGCTTTGCCGTCGCCATAAGGATTGTTGGCACGGCTCATGATGCTGTATTCATTCTCATCATCAAGTAGTAGCGACATGTTGTTTACAATCTTGTGATAATCGGTTCCCACGAGTTTTACTGTTCCGGCATCAATAGCTTCGGGGCGCTCGGTGGTGTCGCGCATCACAAGCACAGGTTTTCCCAGTCCTGGCGCCTCTTCCTGAATGCCGCCGCTGTCGGTTAGAACTATAGAAGCCTTCTCCATGAGGAACACAAAGTCGAGATACTCAAGCGGTTCAATAAAGAACAAGTTTCCAAGACCGTTGAGTTCGTCACCAAAGATTTTGTGTATAGGCTTGCGAACGTTAGGATTCATGTGCATTGGATATACAAAGTCAACGTCAGGATATTTCTCGCTCAAGTGCTTGATTGCATTGCAGATGTTTAGAAATCCTTCGCCAAAGTTCTCGCGGCGATGGCCTGTGATGAGCACGAGTCGGCGACTATCTTCAAGTCTTGACACGTCATAGCCTTGTGATTTGAGATTCATGCTAAGCTCATTGTTTAGCTCCTTATTGTTCTTTATTTTATCAACAACAATGTGTAAAGCATCGATAACTGTGTTGCCGGTAACAAAAATGTGCTGCTCATCCACTCCCTCATCGAGCAGATTCTGACGGCTCAGTGTTGTTGGAGCAAAATTCAGAGTGGCGATGCGCCCTGTGATCTGTCGGTTCATCTCCTCGGGCCATGGGCTGTAGATATTATGGGTGCGCAGTCCGGCCTCCACATGACCAACGGGAATTTGCTGGTAGAAAGCCGAAAGGGCGCTTGCCGTACTTGTGGTGGTATCGCCATGTACAAGCACAACATCGGGTTTAACCTTCGACAAAACTTCACGCATTCCTAATAGCACTCGCGAAGTCACATCATATAGGTCTTGCCCCGCTTTCATAATATTGAGGTCGAAATCGGGCTTGATGTCAAAAATTTTTAACACTTGGTCAAGCATCTCGCGATGCTGACCCGTTACGCAAACGATGGGCTCAAACTCATTAACTCGCTGTTGCAGACACTTAACCAATGGAGCCATCTTGATGGCTTCGGGGCGAGTGCCAAACACAAGCATTACTTTCATCTTCATTTAAAAAGCAATTTTGATGTTGTTTTATTTGCTGCAAAATTACACAAAAAACTCTAAATGGAAAAATACTTGTGTTTAAATCTTTCGTAGCCAAGAGTGTGAAGTGGATTTCGTTAGAAACTTATGTTCAAAAAAAGCTATTCTATGTGGTAAGATTTGGGAAAAATATATATTTTTGTGGAAAAATTATTGAGATTATGAGAATAAGAAATGCAGAATGTCGCGACATACACCGCATTCATGAACTGTTGACTCAAGTCAATAACATTCATGCTCAGGGGCGTCCCGACTTATTTAAAAGTGGCAACCGTAAGTACACTGATGAGCAACTCAAGAGCATTATAGCCGATACCGAGCACTCCCCTATTTTTGTGCTGACTGACGACAATGACATGGTGCTTGGTTATTGCTTCTGCCAAATAGAGCAATTTATTAACGACAACAATCGCACCGATGTGAAGACTCTTTACATCGACGACCTGTGTGTTGATGAGGCTTATAGACGCCGGCATATTGCCCAGCGACTTTATGATCATGTAGTTGACTATGCCCGCAACAACGGTTTCTACAATGTGACTCTCAACGTGTGGGAATGCAATCCTGGTGCACGTGCTTTCTACGACAAGTGTGGCATGAAGCCATTGAAAACTTATCTCGAAACAATACTTTGAACATGGATATAATTGAAGCAATTAAGAATCGACATTCGGTTAGGCATTACACAGAGCAACCTATTGAGACTGAGAAAATCGAAAGGCTGCGACAACTTGTCGAGGAGTGTAATGCTCAAAGTGGACTGCACATACAGCTAATAACCGATGAGCCTCGCTCCTTTGGCGAAAGCCTGCTGGCACGATATGGTAAGTTCTCTAATGTGAAGAACTATTTTGCAATGATTGGTAAGAAATGTGTAGAACTTGACCAAACTGTGGGTTACTATGGTGAGCGACTTGTGCTTGAAGCACAGATGATGGGCTTGAACACTTGCTGGGTGGGACTGAGTTACAAGAAGATAAGCAGTGCCCTTAATATTGCCAGCGATGAGAAGCTTGTGTGTGTGATCTCTGTTGGCTATGGTGCGACACCAGGCATTGACCATAAGCGTAAGTCGCCCGATAGAGTAAGCGTGACCGATGTCAGAACTGCTCCGCAATGGTACAAGCAGGGTGTGGCTTGTGCCCTACTCGCTCCCACTGCCATTAATCAGCAGAAATTCAAGTTTACGCTCCATGCAGGTAGCAAAGTGAGCCTAAAGGCTGGACTGGGCCCATACTCAAAAGTTGACTTGGGCATCGTGAAATATCACTTTGAGGCTGGTGCTGGAATCAAGAATTTCGAGTGGGAATAAATACTTAACCCAGTAATACAAACAAGAAAGAAGCGCTTGTCAACAACGATAAGCGCTTCTTGTTGTGGATAATATTTCTATTCTTTATCTCTTCTTGAGAATGAGATACTCAAATGGCTTGAGTGTCATGCTCTTGCGCAACTTTATGCGACGGCCTGTGTACATGTTGGTCACTCGAGTGTTTTTCCATCCAGTGGGAAGGGTGCCGAGAGTTTGCTCGGTGTTGCGCACATTGACGAGTACAAGGAACTTGCCCCTCTTGTCGCTACGCTCGAAGGCGAGGATGTCGTCGTCGGGGAAATAAGCTACATCACCGCTGCGGAAAGCTGAGTTTTTCTTGTAGATTGAAATCAGCTTCTTGTGGGTTTTCAGCACATTGGGATTAGAGTTCCAGTCAACAGGAACGTAGTTGAAGAAGTTAATCTTCTCAGGATAAGCCACTTCTTGTGAACCATAGACGAGCATGCCGCCATGCAGGAATGTTGTTGCAACAAATGCCGCTAAAGCTCCATCAACGCTACCAAATTGCTGCACAGTAGAATACTTTGTAGCTTCGTCGTGATTAGTAGTGAAGCGCAGTTTCACTTTGCCTGCAGGAATCTCACCATACTCTTGCTTGTCTACGTCAATCAGGTGACTTGCCTTCTGCCCTTTGACAAAGACGCGATCAAGAGCACCCATGAAGTTCCAAGCATAGTTCATGTCGAAGCCGCCGTTGATGAGATTGCTTGGGTTGGCACCCTCAGCAAGCATGAGCAACTGTCGCTTGCCAGCAGCCTTGCGCAGGCGGGCAAACGCGTCGTTCCAGAAGTCGGTGGGCACCTGGTCGGCCACGTCGCAGCGCAGTCCGTCGAGCCCCACCTCGTTGATCCAGAACATCATGGCGTCGATCATTGCCTCACGCATATCGTGGTTGTCGTAGTTGAGATCGGCGACATCGGTCCAGTCGGTGCCTGGTGGGAAAATGACATTGCCGTCCTTGTCCTGAGTGTACCAGTCTTTGTGGTCTTTCATCCACACGTTGTCCCATGCAGTGTGATTGGCAACCCAGTCGACTATGAGCGCCATGCCGTGGGCATGGCAAGAGTCGGCGAGGGCTTTCACATCGTCGATGGTGCCAAACTCGGGGTTGACAGCCTTGTAGTCGCTGATGGAATAAGGCGAATTCTTGCTCTTGATCTTTCCAATGGGATAGATAGGCATCACCCACATCACATTTGCACCGAGCTTGCTGATTTCACCCACTCGCTGAGCTACTGCCTTGAGCGAATTGCTTGGGGCAAACACTCGAGGGTTCACTTGATACATGACCACGTCTTTCACTGCCGGCAACTTGAAGTTGATGTTCCGGGCATTGACAGTGGGAGTTGTGCTTATTACTAATGCTAATAAGCATGAGATTAAAATGAATTTCTTCATGACTGACAAAAATGTGTGTTTTTGATATGTTATTAAAATGAGGATATGTTTATTTTGCAAAATTCGTCATTTTTCTCGATAAAACAAATTATTTGTTTGATTTGTTTTGCTATTATCACTGCATTTGTCATGTTGTGTAGAAGTCGTCGTCAAGATGTTTGAGATAGCCCTCGTCGACGAGCATTGACACCATGTCTATTATCTCGTCTTTGGGAAAAGATAGGGTTTTGACGAAATCTTCAAGAAGTCGAGGTTTGAGTTGCGCCATGTAGAGAATCCCTTCCTGTACGTCTTGTGGTGTGTGTGACTCTCTCTTGCGCTTTTCGATGCACGTGTCGCAGTGGCCGCAAGGTTGCGGTGACTCGTCGCCAAAGTAGTTGACAAGGAATTGCTCGCGGCAGATGTCGTCGCTGTAGGAATATGATATCACAGCATCGATGCGCTTCTCCATGCGTTCTCGTTGATTTTCATAGACCGAGCGAGGAATTGCTACATGTTGTGGCTCTTCGCGCGAAGTGGTGTAGATGATATAAGGTGTGCGCTTGCGTGGAACATAGTGTAGCAAGTGCATCCTGTTGAGCTCAAGCAGCGAGGTGTAGATGGTTTCGTGAGTGAGATGGTATCGATAAGAAATCACGTCTTCATTGATGAAAACATAGTCGGCAAAAAGCCCTGAGTAGGTGCGGAGCAGAGCCTGAAGCACTTCGTCGGCACGCGGTGTTGTGGTGGGGATGTTGTAGAGCTGGTCTTTGTTTGCAAGAATCATGACACGCGACTGTGACTCTATCTCTTCAACAAACTGGATGTAGCCAGCCTGCGTGAGAATGCGCAAGGCATTGTGGGTGGGCAGCACTGGCAGTTTGAAAGTGCTGCAAAATAGGTTGAAGTTAAAGTCGAGCATCTGTCCGTAGCCTTCGCCAAGTGCAACCTCAAGAAAATTGCCTACTCGCTCATAAACTTTGCGTATGAAGTCCTTCTCGGGGAATGCTTCGCTCAAGTGCCGCTTGAGCACTGCCTTGTCGGTTGCTTTAACCAGCATCACGGCATAGGAACGCTTGCCGTCACGCCCAGCCCTACCGGCTTCCTGAAAATACTCTTCGAGAGAGTTGGGAATGTCGATGTGCGTCACCAGCCTTACATCAGGTTTGTCGATCCCCATCCCAAAGGCGTTGGTGGCGACAATTACCCTTATCTCATCATTTTTCCACTTGTTCTGCTTGTCTTCTTTCTCCTCAATGCTGAGTCCGGCATGGTAGTAATCGGCACTAAGCCCGTTGCGCCTAAGTTCGTCGCTGATGAGCTTTGTGCGCTTGCGGCTACGCACATAGACTATAGCCGATCCTGGCACCGATTTCATGATGTGGACAAGCTCGCTCATCTTCTCGGTAGTGTGTCGCACGACATAGGAGATGTTGTTTCTCACGAAGCTTGTTCTGAAGACGTTACAAGCTCTGAATTGAAGCTTTTCTTGAATGTCGTCAACTACGAGAGGAGTTGCTGTTGCAGTGAGTGCCAGTACTGGAACTTGTGGGAAAACTTTGCGCAGAGCAGCAATCTTGAGGAATGATGGCCTGAAGTCATATCCCCACTGCGATATGCAGTGAGCCTCGTCTACGACAATCATGCACACATTAAGCTTCCTGATGCGGTCAATGAAGTTTGTGCTTTCGAGTCTCTCGGGTGAGACATATAGGAACTTATAATTGCCATTAAGACATTTTTCCATCACCTTGCGATTCTCGGCCATGCTCAGACCTGCATGCAGATATGTAGCTTTTATCTTGCGAGCAATAAGGTTGTCGACCTGGTCTTTCATCAATGAGATGATGGGTGTCACCACAATGGCGATGCCGTCCATTGCCATTGTGGGTACTTGAAATGTGATAGACTTTCCGCCTCCAGTTGGCATCAGTCCAAGAGTATCGCGCCCTTCAAGAACTGACATGATGATGTCTTCTTGAAGCGCGCGAAACTGGTCGAATCCCCAGTATTTTTTCAGTATACTGAGAATGTTTTTCTCATTGGGCCTCATTGCTTGTTCTGATGCCTTTGATAAGCAACTGCAACGAAACCGAATTGCGATGCTTGTTTTCCTCTACTGTGTAGATGATGTCGAATGGCTCACCCTTCTTGATGTGCTCGAAGTACTCTCCCATTCCAAAAGCAATGCCGTTCATAGTCTTGCCCGACTTGGGGTCAACGACATCAAGCTTGATGTGCTCTAATTTCTTGCCCACAAGTTTGCTTGTTCCAGCGTCGTGACATCCTTTGGTGATGAACACCGGCTTCTGGTTTTCGGGACCAAATGGGTTAAATAGCTTCATGTAGCGCACGAAAGAGTCATTTATTTCGTCGAAGCTCAACTCGCAGTCGATGTCAATCGATGGCGTTACTTGGTCGGTCTCGATGTGAGTTTCGACATACTCTTCAAGCCTGCGCTTGAATTCGGGGATGTTTTCTTCTTTGAGGGTGAGGCCCACAGCATTTGTGTGACCGCCAAAGTTCTCGAGCAGGTCGCGATTGCTCTTGATGGCTGCATAGATGTCGAACCCCCTGACCGAGCGCGACGAACCAGTTGCATAACCGTCGTTGCTGTAAGTGAGCACCACCGATGGCCGGAAGTATAACTCCGATAGTCGTGATGCCACAATGCCGATGATTCCCTTGTGCCAGTCGCGGTTGTAGAGCACAATAGGCTTTTTCGACCCCATTTCTTCCTTGTGGTTCTCGATGATGGCATTGGCCTCTTCTGTGATATTGCGGTCCAGCTCCTTGCGACTCTGGTTGTAGCTGTCGATTTTCTTGATAATCTCGTAGGCGGCCGATGAATTGCGCGTGATGAGCAGCTCCACCGAGTCCTGCCCCGACTGCATGCGGCCCGAGGCATTGATCAGTGGCCCAATCTTGAAGATGATGTCGCTGATTGTGATTTCCTTGCGCTGCAGGCGGCACAGGCGCAAGATGCTGCGCAGGCCCGCACAGGGGTTGTTGTTCAGGCGCTTGATGCCGTAGTGTGCAAGAATGCGGTTCTCGCCAGTGAGAGGCACCAGGTCGGCGGCAATGCTCACTGCGAGCAGGTCGAGCGAATTCTCGAGGTCGTACATGTTGTCGATGCCATTGCTCTTGGCAAAGCCTTGCATGAATTTGTAGCCCACACCGCAACCCGACAGGTCTTTGTAGGGATACTTGTCGTCGCTGAGCTTGGGATTGAGAATGGCAGCTGCATCGGGCAACACATCATCAGGGACGTGATGGTCGCAGATGATGAAGTCGATTCCCTTCGACTTGGCATAAGCAATCTCGTCAACTGCCTTGATGCCACAATCGAGCACAATTATGAGTTTAACACCGATGCTCTGGGCATAGTCAATGCCCTGCATCGATATTCCATAACCTTCGTCTTCTCGCGTGGGAATATAGTACTCCACGTTAGAATAGAAGCGTTGCAAGTAGCGGTAGACCAGCGCCACCGCTGTGGTTCCGTCTACGTCATAATCGCCATAGACCATTACTTTTTCTTTTGCCCCCAAGGCCTGATTGAGCCTTTCTACTGCTTTTTTCATATCCCGCATCAAGAAGGGATCGGGCAGCTGGCTGAGCGAGGGATAGAAGAAGTCGCGCACCTGTTCGGGCGTCTTCACTCCACGCAACACCAAAAGCCGAGCTATAGAAGGGCATTCTGGGAACTGAACCGCCAGACGCTCCTCTATCTTCTTTTCTTCGGATGTAAGGGGCAAATAAATCCATTTACTTGTCATTTATGTTGTTCTTTAATTGGCTGGATTGTAGCTCACTGGCACTCTTGCAGTGAGAGGTAGAGAAAGGTTTATTACAATATTAAGCGGCCGGGCTTGTAGCAACGAGATTGGTAAAAAAATTAACATGTCTTCACAATGCGCTGCAACGACTCAAGCCTTGTCATGAGTGCAATGCTGCTTGCTACTATTATTATAGTTGCAGCATGTGTCTCAAATGGCTTTGAATCTCATTATCAACTACTTTGCAGCCTATGGTTTTTCGTTTTGTTCCGACCTTAGGTGCTAATTTTTGCCTATAGTTGACCAAACTTAATATTTTTCATTACAAAATTAATGCAAATAACACGCTAAACAAAATATAATGGAATAAATTTTAAGTAGCAACAATATAAATTATCAATATTTATATTATATTAACAGTTGCATTCGAGCCAATTGTTCTTTTGGGAGCAGTGCATTGCTATTGACTTAATAATATAGTATATAAAAGCGAGATGTCGGTTGAGTTGATAGAGTTGTCGCCATTGATGTCGGCACACTCAATGTGGCGGATGCTGTTGCCCAGCATTATGTCGTAGAGGCACGACACATCGGCCGCGGTCACTGCACCATCGCCGTCCACGTCGCCATGCAGCTTGGCGATGAGATACTTGATGCCTGCATCGATGTCGAGCTTGCCATAGCCCCATTTCTTGGCCGTGCCGCTTGTAGTATACTCGTCGCTATAGCAGGTGGCCGCCATGATTTCTCTCACATGGGCAGGCGACAAGCTCGGGTCGATTTCGAGCCACAGCGCTATGGCGCCAGCCACCATGGGTGTCGACATAGATGTGCCGCCCTCAAGACCGTATGGGTAATCGATGCCGCCTATGGTCACTTTGTCGACAATGTTGGCTGGATTGTGGTAGGTTTCAGCCCATCGGCTCACCGACGATGCCATCGCATAACCCGGTGCCACCAGGTCGGGGCGTTGCTTGTTGCGGGCATCAGGGCCAAAGCCCGAGAACTCGGCTATGTCATAGGGATGACAGTCGTCGTAGCTTACAGTGCTGCCGTCCATCATCACAAACGAATTGGTCGAGCAGTAGGCGCCAACCGATATCACACTGTCGGCCGTGGCAAGGTCGCTCACTGAGCATCCATTGCCCCTGAGCCCGGTAGACCATCCCGTGAGTCCCGACTTGGAGTAAATTACCTGTCCGCCGCACCACCCCATCAACGTTTCGCCAGCCGGGGCGCGATTGATGATGCCTATGCGGTAGCGGCTGCGGTCGAGGCTTTTGTAGTTGGTCTCAATCAGTGAGTGAAACTTGCCGTTGTCTTCCAGGGCGCAGGCAAAGTAGAGCTCGCCTTCAAAATGTTGAGCAAACACGGGGTCGTTCTCGCTCGAGACCATGTAGACGCTGTCAAGTGCCGCATCGCGAGGCACATCAAGGCGATGAACCAGCGTGTCGGCTTTCACATCCCATATCACGATGTCTACTGTGTGGCGCGCCGGCGATTGCGACCACATGCTCGAGTAGCCTATCATGGGCTCGCGACTGTACCAGTTGGCCAGGAAAGTTGCCAGCGAGTCGCCCTCGCCTAACTTCTTGCGGATGTTCATGGGCATGTCGGCATCGTTGCCTGCCGATACCACGCACACTCGCCCCGGGCCAGTCACTTCGTTGAAGAGTCGGCACAGCGTCGATGTGCCGTCGTGAGCTCCCACTTGGTCGCCGATGCTCATGTTGATCACTGCTGGCAGCTCCATCTTGTCGGCATAATCAAAGATATATTTAATTGAGTTGGCAATGTTCACGTCGGTGAGGGCGTTTGCGGGCATGCCACATGCCACAATCATAGCGCCAGTTGCCACACCGTGCAGGCCGTTGTCCAGGTATCCACCTGCGGCAGTTCCTGTGGTGTGAGTGCCGTGTGCCATAGAGCTGTCGTCGGTAGTGAGAGCGCTTATTTGTTCGGGAGTGGCATATTCACTACCTGGGAGCATCTCGCTGTCGATGATAGGAGCTGTTCCGGTGCTGTCTTCGGGCAAATACACCCTCACAATGCGGTTTTTGCCGTAGTGGTCTATGAAATTGATGTGGTTGAAGTCAAAGCCCACATCTATCATTCCCACCACTACCCCACTGCCTGTGTTCACAGGGCTTGTATAGCCGTTGAAATTGTAGCTCATTGATGGGAAGTACGAGAGTTCGCGGGCCTTGGCGTTGCACAGCTCAAGGTGCCGTGCCACTTCGAGCGATTTAATCCCATGAACTTGTGCAATGCTGCCTACGCTACTCAGCTCGAAGGTGATGGTGGCAGTGTTGCCAAATCTTGCATTCACGGTTGCTCCCAGTGTGCTCAGCTGGTCAAGGACAATGGGTGAATCAACTGTGACAAATGCCTGAAGCAAGGGGGGGTGTTGCGATGCGCCCGGCGATTTTATTGCCGCATTGTGCCGAAGCTTGGCAAGCTCAATGACGGTGCGAGCAGGAAACACGCCAGCTATAGCCGCAATTGCTGCTACACAAAAGATTGAGAGTGATATTGCAAGTCTTTTCATGATATCTTTCTTTTTCTTGCAAATATACTAAATGCCTGGCAATAATACAAAAAAACTGGTGAAGTATCGCTTTGCGAACTCCACCAGTATATTAATGGATAAATGTGTTATTATTGTTGTTTGTTAAGTTGGTCAACAATCTTGCGCACATTCTCATTGCTTGGGTCAAGGCTTAAGAGCTTAGTGAAGTAGTTCTTGGCTTTAGCATTGTCGCCACTCTGCAAGTAGTAAGAGCCAAGATAGATGTAGGCATTCTTGTAGTAAATCTGAGCATTTGCATCGGTGGGATTAGCATCGACGGCTGCAAGAAGTTTAAGATAAGAATTAACCGCTCCACCCTTGTTTTCGTTTCCTTCGGTCAACTGGTCGATTTGTGTTGCAAGGAACAGATAAATCAACTCGTTGGGCTCTTTCTGTACCAACTCATTAGCAGCAGCTTTAGCCTTTGCGAGGGCATCTTGCTTAGTTGCCTCGTCGCTTGCGCTACTTGCCAGACGACGATAGGTGTTAGCAAGATTGTAGAGATCGGTTGAGGTGTAATTGCCGCTGTCAATAATGCCTTGGCACAGTCTTGCTGCATTCACATAATCCTTATTTGCATTGTAAATGTTGAACAATTGATTACGGAGGCTCATTTCGGTTGGGAACAATTCAATGGCTCTCTCGTAGGCTTGAATAGACTCGGCGCTGCGATTGTCTTTGTTCAAAGCATTGGCATAGTATGAGAAATCGCGCATTGTGTATTCCATGCCGCCAACGTCGGTGAGGGCAAAGAATTCCTTTCCGGTCTCGGCTGCATCGCCCCAATCTTCCTTGTCACATTTGTTATAGAGCTTGAAGCGATAAGCAAAGAACTTCATTGCAGGGTAAGGTGGATTGTCGATGATCTTATCACAAACCTCGATCGACCTGTCGTAGTTCTTATTGAGCCACAGCAGTTGCACATAGCGTGCCTCATCCTTGGGGAAGTGATTGGGATTGTCGTAGTAGATGCCATAGTATTTAAGAGCATTCTCGGCGTCGTTGTTCTCGAAATACTTCTCGGCAAGCTCACGTTGAACGAGTGCATTGTTGGGTACTCTTTGTAACAAATCTTCAAGGCTTTTCAGAGCGCGCTCAGGATTAAGGAAAAAGTCAACATTGGTATACTTCACGTGACTCTCAATATTAGTAGCGTCGCGCTGCGAGGCCAAGTCATACTGACCAGCTGCGGCTCCCCATTCTTTCTGAACACCGAGCATGTCGCCCTGGAAGATGTAGTAGTCGGGATCCTCGGAGTTCCACTTGAAAGCATTTGCGGTGAGTTTCTCGATTTGTTTTGCATATTTAGTGGCATCGGCCTTGTAGTAGACTTTTGCCATCGCAACAGCAACCTTGGGATTCTTTTTGGTGCATTTCTCAGCTTGTTTGTATAAGTTCTCGGCGCCCTTAGTGTTGCCATTGCTCAGCTCAAGTGCTGCCTGGCCAATGTAGTTGAAAGGATATTTTGCATCGGCCTGAACACCCTTGTCGTAGTAAGACTTTGCAAGAGCTTTATCGCCCTGGTCAAATGCAACTTGTCCCAGGTAGTAGTAAGCCTCGGCCTTATTGCTGGCAGAGTTCAGATTACGCTCGAGCAGCTCCTTGGCATCGTCGAGCTTACCAATCTTGTAAAAATCGATACCATCTTTGTAGCCTTGTGCATTAACTACGAAGGCTGCGCATGCTAAGAGCATGGATGCGAAAAAGAATTTAGTTTTCATTTTAGTAAGTATTAAATAGTTATTGTTTGTGTTATTTCAGTCTCAAAAATCTCAGTTTCAAAAAGCGTGCCAATTTTTTATTTGCCTGAAACATCTTGATTTAAAACAAATGCTTATTATTGTAGATTAACAATTCTCACTGGTACCGAACCAGGCGAGATGCCGGTTTGAAGAATAATCTTCTGGCCAATGCTTCCTGTGAGGAATGTGAAGAAATCATGGTCGTGTGAACCCAATGGAGATGCATCTATGGCAAAAATCTCACGGAACAGAGGATAAGAACCTTCATAGATATAAGCCTGATAGGGCTTGTAATCTTGCAGCGACTCTTCGGTTCTTACTCCCAGGACCTTGATACGGTCGGTGAAAGTGTTGCTTTTTCCATCGCCATTTCCAGTCACCTTCTCGAGCTCGGCATAACGCTCTTCGACAGTTTGAGTCACGCCTTTCATGTCGTCGGTAATCCACGAAACCCCTATCACACCTATGGCGTTTTTGGTCTTCTCAACTGCCTCAAACACTGCTTGAGAGCTGCCTTGTGCATAATATTGTATGGGAAGTTCTTTACCATTGTTAAATTTGTCCATCATGTAATGAACTATACCAGAACCGTTTTGATCAAAAATTACCTTTATGGGCTCTTCTTTAAGCTTGGTGGGATAAACTTGACCCCACTTGGTTGATTTGCCAGTCATGATGTCTTTTATATCATTCATCGACAGCATGTCAATATCATTCTCCTTATTGACGATTAGTGCCACTGCATCAACGGCTATGCGGCGTGAACGATAGGCCCTGCCTTGCTTGCGCAAGATGCTTTTTTGCTCATTGGTGAGGTCACGATAAGTGATGATAACATTCACCTTCTCGCGCAACAGCGAGTCGAGAGCGTCCGTCTCGTCCATGTAGCGTGGCAGCACATTGGCATCCTTGTATTGAAATTCAAAAACCTCGATTTCCTCGTCAAGGATGTTCTTGAACGATTCATCACAAATCACCTTGCACAGGCCATTGACCGATGCCGAAGGCTTGTCGCTGTTGCAGCCGCTGCACGATGTGAGCATGCTGGTTGTGATAGCAATGAAAGCTATTGTATTTAGAAATTTCTTGATTCTCATGATTGTGAATTTTTGTTGTCGTTATCAAATCGTTGTTCCATGTCTTTCAACCGATAATAGTCGGTGCCCTTCACTTGGCGGTAGCAGCGGTAGACTCCATATAATGCTAATATCGCAGCAAAAACATAGCGGAGTGATGTCCATGGCTCGGAGGTCCAATCAAAGAAGTTGATATATAGCAAATAGGCCATGCCCAAATATACCACAATCATGAATATTCCGAAGAATATCCTGATGGTTTTGAAGAAAATAGAACCTTTCATGAGCCTTGTTCTTAAAATTTTAACTTTAGACGCGTAATAAAACTAATGGTTTATTGATTTGTAACGAAAAAATGAGTGATGATGTCTCATTAAAAACATGTAAAATTAGTAAAAAAACGACTAACAGAGTCAATATAGACCAATAATTATAAATTGTTAACGTAAAAGACAAAAAAAGTTGCTATTGCCCGGAGCTCTTGTCCATGTTGAACTCCTTGAAGCGGAAATAGGCGTCGACCACCGCACTGCCCCGCATGATTGCTATGGTGCCGTTCTCGGTGTTCTGTCGCTTGAAGGTGCGGGTCACGCTGAAGGTTGCACTGTACTGTGGCCTGTGGTCGCTATTCATAGTCTTTTTCACATCCACGGCAAGCGACGAGAACCCTATCGAGTCGATGTCGCTCTCGCGATAGGCGTTAAGGTAGTCTCTCACATCGCCCATGCCAGCTGGTCGCTTGCCCATGAAATTGTCCATTTGGGTGTTGCATGTTGCCATCATGTCGGGGGCGCTCCATTGTTCCATGCCTGTGAGAAACTGCTGGATGAGGCTTTTCACGCGGTCACGCTCCTCGAGGGTGAGCTCGGCAAGGCGCAGGTCTTCAAATTTGCTGCGGGCTTCACCGGCATGCTTGCCATTCGGGAACTCGTTGATATATCGCATGAAGGTGGCCTTGTCGTTGCGCTCGAGTGCCTTGTTCCACACCACATCGTCGAGCATGTCGCGTGCTTGTGGCAGATACTTGCTTTTGGGGTGGTTGTTTATAAAGGCTCGCAGGTGGTCCTCGTTGTTGCTCGACATGGCGCCTTCCCAAGCAGCCTTCTCGTCGATTAGTTTGTTATAAAGATTCTTTGCCTCTGCAATGTGCTCTCCGCTGGGGTATTCGTCGATATAGGCTTTAACGTCGGCCAGCTCCATGGTCTCCTGACATTTTGCCCACATCGACTCTTCGTCCTGATGGTGGAAGCCCATGTAGAGTGTGCCAAGCACCACGGCGATAGCAGCTATTACAGCAGCTATAATGATCACGCGGCTATTATTGTTGTTTTTATTATTGCCGTGAGGCTGGGGTTGACTGTTTGTTCCACGTGCAGGCATGGCAGCACTGCCGCCAGGCAGAGGTTGTCTGTAGCCATGATTGATGCGTGCCCCACACACTTCGCAAAACGCGTCACCGGCATATACTGGGTTGCCGCAATTAGTGCAATTCATATTATCTTCTTAATTAAAGTTTCTATTGTATTATTAAAAATGGGCAAAGTGTTGTGCATCAACTCCCCCTCTAAGTTAGAGGGGGATACAGGGGGAGTGTGTAGATGGGCAAATGTAGAAAAAAATTAATCCTTTTGTCGAAAAAAACACACTCCCCCCTGCCCCCTCTAACTTAGAGGGGGAGTTTTTGCCTGATATAAATTAACTTGATATCCCAATTTTGCTTTAGAAACTATAGTTCTTAATTAAAGTTTTGCAAGCTATCAACTTGCTCACTGCTTTATAAATTTGAATTATAATGCAAAATTACATAGTTTTTTTAATATTTACAACACCCCAGCATTAGATTAAACGCCGCAAGCATCTGTAGTGTGCTTGCGGCGTTTAAAAAGTATATTTCAATTATTGGTTTGAAATATCAAGATTTAATTAGTTCGCTCCTTGAAGCTTGAATGTTACAGGCTGGGTGAACCATACACGAACGGGGTCGCCATTGGCATTCTTGCCTGGAGAGAACTTGGGAAGGCTCTTGCAGACGCGTTTTGCCTCGGCATCAAGTGCCTTGTCAACACCACGAACCACCTTTACCTCGCCAATGCTACCATCTTTCTCCACAACGAACTGAACAATTACCTTACCAGAGATATTGTTGTCTTGAGCCGACTGTGGATAATGGATGTGACTGGAGATATACTTCATCAGTGCACCAGAGCCACCAGGGTAAGAGGGCATGGTTGCCGCCGACTTGAACACCTCGTTAGATTCGGGCTTGGGCTCGGGCTTGGCCTCGGGCTTGGGCTCTTCCTTCTTGGGTGGTTCGGGTGGTGCAATAACTTCTTCTTGCTTCAGTGTTCGAGCGTCATCAAGATTTAACTGATTGTCGGTTTTTACATCTTGAGAACCAACCATTTCTTTGTTCTCAAGAACCTCATCATTAGTCCTGATGATCTCTTTAACGTCCTTATCGTCAACAACATTGAGCTCGGTTACCTTTTGAGAACTTTGAATTTCCTCTTCGGGGACTTTCTCCTTCTCAGGTGGTAACTCAATCTCCTGTTGCTCCTCCTCTTTCTCTTCAAGAGCAGCTTTTGCTTCGATTTGCTGCTGCTTGAGGAGCTCCTCTTGAAGTCGCTTCTCGGTCAAGTACTTGTTAATTGATGTGTAAGCAAATGCAATAGCTGCAACAGCTACAATGCCAATTATAGTGTAGAGTACCGACTTGTTGTGGCGTCTTGCAGAGTCGTTGCGAATCTGATAAGCACCAAAGTCCTTGTTCTTGCCTTCAAATACAAGGTCTAACCATTCTCTCGATGAAAGATCTACATCTTTTGCCATAATGTTTCTTTTTTTTAAAGTTAGACAAAATTATTTAGCACCAAGAGGATGCCCCACTTTTTGCTCATAGAGCGTGGAGTCGGTCTTGTTTAAAGACTGCAACATGAAGGTAGAGACTTTGCTAATTTGCATCTCGTCCAGCATTCTAACGACATCGGCATAGCATGCGTTAGCGGTAGGTTTGATAATAACGATAGGTCGCTTGGCAGTCAAGTCTTGAGCTTGACGGGCTTGAGCTTTCTTTACCTCGTTATTATAGGTGGTATCGGCAATTTCGCCTTTCTTCCATCTTTCTTTGAGCTTGTTCACTTCTTTCAGAAGAGCTTTGTTGCGCTCCTGGAGGAAGCCGCGAATTTGATCTTTACCATTACCAAAAGTAATGTCCTTGAGCTGTGCTCCTTCTTCGGTGCCCTGTCCGGTGTAGTAATACAATTTGCTGTTCGAAGCTTTCAGGCCGTCTTTGTCGACGGTGGCATCAAGGATGAAAGTGATTGCATTACTCTCTTGAATCTTGGTCTCTTCCTCTTTGTCGACCTTGTCGTTGGTAGGCAAGGCTAAGTCAAGGGTCTGAGACTTAAGCATTGTTGTACAGAGCATAAAGAATGTGATCAGCAGCATGTTCATATCAACCATAGGGGTGAAGTCGATACGGGTGTCGAATTTCTTCTGACGTGATTTATCTTTCTTTGCCATATCTTATTTCTCCTCCTCCTCTACTTTAAGTGAAGTCATCAAGACAAACTTGTTTAACTTCTCGGTCTGTAAATTATCCATTACCATTTGAACATGACTGAAGGGTGAATCTTGTCCTGCTTTGATAGCAATACATTTTCCACCAATGAGCTCACGGCCCATCTCTTCGCCACGACTTCCCATGACGTGCTTCACTGCTAAGAGCCAAGTCTGGAACTCATTGCGATTACCTTCTTTGACTGACATTGCAATAGGTATTCCACCTTTTTCCTTCAAGAACTCATCACGTTTTTCGAGAGGCATGTCAAGCCATTTGGTAAGGTCTTTCATGGGCACACCGAATGTACCAATTTTAGAGAATTCCTTGGTCTGTTTAACGGTGAGCTTAGGCATACCAGGGTGAGTTTCGCCGTACTTTTCGTAGGCATATTGCAGCACTTCGGTACGGAATGCCTCGGTTGAAAGCTGAGTCGAATCCTTGGCACCGGTGAGGTTCATATACACCTTTCCATCGGGAGCGATGAGCACCTGCACGAGTTTCTCGTCGGGCACTTTATTCTCGCTGGTGGCAGGAGGTGTAATCACCTGCACAGGTTCCTTCTGAAGGAATGTTGAAGTCAACATGAAGAAAGTCAACAGAAGAACGGTCACGTCACTCATCGCGGTCATGTCGATGACTGTACTTTTTTTCTTAATTTTGACTTTTCCCATTGTTATACTTTTTAATTAAAAAAATGTTTGAAAAATAGAATTTTTAATTCGCTACAATATTAATTAATGTGTAGCAGCAAAAGTAGAAACAATAGAGAAACCAAGCTCGTCGATAGCGTAGGTCATGTTATCGATCTTGCTGGTGTAGAAGTTATAAGAAATAAGTGCGAGAGCTGCAGTTGCAATACCAGTAGCGGTGTTTACAAGCGCCTCAGAGATACCGGTTGACAGCTCGGTAGAGTCAGGAGCACCTGATTGCGACAGAGCCTGGAACGACTTGATCATACCAAGCACAGTACCGAACAGACCGAGCAGAGTACCCAGAGTGGTAAGGGTTGCAATGATGGGGAGGTTCTGCTGCAGGGCAGGCATCTCAAGTGCGGTAGCCTCCTCGAGGGTTTGCTGGATAGAAGTGAGCTTCTGCTCCTTCTGGAGAAGGGTGTCCTTGTCCATCTCTTTGTACTTCTGGAGAGTTGCGTAAACAACAGCACCCACAGTACCCTTCTGCTGACGGCAGAGATCCTCGGCCTTGGCGATGTCCTTCTTTGAGAGGGCGTCTTTAACGTTGGCGACAAACTTGGTCATGTTGCCTTTGCCCTTAGCCTTGCCAATAGCGAACCAGCGCTCAACTGAGAGCACGATTACGGTGAACAAGCAGGTGAGCAGGATAGGAACCACGAAACCGCCCTTGTAAACGGTACCAGCAAGGTTAGATGGAGCAAGCTTGATCTCATCAGGAACCATGAATGCAAATGCCTTGCCGCTCTCCTCACCACCAGTGAAGTTGCTAATCATACCCATTACAAACAGGTAGAGGCAAACTGCCACTGCGAGGCAAACGAGAATTACGAGAAATGCACTCTTGATACCACCAACGTTGCTGTTAACGGCCTTGTTGTCAGCTTTCTTGGGCTGAGGTTTGTTAGCCATTGGTTGAGGCTTTGCAGCCTGTGGTTGTGGTTTTGCAGCTGGCTTTGGAGCCTGGGGCTGTGGATTGTTTGGCTTTGTAGCTTCCATAATTTAAATAAATTAGAAAATTGATTGTTAATAAAAAATGTTAGTTATAAATTAATTTTAGAATAATATCAGTTTTTTTACGGTTAACTTCTAATATTTAATCTTAAAAGTTTAAATTAGATAATGTGTAGCCACTACTTCATGCTGTAGCGACAAACACATAGAGTGTTTATTTTCACAAACTTAAACCGCCAAAATGCGGCCAGTCTTCACAGTTTGCGCACAAAATCACTCGCAAATTTATTACAATTATTTTAATAAAGCAAAGGGAATATCTCTTTTTTTGATAAAAAAAGTTATTAACAACCACTTTTGATCCAGTGAAATCGCAGTGGCGAAAAATATTTTTCAACAATTTCGTCGTGATATGACAATTTGAAGACAGATTTTTTATAACTTTGCAAAATTATAGAAGAAATAAGAATTAACAACATAAAACAACTCATGGCATTAATAAAACTCAAAAAAGGATTTGACCTCAACCTTAAGGGTCGAATCACTCAAGAGGGAGTGATTGATGAGTCGAAATCGCCGACTTATGCTATCGTTCCCGACGACTTTGTGGGCGTGGTTCCACGCATGGAGAAGAAGCCTGGCGAGCATGTTGCCGCAGGCGAAGCTCTCTATCACGACAAGAACGACGAGAAGATTAAGGTGACATCGCCAGTGAGCGGCACTGTTGCAGATGTTGTGCGAGGCGACCGACGCAAGATCCTTGCCGTTGTGGTTGAACCCGACGGCAATGGCGACAGCAAGTCGTTCGACCCTCGCTCCAATCCCAAGGAACTGCTGCTCGAGAGCGGCCTGTGGGCAATGATGCGCCAGCGTCCTTACGACATTGTGCCATCGACCGATGTGCGCCCTCGCGACATTTTTATAACAGCCTTTGACTCAGCGCCTCTTGCTCCGTCACTTAAAGTAGTGCTTGGAGAAGATGAAAAGTATCTTCCTGCAGCGGTTAACGCACTGTCGACGCTGACCGACGGTATGGTTTATCTGGGTTGCCCGGCAAACTATTCGTTTGACGACACTGGGGCTGAGATCAACACCATTGTGGGGCCTCATCCTGCAGGAAATGTGGGGGTGCAGATTGCCAATGTTAAGCCAGTGAACAAGGGTGAAGTGGTGTGGACACTCGATGTGGTGACCGCGGCGCGATTTGGCAAGCTGCTTGAAACGGCAAAGATGGATTATTCAACAATAGTAGCTGTCACAGGCAGCGGCGTGACCGATCCTGCCTATGTTAAGGCGACAATGGGCTGCTCGATGAGCTCGCTGCTCGCTGGACGTCTTGTGGATGACGAAAAGCCCAAGCGCATCATAGCGGGCAACGTGCTGACAGGAGTTAAAGAATCACTTGAGGGTTACCTGCATGCACCCTATCGCCATGTGACGGTGATAAACGAGATAAACAAGAAAGATGAGTTCATGGGATGGGCTTCGCTAAGCCCCAAGAAATTCAGCATCTATCGCGACTTCACGAGCTGGATTTTCGGCGGCAGGCATCAACAAGTGGACCTCGACGCCAAGCTCAATGGCGGCGAGCGAGCAATAGTGATGTCGGGCGAGTATGACAAGATGCTGCCCATGGACATCTATGCCGAGTTCCTGGTAAAGGCTATTATCGCTTTTGACATTGACAAGATGGAGCAACTGGGAATCTATGAGGTGGCTCCTGAAGATTTCGCTCTCGCCGAGTATGCCGACACGTCAAAACTTGAGTTGCAGCGCATCGTGCGTGAGGGACTTGACAAAATGCGAGCCGAGATGTGCTAATGCACAACATTGATTATCTTTCGATTGAATATTAACAATTAAACTACAAGATAAAGTGAAATCCTTAAGAAAATTCATGGACAAGATTAAGCCTCACTTCCAGGAGGGCGGCAAGCTGAGCATGCTTGAGTCGGTCTTCGACGGAATGGAGACATTCTTGTTCACGCCCAACACCACAGCGCGCTCGGGCGTTCACATTCACGACAGCAACGACATGAAGCGCACCATGATCACTGTGGTGGTGGCGTTGCTGCCATGTTTGCTGTTTGCAATGTACAACATCGGTTTCCAGCATTTTAAGGCGGTGGGAACAGAAGCCACCTTCTGGGAGATGTTCTTCTTTGGCTTGCTTGCCATGCTGCCCGTTATTGTGGTGTCCTATGTAGTGGGGCTGGGCATTGAGTTCATTGGAGCTCAAATCCATCACAAGGAAATTCAAGAAGGCTTCTTGGTGACTGGAATCCTCATCCCCCTTATCGTTCCCATCAACACCCCGCTGTGGATGACTGCCGTGGCCACTGCCTTTGCCGTGATCTTTGCTAAAGAGATCTTTGGTGGCACTGGCATGAACATCTTCAACGTGGCTCTAATCACGCGCGCGTTCCTCTTCTTTGCTTATCCGTCAAAGATGAGTGGCGACATGGCTTTTGTTAAGACCGACTCGGCGTTTGGGTTTGGCGGAACTGCCCCCAACACCTTCTCGGGAGCCACTCCGCTTGGCGATGTGGCCACCAACGTGGGCGACACTTTGAGCGACAAAATTCCGTCAACAATCGACGCCTTCGTAGGTCTCATTCCTGGCTCTCCGGGCGAGACCTCGATGATTGCAATCCTAATAGGTGCCGCAATTTTGCTCATCACCGGCATCGCCTCATGGCGTGTGATGGTGAGCGTGTTTGCAGGAGGACTGGCAATGGGTGCACTCGCTCATGCGTTCCCCACTGCCACCTACCCCGCTTCGCTGCTCGACCCCGTAGCACAGATATGCTTTGGAGGTTTTGCTTTTGCTGCTGTGTTCATGGCTACCGACCCGGTTACTGGGGCACGAACCAAGATTGGCCAGTATATATATGGTTTTTTGATTGGAGTATTCGCTATCCTTATCAGGGTTTACAACGGCGGCTACCCCGAGGGAGCCATGCTTGCCGTGCTGCTGATGAACGCTTTTGCACCGCTCATCGACTACTGTGTTGTTCAAGTCAATATTAACCGACGCCTCAAGCGTGCTAAAGCTCAATGAAAGGAGGACATGAATTATGAACAAGAACAGTAATGCTTATCAAATAATCTATGCGGCAGTTATGGTGCTCATTGTGGGCACGATACTTGCCTTTGTCTACATGGCTCTCAAGCCCAAGCAGGACGATAATATTGCCAACGACAAGCGCAAACAAATTCTGAGTGCCGTTCACATCACTCCTGCTGCCGATGGCGCAATAGAGCAGACATTCAACAAGTACATTGTGGCTGGATACCTGCTCAATAAAGATGGCAGCATTGCCGACTCAGCACAGAATGTGGCATTCAACATTGACATGAAGAATAATGTCAAGCTTGAAGAGCGCAAATTGCCTGTGTTCAAGTGCAGGCTTGACGACGGGAGCCTCAAATATATAGTGCCAGTGTATGGAGCCGGATTATGGGGACCCATTTGGGGATATGTGGCAGTGGACGACAATGGCACCGACATCTTTGGAGCCTACTTCTCGCATGAGGGAGAGACCCCAGGTCTTGGAGCAGAGATTGCCAACTCCAAATTTCAAGGCCAGTTCAAGGGCAAGAAAATCTACGTTGACGGTGAGTTCAAGTCGATTAGTGTGATGAAAGCTGGACAGAAACCCACCGATGGCTCACAATATGTGAATGCTATTTCGGGTGGAACAATCACCAGCCGTGGCGTTCAGGCCATGTTAAGCGACTGCCTGACTCCATACGACCCATTCTTTAAGAAACTACAAAGTGGAACCAATTAAATGACAATAGACTATGTTATCAAAACGAAACAAAGAAGCATTATTCAACCCGTTGTCAAAGGACAACCCCGTGCTGGTACAGATATTGGGTATCTGCTCAACTCTTGCTGTTACAGCTAAGCTTGAACCCGCTATTGTCATGGGTATCTCGGTAATTGCTGTGCTTGCAATCTCCAATGTGGTGATCTCGCTGCTGCGAAACACGATTCCTACCACCATACGCATCATCGTGCAGCTGGTAGTGGTGGCTGCACTGGTAATCATCGTGCAACAAGTTCTTAAGGCTTATGCCTACGATGTGAGTCTGCAACTCTCGGTGTTCATAGGTCTGATTATTACCAACTGCATCCTCATGGGGCGCCTCGAGGCGTTTGCCTTGAGCAACAAGCCCTGGCCTGCCTTCCTCGATGGCATTGGCAACGGTCTTGGCTACATGATCATTCTGGTGATAGTGGCATTCTTCCGTGAATTGCTCGGCAGTGGCACGCTATTTGGTTTTCAAGTGATTCCCGATTGGTGCTACAAGCATGGTTACATGAACAATGGACTCATGATTCTGCCTCCCATGGCGCTTATCACAGTGGGTTGCATCATTTGGGTTCATCGCTCACGCAACAAGGATCTTCAAGAGAAATAATCAACAAGTAGTAACAATGTTAATATCAATGAATTAAAATGGAAGAATTAAATCTTTTCGTTAAGTCGATATTTATCGACAACATGGTATTTGCCTACTTCCTGGGAATGTGCTCATATCTTGCCGTTTCCAAGAATGTGAAGACGGCTTTTGGCCTTGGCATCGCTGTTACGTTCATGCTTGTTGTGACCATACCTCTGAACTACATGCTTAATAAATATGTGCTTGAACCAGGAGCTCTCTCATGGTTTGATGAAAGTTTTAAAGATGTGGACCTTAGCTTCCTGGCTTTAATCATGTTTATTGCTGTGATTGCATCGGCAACACAGTTGGTGGAAATGGCAGTAGAGAAATTTGCTCCAGCTCTTTACAACTCACTTGGCATCTTCTTGCCACTAATCGCAGTGAACTGTGCCATCCTGGGTGGAGCACTGTTCATGCAGCAACGCGATTTTGCCTCGTGCTGGACTGCGACTGTCTATGGCGCAGGCAGCGGCATTGGCTGGCTGCTGGCAATAGTTGGTCTGGCGGCTATACGCGAGAAGATTGCTTACAGCAACATACCTGCCGCACTGCGCGGAGTGGGCATCACATTTATTATTACAGGCCTGATGGGAATTGCTTTCATGAGCTTTATGGGTATTAAACTTTAACATTACAACTTGCACGACTATGATATTTTTAGAAGTTAATTCATCATTGACTGTTATGTCGAGTGCCATTATCTTCTTGGTACTCACGTTACTACTTGTAATTATCCTGCTGTTGGCAAGGCATTACCTTGTAGCTACAGGTAAAGTGAAAATAAGCATCAATGACGGCAAGAAAGAGATTGAAATTGAGAGTGGCAAGTCATTGCTCAACAGTCTGCACGAGGGCGGCGTGATGCTCTCAAGCGCATGTGGTGGCAAGGGCAGCTGCGGACAGTGCAAGATTCAAGTGCTCGAGGGTGGGGGCGACATCCTCCCCACCGAGACAGTGCACTTCTCGCGTAAGGAGCAACAAGACCACTGGCGGCTTGGCTGTCAGGTCAAGGTCAAGGACAACATGAAGGTGCAAGTACCCGACTCGGTGCTCGAGGTCAAGGAATATGAATGCACTGTTGTGAGCAACAAGCTCGTGTCGTCGTTCATCAAGGAGTTTATCGTGGCATTACCCGAGGGCGAGCACATGGACTTCATCCCCGGCTCGTATGCTCAAATTAAGATTCCGGCCTTTGAGATGGACTATGACAAGGACATTGATAAAGAATCGTTGGGAGATTATTTGCCCACTTGGGAAAAATATGACATGTTCTCACTCAAGTGCAAAAACACCGAGGAGACCGTGAGAGCCTACTCCATGGCCAACTATCCAGCCGAGGGCGACCGATTCATGCTCACCGTGCGCATCGCTACACCACCCTTCAAGCCAAAACCACAGACTGGCTTCATGGATGTGAGCCCGGGTATTGCTTCGTCCTACATCTTCACTCTCAAGCCTGGCGACAAGGTGATAATGAGTGGCCCTTATGGCGACTTCCACCCCATCTTCGACAGCAAGAAGGAGATGATATGGGTGGGCGGTGGTGCCGGTATGGCTCCGTTGCGTGCTCAAATCATGCACATGACCAAGACATTGCACACCCGCGACCGCGAGATGCACTACTTCTATGGTGCTCGTTCGCTCAGTGAGGTGTTCTACCTTGAGGATTTCCTCGAGATTGAGAAGGAATATCCCAATTTCCACTTCCACTTGGCACTCGATCGTCCCGACCCAGTGGCCGACGAGGCTGGAGTGAAGTACACAGCAGGATTCATAGCCCCGGTGATGTACGACACCTATCTTAAGGATCACGAGGCTCCTGAGGATTGTGAGTACTACATGTGCGGCCCGGCTATGATGAGCAAGACTGTGAACGAAGTGCTCGACAAGTGTGGTGTTGACCCATCGTCCATTCACTACGACAACTTTGGATAAAGCATGATAATATGAAAACAAGGCAGGTTGAGAAATTGACCTGCCTTGTTTTTCATATTTGTTTTGAATAGAATTATCACTTCAGTGCTCTGATTTTTACTTCAATGCCAGTGCCATTGAGCAAAGTGTTGATTTGCTCAACTGGTGTGTCGCTGTAGTGGTAGGGGTAGAGAACTTTGGGCTTGAACATCTTTGCCGCTTTGGCAAGTTGCTCAGGAGTCATGGTGTAAGGCTGGTTGCATGGAAGGAAGGCGATGTCAATGTCCTTGAGGTTGGCCATCTCAGGGATGTCCTCGGTGTCGCCGGCAATGTAGATGCGCAGTCCGTCAAGGTTGAGCACATAGCCGTTGTCGCGTCCTTTGGGGTGGAATTGGAGGTGATCGTGGGTGGTGTTATAGGCTGGCACGGCCTCAATGGTGATGTCGTTGCGCAGTTTCAACGTCTCGCCATTGTTCATAGCTTTACCTTTGCCCAGCATTTCAGAGCATCGCTTGTTCAATACCACTTGAGTGTTGTTATCACTCAAAGTGGCTATAGCGTCCTTGTCGAAGTGGTCGAAATGTTCGTGAGTGACTAAGATAAAAGCAGCTTTCGAAAACTTGTTGTAGTCGGTTTCGGGGGGCAGTTTAGTCACGGGATCCACTTGTATCGACAGCCCGTCATATTTTATCTCCAAGCTTGCATGCTTGATGAAGGTGAAAGTCACTTGCTTTCCCGACTTGGTGGTGTAAGCATCGTCTTGTGTCTTGTTGTTGACGCCGTTGGCGGCCTGCTGAGAGTTGCACGACAGGCATGTTAATGATGTGAGTATCACAGCTAAAAAGTTTTTAATCATGATTATAATTATTCTAATGGTAAAATATTCTTAAAGTCCTTCCATTGTTTTGTGCTTTTGTAGGCCTCAACTGCTGTGGCAGGCACAAAGAGAGTGGTTTTCTTCTCGCTGATTTTCTTGAGCTCTGGTGGAGTAGTGGCAAGGCATGTTATGCTCTGCATCTTACATTTCTCAACAATTTTCTCTCCAATGTTTTGGATGGTGCTCGGAAGAGTGAGAGCTGTTATTGCGGTGCCCCTGAACGCATTGTTGTCGATGGTAGTGACCCCTTCGGGAATTTCAATGGTAGCCAGCGACTTGCAGTCGCGCAAGGCATTCTCCCCTATGGTTGTGAGTGTTGAGGGAAAGACAACAGAGGTTAGCTTATCGCATCCTCTCATCATTTCCTTAGGCACAGCAGTCAGTCCTTGTGGCAGCACAATCGATTTCAACGACTTGCAGTCGCGGAAGGCATTATCGGCAAGAGAACGAACCATCGGTGGCAGAATAATTTCTTCGAACCCACATTTTTTAAAAGCATTTTTGCCTATGGCTGTTAGACCATTAGCGCCATCAATGGCCATAAGCTCTCGGCAATCTTCAAACGCGCTCTCCCCTATCGTTCTCAGTTCATTTGCCAAAGCAATGGACTTGAGCGACGTGCAATTTTCAAAGGCTCTTTCGGGTAAAATGGCGATAGCTGCATCGATGCTGGCTGTAGCAAGTTTCTTGCAGTTGGCAAAAGCCTTTGTTCCAATATACGTTACACTCGATGGTATTTCTATGTTTTGCAATGCACCACACTGCTCAAAGGCGTGGCTTCCAATGCTGGACAACGACTGTGGCAAAGTTACTCCTGTAACATTCTCACATTGCTTGAAAGCATTGTCGGCAATTGCCTCAACTCCATTGGGCACAGCAAAGAACCCCTTAGATGCAGGAGGAAACGCTATCAGTCTCACTCCCGAGTAGTCGTAGAGCACTCCATCGTGAGCCGAGTAAAACCGGCTACCCATTTCAACTTGAAATTCCCTGAGCTTGGGCATGTGGCCTGGAGCATCGTTTTCGATGCTTGTGGCTGCAGGGATTAAAAGCTGTGTCAATTGTGTGCCTTTGAAGGCATCGGCTCCAAGTGAGCTCAGGCCGTAGGGCAGGTTGATGCGTGTCAGCTGTGAGTCGCAAAAGGCTTCTTTGCCAATAAACGTGAGCGACTGGGGTAGCTGTATTGACCGAAGGTCGGAGCATTCATAGAAACACCGTTCTCTGATCTCCGAAATTCCCTCAGGAAGATTGATTCTCGACAGCCGTGAGCATCCTCTGAAAGCTTCTTCGCCTATGTATCGCACATCGCATCGACCTGGAAACTTCACCTCCTCAAGCTTGCTGCATCCCTCGAAAGCCTCGTCGGCCACAATCTTGATTGACCGTGGTAATGACACATACCTCAGGCATCGGCTATATCGGAACATTCCGCGCCCAATGGCATCATGCTCTGTCTTAGTAGAGTAATTCTTGCCTCCGCCCACTATGCGAGCTCTGTCAAGTTCAAGATCCAGATAATTATCGACTGTACGCCCCTGCGCATCTCGTGCGTTGCTACGGTCGCAAATGCGCTTAATCACTCTAATGTCATCGCCATTAATGCTTCCGTTGAGCCTTATGCATCTCACCTGTTTTTCTTCATCGTCGTTGATGTAGGAATCTAAAGTCCCAGGTTCTCTCAAATCTATCTCAAGCACGTCGCCTCTTAGAAAAGAACGGTGATGATGTTCTCCGCCATCCTGAGCCGTTGCATGCTGTACATTTGTTGTCAACGCAACAATCAAAACAAACCATGAGAAAAAAGAAGAAATGTGTTTCATAATGCTTAAAGTACCTAATAAAATCATTAATTCGAACACAAAGATGCAATTTTTTTCTTATTTTACAATAAAAATGAGCAAAAAATTAATTTATTATTTGTATATTTGCTAAGTCAATAAAAATAATAGGCTATTATGGGAAAATCTGGAAATTTTGTGGTAACGCTTGGCAGGCAGTTTGGCTGCGGAGCACGTGAGATTGGGCAACTCGTGGCCGAAATGCTCGACATCAACTATTACGACAAGGAACTGCTGCTCGAGGCGGCCAAGCAGAGCGGCGTGGCCCCAGCAGTGTTTGAGGCCAGTGACGAGCGCACACCCAAGTTCTTCTCATCGCTATGGTCGTTCAACCTGGGCTACTACAGCGGCGCACTCTTCGTGGGCGACCAGCCTGTGAAGGAGGACAATGTTTATCAGGCACAAAGCCAGGTGATGATCGACCTTGCCAAGCAAAGCTCATGCGTGATTGTGGGACGCAGTGCCGACTATATTCTTCGCGACGAGGTCAATGTCATAAGTGTATTCCTCCATTCCACAATGGACGACCGCATTCAGCGCATTATCAAGCGAGGCGACTGCGATAATGAAAAGGATGCCAAGGACATGGCTATCAAGCAAAACAAACTGCGGGCCAACTATTACGACTTTTACACCGACAAGCACTGGGGAAGCGCCGAGAGCTACGACCTCTCTATCGACTCATCAAAACTTGGCCCCGAAGCCACTGCCAAGCTCATCGTCGACTATGTGAAAACCCGCCTCGCCAAGCAGCAATAACCCCACACATCCTACTCCCCATAATGTCCTCAAAAGAACCGTCCCTTTGAGGACATTTAAATTAATTTAAAATTTTACATCAATAAGGAATTCTCGCCATCTTGAACCACCTTTTTCATCATTAAGGTTTTGAAGTATTATCATCGGCATTTTTCTCATTTCAGAGTCATTTTTCATCCGCCAAGATTCGTGTAGCTCTTTGCACTTGCCAATCAAAAAGATGGGAGGGTTAGCTATTAGCAAGAGATGATGCTGGCACAGGTGGGTTCGCCTCTCGCTATTGAGAACACTCACCGCAATCTGCTCGATATGGAGGATGATGAGTGATATGTTTCTCTCATTATAGCTGGTTTGGACTTTCTGATTTGAGGAAGTCATCGAGGTTTGGCACATTGAGCTTCTGGGCGATTTGTGATAAGATTTTCGGCTTATTTTTTATGAAATTCCGTTTCAATTCTGGAAAAATCAGGGAAATTTGTGCAGAAAAATGAAAGGATACATTTTTAACTCTTGTAACTGATTGGTTTGTAGTATTTTACAAAAAGCAAGGGTACGGGCGATTTTCTTGCAAAATAGTTTTGTTGATTGTAACTTTGCAACTAGAAAGTTCAACTAATATTCTTGCTAACAGAATTGATGCAATTTTGTTGAGAGAAATTAAAACTAATATTTTTATGATTTTCTTGCTTTTAAATAAAAAACAATCTAAATTTGCAACATTAAAGCACATAGCAGAGGCTATACACAGTGCTTTTTGACATAGAGAATGCGTTTGTGTTTCACCAAACTTAGAAATTCGCCAAATTTTTAAACATTGTAGGATGAAACAGTCAAGAACGCCTTCGTTTGCCATATCCACCTATCTGGTGAATGATATAATGGCAAAGCGTGAGGTAGACTGTTTTTACAATGTTGGGCGTTTGGCGATGCCTCTAAGTTGAAAGCAGGTAACAACCTCACGTTTTTTTATTAACCAAGTAAATTATTAACTTAGTGGCGTTTGGCCACCCTAAAAACGATATGATTATGAAAACAAAGTTTTTCCTATTATTAACTTTATTATTGGTTCTTGTTTCTTGTGAAGACAAAAACGATGAACCGTGGAGCCCCCAGACCCAAGACGTGAAAATCGTGGCTCTCTCGGGCAGCACAATCTACTCAATGAACACTGCCGATGGTCAGCTCAAGACCACCGCAATAGGCGACAGCTATGGCACATTGAAGCATCTGTTCCTGCACAATGGCGAGATGATGCTTTTCAGCAAGGCGAGCGACGGCTACAGGATGATGAAATTTGACGGAGACAACATCACCGGCAACAATATTGTCACCCTATTGAATGACTACCTTGAAGCCCCCTGGTGGGTAGATGTTACCAGTTCAGGCAACAACTACTTCTATGCCTGCAGCAACAGAGAGAAGTATGTCATCCTTGACGAGAATGGCAACTCAAGGGAATATAACTATGCGCTTGACAACAGTCACCCTTACCATAGCTTGACTACAGTTAACGGCAATGGTAATTTTTACCAGGCCTATATATATTTTCAATCATCAACCCCCGAGGACGACTACTGGGTTGTTAAGAAAAATGGCCAAGAGATTTATCAGGTGAGTGGTATCAAAGCGGAACCTATTCACATTAACGCAATTGGCGACAATGTGTATCTTCTTGGCACAAACTACGATGACAAAGGGGTATATGCCGTGAACTCCAATGCCGTTGTCGATGATCATTTCACCGTCATTTCTTGTGCATGCGTCATTAATGGCCAGTTGTGCCTGGGTGGTTACAAAACCGACGAGCACAAGGTAAAGAGGGCAACCATGAAGGTGGGCGACAAATATTATGACCTGACCGATGAGCTTGGCTGGTATGAATACAAAGATGCTGAGACAGGCGTTGGCAACAACCATTCATCCTGTGTCGAAAGCTTCATGGTGGAGAACAATGAAATATATGCGCTGGTGAGGAAATACTCTCAAGTCAATCCATATATTTCTGGAGGATATGACTATTTTAATGCCTCGGGCGACGCCATTTTCCGTAACACACACAAGGTCATGGACCTGGGCGATAAGCTGATTCGCTCTTGCGTTATAATCCCACAGAAATAGCAAACTAATAAGTGAGAGTTCGCAAAAGTCAAGGGTACCGCAACTGCAGCTGATACACAGCAACTTATTTTCGTCGAACTCACGTTATTTTAGCGCTTTAGCGCACAGATTTTTAAAACAAACAATTTTAGAGCCAAAGGCTCCCTAATTTTCATGTGCGCCAGCACATGGCAAAAGAGTATCTAACGCAATTGTGCATTATGCATTGATATCAGCTGACAGGTTTTGGGCCGCGCAATTTTGTGAGAGAAAACACCCACGCTGGGATAATCTCGCAAAGTTGCCACTCCGTGGTCGCAAAGCCTGCTGTCGCAGGAATTTTAAAGACGAAAGAATTATATAAATTCCGAGCTTGCGAGGCTTTGTGGCACCGATAGGTGCAGCTTTGTGAAAACAAGAATGAAAACTTGTTTTCTCAATAATAATCACAGAGTTATTGGCGTTGAAAATATATAGTAACTACCGAAAAATGCGATTTAGCGAGTCAAAGCTGAGCTTGCTCAAAGACTTGCGTGCGTGAGCATTTTATTCAAAAACAAAAATGATATGAAATCTTCCTTTCTTCGCATTTTGATTATAATCTACGCCGTGGTTTGGTCAATTGGGGCGCAGGCGCAGAAATCCATTGACCTGATTAACGACAACGACCGTGTGCAGCTTGATGAGGCTATTGGCCTCATGGATAGTGGCAAACCCAAAGATGCCATCAAGATTTTTGACGACTTGTGCAAGAAGTACAAGGACAATTACATCCTTGAGTACGAACGGCTCTATGCCTACTATCTCGCTGGCGACTTCAAGCGCATAGTAAAGGACGGTCCAAAACTGTATAAGCATCCCGAGAGTGAGTCTCAGCTCTATCAACTGGTGGGCAACGCACAGGACGTTCTTGGCGATCCTGAGGCGGCTGTGAAGACCTATGATGAAGGCTTGAAGCGCTTCCCCCGCTCGGGCTATCTCTATCTCGAGAAAGGTAATATCCACATGATGCACAAGCGCTACAACGAGGCGGTTGAGTGCTACCTGCGTGGCGTGGAGGTGCAGCCCGACTTTGCCAGCAATTACTACCGCCTGGCACTGCTCCTTGCCCAATCCACCGAGCCTCTGTGGGCGATAGTCTATGGCGAGGTGGTGTGCAACTTGCAGCCTGGCAGTGAGCGTGGCGAGGAGATGGGCAAGCTCATCTACGACCTCTTCCAAGAGAACATTAAGATAGAAGGCGAAAACAAGGCGCATGTCACTTTGACTAAGAACAACACCATTCACATGAACAGTGACACTACCGACATTCAGGTGCCTTTCCCATTGATGTATGAGATGGGGACCATGAAGTCGCCAGTGCTTGCCGAGTTCATGAAGACCAAGAAGCTCAGTGTGGCGATGATTGCCGACCTGCGCAAAGATGCACTCGCGCACATCGACTCGGTGGCGCCAGGCTACTATAACCTCTCGCTGCTCGACTTCCACCGCAAGCTCATCAAGAGTGGGCACTGGGAGGCCTACAACATGTGGCTCATGTCGCCAGGGGCCGAAGACGAAACCGAGCAATGGGCCGACACCAAAGAAGGCGAGGCCGCTCTCAATAAGTTCGGGGCTTGGTTTGCCCAGAACCGTTTCGTTCCCACCGAGGACGCGCCAACGGTGATGACAAAGCTATTCAAGACCCATGAAATGAATATCCCAAGCATCGAAGAGATAGAGACTGCCGAGGGCTGCCGCCAGCACCGCGACGACGCACTACGGCTGGCAAAGTGGTACCTTGAGCAGCCTACCAACATCAATGATGTCACACAAAAGCAGGTGATGCAATTCTTGCTGTTGTGGTCGATGAACACCGATGAGTTTACGTTTAGATTAGATACCGACCAAATGCCGGGACACATTGAGCTGATGGCCGCCTACATAGCCGCAATGACCGAACACGCCATTGATTTCAATGTGAAAGAAACCGACGAGGCCATGTACTGCGAGGTGATGCTGCAAGTCATCGACTACTACAAGCGCAATAAAGATGTGCTCGGCACCGTCGATTTGATGGAAAAGTACCTAGAAATGGACGGCCCTACCCTACGCAACACCCTCGCCCAGGAATTCAAAAATTTTAAGTGAGTTATTCCAGTGACAACTTGGCTTACAGCCCCTATTACAGCTCAAGGCAAGGACGGTGAGTAAACCGAAACAGACTTAATTATGACAAAATAATTACTGAAATACTTGCATGTTGTTTACTAATTAGTTAACTTTGCAAAAAATATAACATAATGGCTGAACGGAATTACAAGAGACATATAGTTGTTTACAAGAACTACTTTATTGATTTCAAGAAGACTTTGTCGCAGCAAACACTAAAGAAGATATATCAAATCTTCTTGTATATCATGACTTTAGAATCAATACCCGCTACCTATTTAAAGTCAATTAAAAGTGTGGCTGGGTTATATGAAATCCGAGTTGAAGAAAGCGGGAACATATATCGCATCTTCTGTTGCTTTGACGAAGGAAACCTTGTGGTTCTGTTCAATGCGTTTCAAAAGAAAACACAAAAAACTCCAACTAATGAGATAGAGAAAGCAAAACGAATAATGAATGAGTATTTTAATGACAAAGGGAGGAAACAATATGACACGTGAAGAATTGAAAAACAGCAATCTTACTCCAATTGAGGATTTAATCGAAGAGGATTTTGGCTCAATCGACACCCCTTCAAGGGTAGAATTTGAGGCCGATTGTGACGCTTTCATCCTTGGTGAGCGTCTCAGGGAAGAGAGACGTAAAGCTGGACTTACTCAAGAGCAACTTGCACAAAGAATTGGCACGAAGAAAAGCTATATCTCACGTGTTGAGAATGGTCATGCCGACATCCAGCTATCAACCCTGTTTAAAATCTTTCAGGGTCTTGGTCGTCGAGTGAGTCTTAGAGTTCTTTAGGTAAAACCGCTATCTTTGCGGATGGCAGAAAACTGATTGAATTATGGCAAGGAAATATCATATATGGGCTATATTGCTGATGATGGTTTGCGCCATGGGCTTCACTGTGGCGGCGCAGTCGGCAAGTCTGGGTGCTTCATCGCCCAAGACGATTACAGGCGTGGTGGTATCGGCTTTTGATAAGGAACCACTTAAAGGCGTTTACGTTCGTCTTAAAGGTACCAATATAGGTGTAGCGACTGATATAGATGGGCATTTTAACATAGAGGCGCAACTGGGAGACACTTTATCTGTGAAAGTCTTAGACTGCGATGAAATAGAGGTGGCAGTTGATGCTCAGCAGTTAAGAATATCTTTATACAACTTCGTGTCTGGTTGTTGTTATGGCGAGAATCTGCCACAAGGGGTGTTTGGCACTGTTTGTAATGAAGACGAGAAGGCCCTGCAAGGTGCAACAGTCACGGCACTGCCATCGGGCAATAGCGTCGTCACCGATTCTAAAGGTTATTTCAATATCACAAAGATTAAGGAAAGTGACAAATCACTTAGAGTCGAGCATCCATCTTACAAGACTATTCAAGGGCGAATATCAGGCAACTGCTTCGAGATTTGGCTTGAGAGAAACATCGTGACAGGTCAGGTTCTGAGTGCCGAAGATGGAGAGCCAGTTATCGGAGCATGTATTCGTGTAAAAGGCACAAAAAACGGTACCGCCTCTGATTTTGATGGCAAGTTCAGCATTTGCGTTACCGATGGCACTTTTCTCACTGTGTCATGCCCTGGACTTAAGCCACAAGACATTGTCGCCGACAGTCGCAAGCCCATGACAATAGAGCTTGAAGTTGATGAGAATGCTCCTAATTATTTGACAAGTTCTTTTAATGTAATTGGCATTATTCAAATGGATTCCCTCGATTTTGTGCTGCCTGAGAGTGAGTTCCTGATTGAACAAAAATATAACAAAGATTTGCAAGGTGAGTTCTACCAGTTAAAACAAACCGATATTGGGAGAGCAAAATGGCTCCTTGACCGTGAAATAACTCGGAGAGAATATCTGCCTGGTACTGGACCTATGCCGCTCGAAAACTACGCTAAGCAATATTTTGGAGTCAAACGCAATGGCCACCGCTTGATTTATATCAATCTGGTTGCGAAAGCAAATCTGGAAAATCATGATTATATTGACAAAAAACTCGTAGTAGTCTTTGACGGAGGCGACAAATATGGTCGTGCCTTGATTGATTTGGACACCGAAGGCATTGCATATATCGGCATCAATGGGCCAAAACCTGTTGTGAAAAACTAAATATTAAATAACGTGAGTTCGACGAATTTATCATTTGATAATCATTGCGTTAGCAACTCCCACTCTAAGATAGAGGGGGTTGGGGGGAGTATGAAACTCTCTCACAAGGAAATCATACTCCTCAGTCGCTTCGCGACAGCTCCTCTATCTTAGAGGAGCAGCCTGATATACATCCATTTATTTCCGTCGAACTCACGTTAAATAATAAAATCACATGTCTTTCGAGTATATTAGTGTTTCTGTTTGAGAAAAGTTGTTCATAAATTAGTGGGCTATTATTTTGTTATTATGAGTTAATGGCGTAACTTTGCCGAAGATTAGAAAACTACTTGAAAACATCAACACAAAACAATGGAACAACTCTTTATCGACCTTGAGAAGAAAGCCGTTGCATGCCCGCAACGCTTAGTACTGCCCGAAAGTTTTGAACCCCGCACTTTGCAAGCCGCCAATCTCGTGATTGAGCGCGGTGCTGCTAAAGTTATCCTCATTGGTGACAAAAACGAAATCGTCGCCAAAGCGCAGGAACTGGGTTTCAACAACATCGAGAAAGCAACATTTATCAATCCAGCTAACGCCGACGAGCTTGAGCCATACGCCCAACTGCTGCAAGAGCTTCGCAAGAAAAAAGGCATGACAATTGAACAAGCACGCGTCACTGCAGCCGACCCACTCTACTTAGGTTGCCTCCTGATAAAGAATGGCGATGCCGACGCTCAAGTGGCTGGTGCCGAGAACACTACCGGCAACGTGCTGCGTGCAGCGTTCCAAGTGCTCAAGACCGCCCCTGGCGTGAGCGCCGTGTCGGGTGCATTTATCATGCTCCTGCCCGAGGGAAGCCCCTACGGTGAGAATGGGACAATGGTGTTTGCCGACTGTGCCGTAATCCCCGACCCCGACGCAAGCCAACTTGCCCAGACTGCTGTGCTGACCGAGAAGACTGCTCGCGACATCGCTGGCATCGACCCCAAGGTGGCAATGCTCAGCTTCTCGACCAAGGGCAGCGCAAGCCATGAGAAGGTTGACAAAGTGACCGAGGCCCTGCGTCTCGCCCGCGAGATGAACCCCGACATGAAGATTGACGGTGAGCTGCAAGCCGATGCCGCCATCGTGCCCAGCGTGGGCGCTTCGAAGGCTCCTGGCAGCGACATCGCCGGCAAGGCCAACGTGCTCGTGTTCCCAAATCTTGAGGTTGGTAACATCGCTTATAAGCTCGTGCAGCGTCTCGCAGGTGCCACCGCCGTTGGTCCAGTGCTTCAAGGCCTTGGCGCTCCTGTCAACGACCTGTCGCGCGGCTGCTCGCCCGACGACGTCTACAAGACCATCCTCCTCACTTGCAACCAGGCCATCAGCAAGAAAGGTTGATGTCAAAAATCATAGAACTAATAACCCATAACTCAAAAACTCATAATTTAACTATGAACATTTTAGTGCTCAACTGTGGCAGTAGTTCTGCCAAGTACAAACTCATCGAGGTTAAAAGTAACACTATCCTTGCCGAAGGTGGCGTTGAGAAAATTGGTTTGCCCGACGCTTTCATCAAGATGAAGCTCGAGGATGGCAAGAAAAACGTTGACCTGGGTCTCATCAATCATGATGGTGCCATCAAGGCAATCCTCGATGCACTTGTTAACCCCGACTACGGCTGCATCAAGAGTTTTGACGAAATCGACGCTGTGGGTCATCGCGTAGTGCATGGCGGCGAGAAGTTCAACAAGAGCATGCTCATCACCCAGGAGGTTAAGGACATGATTAAGGAGTGCTACAGTATTGCTCCACTTCACAACCCCGTGAACATGGCTGGCATCGATGCTATCACCAAGGTGCTCCCCAACGTGCCTCAGGTGGCTGTCTTCGACACAGCGTTCCACCAGACCATGCCCAAGTACGCCTACCTCTACCCTCTCCCAATGAAATACTACGAGCAGGACCATGTGCGCCGCTACGGCTTCCACGGCACCAGCCACCGCTTCGTTTCACGCCGCGTGTGCGAGATGCTCGGCACCGACTGGCGTGACAAGAAAATCATCTGCTGCCACATTGGCAATGGAGCCAGCATCAGTGCAATCAAGAACGGCGAGAGCATCGACACTTCAATGGGCCTCACCCCCACCGAGGGTCTGATGATGGGTACACGCAGTGGCGACGTTGATCCAGGAGCTCTCATCTTCCTCATGGAGAAATATAACCTCACTGCCAAAGACCTCATGCGCATTGTCAACAAGGAGAGCGGTGTGCTGGGCATCACCGGCATCTCGAGCGACATGCGTGAGATTTGCGACGAAATTGACAAGGGCAACCCCATCGCAAAGCTTGCAATGGACATGTATGAACTGCGCATATTGAAATACATAGGCGCTTATGCCGCTGAGCTTAATGGTGTTGACATCATAGCCTTTACTGGTGGCGTGGGTGAGAACCAAACCCCCACTCGCAAGAACCTGTGTCGCAGTCTCGAGTACTTAGGAGTGAAAATCGACGAGGAACTCAACGACAAGCTTTGGCGTGGCAAGGAAGGCGAGATTAGCACACCCGATAGCAAAGTCAAGGTGGTTGTGGTCATGACCGACGAGGAATACATGATCGCACGCGACACCGAGGCCATTATCGAGGGACGCGAACCATAATTACAAACCTGCAACCAACTCACACAAGAGGTCAAATTCCTAACAAGGAGTTTGGCCTCTCTTGTTTTTTTCATTTTGTCACTTTTATGGCTATTCAATTTAATAAATTAAACGTTTGAGGCTGGTTTGCAACAAAGTGAAAGTGCAACTGAGAAAACAGTAAAAAACTTTTTTAATACCTCAAAAATACAATCGTGAAATTGTTTTAAATTAATGTATTTCAGACGTTTTTTTAGTTTAAAAACTTTTGCCAGTTCCAAAATAATACCTACTTTTGCTTGTTTTTTAACAGTTAAGAATTCGTAATTCTTTTACAACAATTATTTATAATAACATTTAAACCAAAAACGAACCTGATGGAACTAAAAAATGCAATGGCCGGCACTCTTGAGTCGGGCGACATTCTCATCCAAATTGCGCCATCTGACGTTGACGGACTACACATTGAGCTCGACAGCACGGTAGCCTATCAATTTGGCGAGCAAATCAAGAAAGTGATCATCAACACCCTGAAAGAATTGGGCATTAACAACGCTAATGTGAAAGCTACCGACAAGGGCGCTCTCGACTGCACTATCAAGGCACGCGTTACTGCTGCCGCAGTGCGCTCGACAGGTGTCGATGTGTGGGCTTAATCATTTAGTGTAACCATTAAAAAACATTCAAGCTACAATGGAAAGATTAAGAAGAACAATGATGTTTGTTCCAGGAAACAACCCTGGAATGATGGCTGATGCCTATATTTACGGACCCGATTCTATCATGCTCGACCTTGAGGATAGCGTTACTATGGCCGAGAAAGACGCTGCTCGTCTTCTTGTTTATAACGCTCTCAAGACCATCGACTACGGAAATACCGAGATGGTTGTTCGTATCAATCCTCTTAACACCCCTTACGGTAAGAAAGACATCGAGGCCGTGGTTAAGGCTGGTGTTGACGTGATTCGTATGCCTAAGACCGAGACTGCCGAAGAGGTAATCGAGGTTGAGCGCGAGATTGAGAAAGTTGAGAAAGAACTCGGATGCGTGGGCCGCACTCAAATAATGGCCGCTATCGAAAGTGCTCTGGGCGTAGTCAATGCTTATGCTATTGCTACTGCTTCGAAGCGCATGATGGGTATTGCACTTGGTGCCGAGGACTATAGTGCTAACCTTAAGACTCAGCGCACACCTGAAGGAAGCGAGCTTCTTCTCGCACGTGAGACCATCGTTGTTGCAGCTCGTGCTGCTGGCATTGATGCGCTCGACACTGTATATTCTAACCTTAACGATATGGAAACCTTCCGCAAGGAGGTCGAGACTATCAAGAAACTCGGTTTCGACGGCAAGTCGATTATCAATCCTCGTCAAATCGAGGTTGTTAACGAGGTATTTGCTCCTAAGGAGAAAGACATTCAGAAGTCTCTCACAATTCTCGCCGCAATCAAAGAGGCCGAGAAGAAGGGTTCGGGCGTTATCGCCGTTAACGGTAAGATGGTTGACCGCCCAGTAGTTTTAAGAGCACAACGTACAATCGACCTGGCTATCGCTTCAGGCATTTTAACAAAGGAGGACATACAATGAACAGCATAAAAGACAGAGCAGACCTTATCGCAGCTGCTGCAAAGAAAATGGGTAAAGGCGTCTTCAAAGACGACATCGTGAAAAATAGCACTCCTCGTTACGACCTTCAGCGCCAGAATGGCAAGGTTGTTACTCTCGAGGAAGCAATCAAGAAGAGTGGTCTTAAAGATGGCATGACCATTTCGTTCCACCATCACTTCCGCGGGGGTGACAAAGTGGTGAACATGGTTGTTGCCAAGCTTGCTGAGATGGGCTATAAGAACTTGCATCTTGCATCTTCGAGCCTCATCAACGTGCATGAGCCTCTCATCGAGCACATCAAGAATGGCGTTATTACCAAGATTTCAACTTCAGGTTTGCGTGGTGAACTTGCAACAGAAATCTCTCACGGTCTCATGGACGAGCCTGTTGTGTTCCGTTCTCACGGCTCGCGTGGCTATGCCATCGCTACTGGTGAGCTCCACATTGATGTGGCTTTCCTGGGTGCATCTTCTTGCGACCCTCTGGGCAATGCTGCCGGCTTCTCTACAAGCGAGAATGCTAAGAGCATCTGTGGCTCTCTGGGATATGCTCTTCCCGATGCCAAGTATGCCGACACTACAGTGATTCTCACCGACGACCTGGTTGACTATCCTAACCGCTTGAACGCCATCAGCGAAGAAGATGTTGACTATGTTGTTGTTGTTGACTCGGTGGGCGACTCAAGCAAGATTGCTTCGGGCGCAATCCGCGACACTAAGAATCCTCGCGACATCCTCCTCGCCAAGAAGGCTGCCAAGGTTGTTATCAATAGCGGTTACTTCGAGAACGGCTTCTCGATGCAGACTGGTTCGGGTGGTGCTTCGCTCGCTGTTACCAAGTATTTGCGTCAGGCCATGATCGACAAAGGCATTAAAGCACGCTTTGCTTTGGGTGGTATCACCAGTCACATGGTAAAACTCCACCAGGAAGGCTTGATTGACCGCCTGATCGACGTTCAGTCGTTTGACAAGGTGGCAGCCGAGTCGCTTATGAACGACCCCATGCACAAGAGCGTTTCGGCTAACGAATATGCCGCAATGCTTGAGCCAGGATCGGCAACTCACTATCTCGACGTTGTTATCCTCTCTGCTCTCGAGGTTGACGTGAACTTCAATGTTAATGTGCTCGTGGGTAGCGATGGTATCATACGTGGCGCTATTGGTGGTCACCCCGACACTGCTGCCGATTCGGCTCTCTCGGTTGTTGTTTGCCCATTGCTTCGTGGTCGCATCCCTTGCGTTGTTGACGAGGTTACTACTCTCATCACCCCAGGTTCGACTGTTGACGTAGTTGTAACAGAGTTTGGCATCGCCGTCAACCCACGTCGTCCTGAGCTCAAGAAGCGCTTGGAGGCTGCAGGAATCGAGATTGTTGAGATTACATCACTTCGCGACCGTGCCAAGAGCATCATTGGCGAAGCTGCTCCCCTGCCATTCGGTGACAAGGTTGTGGGTATCGTCATGAACCGTGATGGCTCGGTAATGGATGTTATCAAGAATATTGTAGACTAATCCACGACATTCTTAAGCCTAAATAATGGAGATTACGCTTGACATGTTGCTGGCAAGCCGTGACCACAGAGTTGGTATGCAACACACGTTGAGGGAGAAATACCCCAACCTGACTCTTGTGTGTCTCACGGTCATAATGCCTGGCAATGTTAAGCGTAATCTTTCCTCTTTAATTGTCTCACAAGCAGCCATTAATGTCTTGTTGGGTCGTTTAGAAGGCAATATCGTTGATGTTGTGACTCGCGACTTGGCAACAGGTTATGAGGCCTATGTGGTAACGTCATTGCCGCTTCGCGATGCAAAACTTATTGCCTGCGACATTGAGGACACGCATGAGCTTGGTCGCTTGATGGACATCGACGTGCTTGATGGCGATGGCATCCCAGTCAAGCGCGAAACTGTGGGGTCACAGCCACGCCGCTGCTTGCTGTGTGACAACGAGTCGAGATATTGCATGCGCAATCGCACTCACACTCCGCAAGAACTCAACGCCAAAATTAAAAACATGGTCGACGCCTATGTTCAACAACTATGACATAGTGGAAATGCCACTCACGGTGAAGCGCAATCGCTTGATGGTCGAGACATTCCTCGCCAAGAGTGACTTGCGCCTTGACGACGTGGATTACTATGCTGCAGTTGTCGACCGCGACAACTATGCCATGCTTGCAGGTGGAGGCTTTGAAGGCGACGTTATAAAGTGTATTGCCGTCGACGACTCACTGCGTGGCACAGGCATGAGCCAGCAGCTCATTTCTCACTTGATGTCGCAGATGAACGCCCGTGGTCACAGTAGTGTTAAAGTGTTCACTAAGCCTGGTAATATCGACATTTTTGAGAGTCTGGGATTTAAGACTTTGGGCAAGAGTAGCAAGGCTGTTTTGCTCGAGAATGGTCTTGGCGGGTTGTCAAACTATGTCAATTATTTGCGCTCTCTCAAGCGCGATGGCAAGAACGGGATGATAGTGATGAATGCTAACCCATTCACACTGGGGCACCAGTATCTGGTTGAAAAGGCTGCTTCTCAAGTCGACAATCTCTATGTCATCGTAGTTGCCGAGGATAAGTCACAATTCACCAGCGATGAACGGTTGGCAATGGTCACTGCAGGATGTGCTCATGTCAAGAATGTGACTGTGTGCCGTGGCAGCAGCTACATCATCTCGGCGACAACCTTCCCATCCTATTTCATAAAGCGAGCGAGCGATGCTGCAATTGCACAGATTGAGCTTGACCTCGACGTGACGGCAACTCACATAGCACCTGCGCTGGGTGCGTCGGTGCGCTTTGTTGGTAATGAACCCAGCGATGAACTAACACAAGCCTACAACAGTGCCATGCACAATTTGTTGCCAAGTCGCGGCATCGACGTTGTGGAGGTGGCTCGGCTTGAGCGTGAGGGCAAACCTGTGAGCGCAAGTTATGTGAGGCAGCTTCAAGCAAAAGGAGAGTTAATGAAAATCATCAATTTGGTTCCTGCCACCACTTTGCCATATATTGTGGCATGGCTGGCAACAAACTCTCTGCAACAGGAACTTGACCTCACTCCCAAACCAGGACTCGTCGACACTAACGATAGTGGTGCGCACACCGACATGGACTACTCCACGATGCAACGCAGCATCGATGCGCTAAGGCCTTACTTCACCCAGCTTGCAGTGATGAGTAGTGGTGACTGTTTGCCCGAAGTTTCAATACTGCAAAAGTTAGGTCTCGACGCTGAGAAAACCATGCTCAAGGCTACTGGTGGAGTGAACACACATCGTGGTGCTCTGTTCTCGATGGGGCTGGCTATTGTGGCTTCTTGCCATGTGCTTGCAACCAAATGTGACAGTGAATTTATTGTCTATTGGAGCAAGACGGTTGCTGACATTGCCAATCAAATGCCTGGCAGCGACTCTTCACACGGAAATGATGTTAAGTCGCTGCACAATATCATGGGTGCTCTTGATTTTGCAAGAACCGGATATGATGAACTTGCAAGCAAGTGGCTAAAATACTATTGTGATAACTGCTGCGACGAACACATAGAGTACAAGACATTATTATTAATAATGTGTGACCTTGACGACACAAATGTCATTCACCGCGTGGGCTACAACACGGCTCAGCAAGTGAAACGCGATGCACGTCAGTTGCTCGAGAACTTCAGTATCGAGGGTCTCAAGCAAATGAATGAGCGCTTCATTGCTCAGCGCATCTCTCCAGGCGGTGCTGCCGACATGTTGTCGTTAACTTTTTTCCTCTCTACACTTGTTAAATGATAGATTATTTTTTTAATAGTTATAACTAATTAAATTTCTAAATTCACTATGGTAGAATTAATCAAACATGGAGTTTACTTGATTGACGGTGCCGAAATTCGCACCGATGCAACAGGCTTGCCTCAGGCCGATGAGGCACGCGAAAACACTATTACCTACGGCATCCTGCGCTCACACGATGTGGATGGCAGTAAAGGTAAGAAGATGCGCATCCGCTTCGACGCAATGATGTCGCACGATATCACTTACGTGGGCATTATCCAGACTGCTCGCGCCAGCGGTCTCGACAAGTTCCCATTGCCCTACGCAATGACCAACTGCCACAACTCGCTCTGCGCAGTGGGTGGTACAATCAACGAAGACGACCATGTATTCGGTCTCTCGGCTGCCAAGAAGTATGGTGGCATCTACGTTCCTGCCAACCAAGCTGTTATTCACCAGTATGCGCGTGAGGCAATGGTTAAGTGCGGCAACATGATTCTTGGTAGCGACAGCCACACTCGCTATGGCTCGCTCGGCAACATGGGTGTTGGCGAAGGCGGCGGCGAGCTCGTTAAGCAGCTGCTCAAGAATACTTGGGACATCAATGCTCCTGAGGTTGTCCTCGTTTGGTTAGAGGGTAAGCCTCGTAAGGGTGTAGGTCCCCACGATGTTGCTATCTCACTTGTAAAAGCTACTTTCGAGAGCGGTTTCGTAAAGAACAAAGTTCTTGAGTTTGCTGGCCCTGGTGTTAAGGAGTTGCCCATCGACTTCCGTAACGGCATCGACATCATGACCACCGAGACCACTTGCTTGAGCTCTATCTGGGTTACCGACGACGAGGTTAAGCACCACTACGAGATTCACAAGCGTCCACAGGACTACCGCGAGCTCAAGCCCGGCAAGGTAGCTTACTACGACGCAATGATCAAGATTGACCTGAGCACTCAGGAGTCAATGATCGCTCTCCCCTTCCACCCATCTAACGCTTTCACTATCCACGAACTTCAGGAGAACCCCGTTGAGATCTTGAAGGCTGTTGAGGAGGATACCAAGAAGCGCTTTGGCGACAAGGTTCAAGTTGACCTCGTCGACAAGGTTATCGATGGCAAGCTCCACGCCGACCAGGGTATCATCGCTGGTTGCTCGGGCGGTACTTACGACAACCTCAGCGCTGCCGCTTCAATCATGAAGGGCGCCAGCATTGGCAACGACTACTTCACCATGAGTGCCTATCCACAGTCGGTTCCTGTTTACTTGGCTACCACTCGCAATCGCATTGCCGAGGAGCTGCTCGAGGCTGGCGTAGTTATCAAACCTGCTTTCTGTGGTCCTTGCTTTGGTGCAGGTGATGTTCCAAGCAACAACGGACTCAGTATCCGTCACACCACTCGTAACTTCCCCAACCGCGAGGGTTCTAAGCCCGGTCAGGGTCAAATCTCGCTCGTTGCCCTGATGGACGCTCGTTCTATCGCCGCAACAGCTGCCAACGGTGGCGTTATCACTGCAGCTACCGATGTTGACTACACCGACGACCACAAGCCTTACGACTTTGACGAGCGCGTTTATCAGCGTCGCGTTTACAACGGCTTTGGCCATGCCGACCTCAACCAGGAGCTCAAGTACGGTCCTAACATCAAGGACTGGCCCAAGATGTATCCCATGCAGGACAACATGCTCCTTGAGCTGGCTGCCGTTATTCACGACCCCGTTACCACTACCGACGAGCTCATCCCATCGGGTGAGACTTCGAGCTACCGCTCTAACCCA
>CAMHNO010000008.1 GCA_946186575.1 uncultured Prevotellaceae bacterium
ACTACGAGGATAGAGGCACTACCGAGTGGACCGAGAGCGTATTCTTCACTACTCTTGACGAGCCTGTTGAGCCTGAGGATGGCTTCTTCCTGGTGGGTTCATTCAACGGTTGGAACCAAACTGCTGAGGGTGGCCGCTTAGCATTCGATGAGTACGACAAAATCGAAGGTGTTGAGCTCGAGGCTGGCGCCGAGTTCAAGGTTATCGCATTTGACGAGGATGGCACTATCTGGTTTGGTGGCGAGGACGCTAATAACGTTGGCTACTTCCTGATCAACAACGACCTCTTGGGCGTAGGCCTCAGTTGTGTTGAAGGTGAGAGCGGTGCAAACTTCCGCGTTGAAGAGGCTGGCACTTACACCATTGCACTGTCAGTTCTGAGAGAGTTCAACGGTGCTGTTTATATGACTGTTACCAAGGAGAATCCAAGCGCAATCAGCACAATCGCTGCTGACAACCAGAGCAACGAGTGGTACAACCTTAACGGTCAGAAGCTCAACGGCAAGCCCGCTACTCCTGGCATTTACATCAACGGTGGCAAGAAGGTCATTGTTAAGTGATAAGTGTTAAGTTTTAAGTGTTAAGTGACTTCGAAACACACTTTCACCGTTTTTTAAAAAATGCACCCGCGCAAGTTCGGCGGGTGCATTTTTTTTGTAAAAATAAATTCTGTTCTAACATAAATCCTAATGACCGATTTGGGTTAAATGCAATAAAACCAAGCTTCATTCGTTTTAATAGAAGATATATCAAGAAAGATATAGCTGGGTAATGAACAAAGTGTATCGATACATACCCATTTTGATTTTAGTTGCAACAGTGATCTTCTCGGCGTGCAGCACCAAGAAGAACACTGCTGGCAGTCGCTTTTGGCATGCGATGAACACGCGTTACAACGTGTACTACAATGGCGAGAAGCACTATAATGAGCAAATCAAGATTTTGGAGAACGACTACCAGGACGATTACTCTACTCAGCTCTACATTCACCCAGCCGAAGCCTACAGCAACCCAAAGGCCACCCAGCCCACCACCAACTTTGACCGCACCATCGAGAAGATGCAGAAGGCCATCTCGCTGCACTCAATCAAGAAAAAACCAGCGCGCAAGGCCGGCAAGGGAAATGACCCTAAATACAAGGAATGGCTCAAGCGAGAGGAGTACAACCCGTTCATTCACAACGCTTGGTATCTCTTGGCCAAGGCTCAATACATGAAGGGCGACTTCCTGAGTTCGGCCGCTACTTTCCACTACATTTCAAAGCACTTCTCGTGGAAGCCCGACCTGGTGCTCGAGGCGCAGATATGGGAAGCTCTGAGCTATTGCGCCATGGACTGGACCACCGAGGCCGACAATGTGCTCGTGCACATTCATCCCAACAAGATTGAGAACTCTCGCTTGCAGCAGCTGGCCAATCTTGCCTATGCCGACTATTTCATCAAGTGCAAGATGAATGCCGAGGCTGTGCCCTTCCTTGAGAAGGCTGTGAATGGCGCAAGCGGCGGTCAGAAGGTGCGATTGAACTTCCTGCTTGGCCAGCTCTACGACGAGACGGGCGAGAAGGAGAAAGCCTATGAAGCCTACAAGCGTGCCGGTTCGAGCAGCAGCTCGACCTATCGCACCAAGTTCAATGCCCGCATCAAGCAGAGTGCAGTTTACCAGGGCACCGACATTGATGGCGAGGTTAAGGCACTCAAGCGCATGACCCGCTATGACCGCAACAAGGAGTATCTCGACCAGATTTATTACGCCATAGGCAACCTCTACCTGAGCCGTGGCGACACTGTTCATGCCGTAGAGAATTATGAACTGGCCGCCAAGAAGAGCACTCGCAACGGCATAGACAAGGCCATCAGCCAGCTCACGCTGGGAGGCATCTACTTTGCCCAGCACAAGTATGACAAGGCGCAGCCGTGCTACAGCGAGGCCATTCCGCAGCTCAGCGAGAACTATCCCAACTACAAGGAGCTCAAGCATCGCAGCGACGTGCTCGACGAGCTGGCGGTGTACTCTGGCAACGTAACCCTGCAAGACTCGCTGCTGCGGCTCTCGCAGCTGCCACTTGAGGAGCAGAAGAAGGTGATCGCAAAGATTATCGAGGAGCTCAAGAAGCGCGAGAAAGAAGAAAAAGAGGCTGCCGACCGCGAGGCCTATCTGGCACAGCAGCAAGGCAATGGCACTGGCCTGAAGAACAACACACAGCAGCCAGCCACCTACAATATCAACAACGACAACTCGTGGTACTTCTACAACACGGCCACCAAGAATGCCGGTAAGACAGCCTTCCAGCAGCAATGGGGAAACCGCAAGCTCGAGGATAACTGGCGCCGACGCAACAAGAACACCTTCTCGCTCGACAATGAAGCCGAAGCCGACGCCGAGCAAGAAAATAACGACTCCACTCAAGTGGAGGGCAACGACTCCACTCAGGTTGATAAGGAGGCCGCCAAGCGCGCCGAGGATCCCCACTACGAGGAATATTACCTGAAGCAGATTCCAAAAACCGAGGAGGAAATTCAGACCTCGAACGACGTGATTCAGGAGGGCCTCTACAACATGGGAGTGATATTGAAAGACAAGCTCGAGGATCTGCCAGCCGCGGCCTATGAGTTTGAGCAGTTGCTCGACCGCTACCCCGACAATGTGTACAGGCTCGACACTTATTATAACATGTACCTGCTCTACTACCGCAGCGGACAATATTCTGAGGCCGAGCGATACCGGCAGCTGATATTGACCCACTTTGCCGACTCAAAATATGGGCAGGCCATGCAAGACCCCAACTATCTTGAGAACCTCAAGCGCATGAATCTGGTGCAAGAGGAACTCTACGACCAGGCCTACACTGCCTATCTGAACAACGACAATCTGACTGTGCATCAGGCCTATGCCGAGATGATGCGCAACTACCCGCTGTCGAAGATTATGCCCAAGTTTATGTTTATCGACGCTCTCTCCTATGTGACCGAGCGCAACTACGACATGTTCAAGAGCCGCATCAAGGAAATGCTCGAGCGTTATCCGCAGACCGACATCACTCCTACGGCATCGTCCATCGTCAAGCAGATTAACCAGGGCAGGAAGATTAACGGCGGCTCGTCGAACACGCGCGGCATGCTGTGGACCATGCGTCTGTCGAACGACACCACCGCCGGTGGCGAGCGCAACGAGTTCACGCCATTCACCGAGGGCCGCAACAAGCCACAGTACTTTGTGCTTGTGTTCTCGACCGACTCGGTGTCGTCGAACCAACTCCTCTACGAGGTGGCAAAGCACAACTTCAATTCGTTTGTGATAAGAGACTTCGAGCTTGAACCCATGACATTTGGTAGCATGGGACTGATTATCGTCAAGGGATTCCCCAACTATTCCGATGTGGAACACTATCGCAACGTGTGGGAGAAGGACGAGACTAAGGTAGTGCCCGGGCAGGCACATTATGTGATTATAAGCGAAGATAACTTCAATTTGCTGCTCAGGGAGGGCAGAACGTTTGAGGAATACTTCCGCTATCTTGACGAACTCAACGAGGAGAAAGTTGAGGAGCAGATTCCCGAGGAAGCTCAGGACGACGAGGAGCGCGACGATGGCGACGATGGCGACGAGCAGAAGCCTGTCAAGTCGGTGAAGAAGGGACAGGGCTTAGCCACCGACGATGGCGACACGCCCGCCGATAAGCCTCAGGTTAGCACCCCAGAGCAGCAAGGCAACCCGCAGCTGCTTGAGGAGGCAAGACGTCGCGCCGAGTTGCGACAGCTCGAGGAGCAGCGCAAGCAGGAAGAGAAACGCAAGCAAGAAGAGGCCAAGCAGCGCGAGGAAGAACTCAAGCGCCAGGAGATGCTGCGACAGGAAGAGGAGGCTCAGCGCCAGCAGGAAGCTCAGCAGCAAGCTCAGCAAGGCACTACAGCTCCAAGCGGTGCCACCACCGCTCAACCAGCAGCTCAGCAGCAGTCAAATAATAGCAACGGCGGCGACAACGTGCGTCGCCTCAAGAAGCAGAAAGACGAGGAGCAGAAGCAACGCGAGCGTCAGGAGAAGGAGGCCAAGAAGGCCGAGCGCGAGCGTCAGAAACAGCTCGAACGTGAAGAGAAAGCCCGCCAAGACTCAATAAAGCGTGCCGAGAAGCAGCGCGAGAAAGAGCTAAAGGCTGCCGAGAAAGCCCGTCAAGACTCGATAAAGGCTGTGGAGAAAGCTCGCGAGCAGGAAATCAAGCAGCGCGAGAAAGAGAAAGAAGAAGCAGCGCGCCGTGCCGAGCAAGAGCGCAAAGACAAGATCAAGGCCAAGGAGCAGGCACGCAAGCAGCGCGAGCAGGAGCGCAAGCAGCGAGCCAAGGAGCGTGAGCAAAAACGCAAAGAAGAAGAAAAACGCAAGAAAGAAGAAGCCAAGGCACGCAAGGAGGCGGCCAAACAGCGGCAGAAGGAGCGTGAGGAGGCTCGCAAGCAGCGCGAGCGCGAGCGCAAGGAAGCCGCCCGCCAGCGCGAACAGGAGCGAAAAGGCAACAAATAGACCTCCTCGCAGCTACTGCAGCAAGCACTGATGGTGCTACACTATCACAGCCCATGAGACTGTCTCACTCACAGCCTCATGGGCTGTAGTTATCACCGAGGGTGCCTATGGGCTTTAAGCGTGCTCTTGGCCTAATAACATTTTTTAACCAAGAAACTGTTTTTGTGGAGTGTTTTTTTCCCTTTTATCGCTTGCAGAAATAAAATATAGTAGTACTTTTGCGCAAATTTTCAGAAACGATTATTAATACACAAAAAAATCCATAAAAATTATGTATTGGACACTTGAATTAGCAACTAAACTTGAAGACGCACCATGGCCAGCAACCAAAGATGAGCTTATTGATTATGCAATGCGCAGCGGTGCTCCCATGGAAGTGATTGAGAACCTGCAGGAAATTGAAGACGAGGGAGAGACCTACGAGTCGATCGAAGACATCTGGCCCGACTATCCCACCAACGATGACGACTTCTTCTTCAACGAGGAAGAGTATTAGAAAAATATTATTAGTAACACACATGAGGACATTGGAACGACTAAAAGTTCTGATGTCCTTTTTTGTAAGCACGTTTGAGTGATAATATTCAAAAAATGTGTATCTTTGTGGTTGGAACTAAAAAGAATAAAAGACTTACCAATGATAACAGGCGAAATCAAAAACCGTATTGACAGCATTTGGGATACCTTTTGGACTGGCGGTATCACCAACTCCATAACAATTCTCGAGCAGATGACCTATCTGTTCTTCATGAAAATGCTTGACGATGCCCAACGCACTCGTGAGGCTAACGCTAATGCCTTTGGTGTTGCGGTGAGCGAACCCACTTTCAAGTATGGCTCGTGGCACAATCCCGAGACCGACCGTGACGTGCCCTTCAACGACTTGCGATGGAGTGTGTTCAAGAACAAGGACCCCGAAACGATGTTCCGTCTCGTGAGCAAGGATGTGTTTGTCTATATCAAGACACTCAACGAGGGCAAGGAGAGTGCCTACAGCCGTTTTATGGAGAATGCCACCTTCCTTATCCAGAGCCCTCGCACGCTCACCAAGATTGTCGAGGGCATTGACCACCTCGACATGAACAACCGTGACACTATGGGCGACGTGTATGAGTATGTGCTTGGCAAGATGGCTGCCTCGGGCAACAATGGTCAGTTCCGTACTCCTCGTCACATTATACGTATGATGGTAGAACTTATGCAGCCCACATTGAAAGACACCATTTGCGACCCCGCTATGGGCAGCGCAGGATTCATTGTTGAGAGTGCCAAGTATGTGCAAGAGCATTACAAGAGTGAACTGCTCAAGCGCGAGAATGCCGACCACTACAAGAACCACATGCTGCACGGCTTCGACACCGATTTCACCATGCTCCGCATCGGTGCTATGAACTTGATGCTGCACGGAGTTGACAATCCCGACATTCAGTATCGTGATAGCCTCTCGACCGACAACACCGACGAGAACCGCTACACCTTGTGTCTTGCCAATCCTCCTTTCACAGGAAGTCTCGACTACGACGCTGTGAGCAAATCGCTACTTGCTATCACCAAGACCAAGAAGACCGAGTTGCTGTTTGTGAGTCTGTTCATCCGTATGCTGCAAATGGGTGGTCGCTGCGCCTCGATTGTTCCCGACGGTGTGCTGTTCGGCAACAGTACTGCCCACAAAGCGTTGAGGAAAGAACTTGTAGAGAACCAACGCTTGCAAGCTGTTATCTCAATGCCAAGTGGAGTGTTCTTGCCTTATGCAGGTGTTTCTACTGCTATTATCATCTTCACTAAGACCAACGCTGGCGGAACCGACAAGGTCTGGTTCTATGATATGAAAGCCGATGGCTTCACCCTCGACCAAAAGCGCACCGAGTGTGCCGAGAACGACATCCCCGACGTGATTGCTCGTTTCAAGAACTTGGAGGCTGAGGAATCAAGGACACGCAAAGAACAGTCATTCCTTGTTCCTGTTGAGGATATTAGAGAAAATGATTACGACCTCAGCATCAACAAGTATAAGGAGGTGGAGCGTGTCAAAGTGGAATACGATGCCCCCGAAGTCATCTTTGGTAGAATTGCTTCTCTGCAAGAAGAAATAAACAACGCAATGGCTGAGTTTAAGGAGAAATACCTGTAATTGAAATACCTTCTATGGCTGAACGTCGCAAAATATCAATCCGTTTCTACAACGACCGCGAGGTGCGTGCCGTGTGGGATGATAAGCTGAGCAAGTGGTGGTTCTCGGTGCTTGATGTTATAGGGGCTATCAACGAGCAGGACAACTATTCCCGCACACGTAACTACTGGAAGTACCTCAAGACCAAGTTGCGCAAGAAGGGCAGCGAAGTGGTTAGTGTCACTAACCAGTTGAAACTGCTCGCACCCGACGGCAAACGTCGCATAACCGATGTGCTCGACTATGACGGCGTGATGTTGCTGGCTCAAAACATCCCAAATACCAACGCCACTCGATTTGTTCACTGGTTTGCCAGCGACAGCGAGAGCGTTGATGGCAAGAGCCGAGAGAAGGCTTATGCCTTGTGGGAAAGCGGCCTTATGGAGAGCGTAGAGATAGGCACCACTCGTGGCTTGCAACAGATTCATGGATATTTGTTTGGAGGCCTTTATGACTTTGCTGGGCAAGTGCGCACCGTCACTATATCGAAGGGCGATTTCACCTTTTGCCGTGCGCGCTATCTTCCTCAAGCATTACGCGACATCGACCGTATGCCCGATGATACATTCGATGAGATTGTCGCAAAATATGTAGAGATGAACGTTGCACATCCGTTTATGGAGGGCAATGGGCGAAGCACACGACTGTGGCTTGACCTTCTGCTCAAGAATCGTCTTGACAAGTGCGTGGATTGGAGTCGCATCTCAAAGCGTGATTACCTTACTGCTATGGTGCTGAGTGCAACCGACCCATCAATGCTTCGTCACCTCTTATTTGGAGCATTGACCGACAAGGTGAATGACAGAGAGACCTTTATGAAAGGCATCGACTACTCTTATTACTACGAACAAGAAGATTGAACGGACAATGGATAAGAACAACTGGGAATATAAAGAATTTGAAGATTGTTTACATAAGGTAAAATATCCTCCAAAGGTAAAAACAAATGAGTATTTATCTTTAGGATTATATCCTGTTGTATCACAAGAAAAAGAATATATTTCTGGTTATAACGATGATGAAAATAAGGTATTTCATCACAATAATCCTGTTGTCATTTTTGGTGACCATTCAAGAGAAATAAAATATATTGATTTTGATTTTATTATTGGAGCTGATGGCGTCAAAATATTAGATGTCAAGGATTTCTTAAATCCCAAATTCTTTTATTATAACATAAAATGGATTAATGTTGAATCTCTTGGATATTCTCGTCACTACAAACTTCTTAAAGAGAATAAAATCCCCATTCCCCCTCTTGCTGAGCAGGAGCGGATAGTTGAGGAATTGGACTTGTTGAGCAGCATTATAGAGAAGAAAAAGGCACAACTCAAAGAACTTGACCAACTCGCTCAATCCATCTTCTATGATATGTTTGGCGACCCAATCACCAATGAAAAAGGATGGGAAGTAAAGAAATTGGGAGAGGTTTGTATAATTGAACGTGGTGGCTCTCCTCGACCAATAGAACAATACTTGACAGATGATGAAAATGGTATTAATTGGATAAAAATAGGAGATGCCACAGAGGGGGGTATGGTGATTTCATCAACTAAGCAGAAAATCATTCCTGAAGGTGTGAAGAAATCTCGCTTTGTCCATAAAGGAGATTTCCTCTTGTCAAACTCAATGAGTTTTGGGAAGCCATACATTCTTGGTGTTGATGGCTGCATACACGATGGTTGGTTGGTAATTCAAGACCCTAATGAAATCTTCAATAAAATATATCTATATTACTTTCTCGGAAGCCCTCAAACTTACGAGTCTTTTAGAAGTATGGCTGTCGGAGGAGTCGTGAACAATTTAAATAAAGACATGGTAAAAAGAGTGTTTATAGCTATACCTAATCCAACTCTCCAACAGGAGTTTGCTGATAAGATTGAGGCAATAGAGCGACAAAAGTCGCTCATTCAGCAATCCATTGTCGAAACGCAGACGCTTTTCGACAGCCGCATGGATTATTGGTTTGGCTAGGAGAAATAGAAGCAGTAGAAATACTTGAAAAACCAGATATACTAGATTAAATAGAGTAATAATAAAGAAAATGGACAATAAAGATAATAAATATAAAAAATATAAAATCCTTCGCAAGCAGGTCAACTGGAACAACTTGTGGTTTTACCGCAAGGCGTTGACAGTGTTTCAGCTCACGACGGTTTTCACCAAGCGTTTCTTGCCTCAGCATGGCGACCGCACCGTCGATCAGATGGTGCAAGCTGCCCGCTCGGGAAAGCAGAACATCGTTGAGGGTTCCGCCGACGGCGTAACCTCTGCCGAGATGGAAATCAAACTCCTCAATGTTGCCCGCGCCAGTATCAAAGAGCTACAGGAGGACTACAGCGACTATCTTCTCAGCCACAAACTCCCACTATGGGACTCAAGACATAACCGCTTCGATGGCATGCTGGAGTTTTGCCGTGAGCACAACGATGTTGAAGATTATGAGCCCTATTTCGACTCCTGGAGCGATGAGGAAATGGCAAATATCGGTTACACACTGTGCCGCATGACCGACAAGATGATGATGACCTATATCACAAACCTTGAAAGCGACTTCGTCACCGAGGGTGGCATCAAGGAACGCATGACAGCGGCAAGACTTGGATACCGCGCCGACAAAAAAGAAGAACTTGCCGCCGCCAACAAAGAAATAGCCTCTCTAAAAGCCGAGATACAAAGGCTCAACACTATAATAGCTCAACTGAAACAAGAATTATCTAGAAAATCTAGCTAATATAGAAATTCTAGAATGGCTAGCAGTTCTAGAAAATATAGAAAAATAAAAAAGAAACACTATGCGCAACTTTGACTATCTACAGGAATTAGGGTTGAATGACCTACACAAGCTGTGCTCCACAGCCGAGGAATTGCAAGTGAGCAATCCCGAACTCAGTGCCGTGAGTGCGAGAAAGGCATTGGAGTATATAGTGCGTGCCCTCTACCTAATGAAGAACGTTGAGATTCCCGAGAGGGCATCGCTCTTTGAACTTGTAGATGGCGAAACGTTCCGTGAGTTTATCGGCGATGAGCGTGTGATGATGTCAGTCCACTATGTGCGCAAGGTGGGCAATAACGCTGCTCACAACACGCCAGTGACCAAGCGAGAGTCTTTCTTCTGCCTCCTCAACATCTATAATGTGGTAGCTGCCATCTTGCTGAAGTTGAGAGTTATCAGCTCAATAACACCCTTTGACAAGACCTTAATCCCCAATAAACCACAAGCACCAATCTTTACTCCCAAGACAGTTGAGGTTTCACCTCAGTCAACAATTGTCGAGGCTGCAAGTAAAGAGGCTGTCGAGGATAAGACTCCTGTGCAAGAGATAGCACTTGACATCAGCGAAGCTGAAACTCGCAAACTCTATATCGACTTAATGCTCAAAGAAGCAGGGTGGGAAGTGCTCGATGCCGAAGGTGCGATACAGCCCTCAAAGGCTTGCATTGAAGTCGAGGTTGAGGGTATGCCAAACAATGAAGGTGTCGGCTACTGCGACTATGTGCTGTTTGCTGCCAATGGTCTGCCACTTGCCGTTGTTGAAGCCAAGCGCACAAGCGTGTCACCCATCAAGGGCAAGCACCAAGCTGAACTCTATGCCGACTGCCTCGAAAAGAGATATGGCATTAGACCTGTAATCTATTACACCAACGGCTTCGAGACCTATATCATCGATGGCTTGGGCTATCCACCTCGACGGCTGTATGCGTTCCACACCGAGAGCGATTTAGAGTTGCTGATACAGAAACGAGAGCGACACGACATAACCGACTTCAGCGTTAAAGACAATATCACTGACCGCCATTATCAGAAGATGGCGATTAAGAGCGTGTGTGAGCATTTCAATACGAAGCATCGTCGAGGGCTGCTTGTGATGGCGACGGGAACAGGAAAGACGAGGGTATCAATCTCACTCGTCGATGTGCTTGCACGAAACGGATGGGTGAAGAACGTGCTGTTCCTTGCCGATCGCATCCCATTGGTAAGCCAAGCCCACAAGAATTTTGTGAAGCTACTGCCTCACATGACAACATCGGTGCTGAGCGAGGATAAAGACCCCGACACCACAGCACGAATAACGTTCTCGACCTATCAAACGATGATAAACTACATTGACCGTGACGAGAAAGCGTTTTCGGTTGGTCGTTTTGACTTGATTATCATCGACGAGGCTCACCGTTCGATATTTGGCAAGTACACTGCAATCATTAATTACTTTGATGCTCTGCTTGTGGGTTTGACAGCGACACCACGTGACGAGGTTGACCGCAGCACCTACGAGACATTCCAAATGGAACAAGGTGTACCAAACTATGCCTATGAGTTGGAGGATGCTGTTTCTGAGGGCTATCTTGTGAACTATCGTGGCTTCAAACGTGGCTCACTAATCTTGAAAGACGGCATCAAGTACAAAGACCTCAGCCCAAAGGAACAGGAGCAACTTGAGAAGGTGTGGGAATATGAACAAGCGAAAAAGGCTATTGACGGCGGTGGAGAGTATAGTGCCAAGCGTGATATTCGCAGTGACGAGATTTTCAAGTATATCTTCAACCTCGACACCATCGACCATGTGTTGCAAGACCTAATGGAGAACGGCTTGAAGGTGCAGAGTGGAGAGCGTATTGGCAAGACCATTATCTTTGCCTACAACCATCGCCACGCTGAGATGATTGTTGAGCGGTTCTATGCCCTATATCCCGAGTATGCAAGCGAGAGCAGCGAATTCTGCGCCCTAATCGACAACTATGTCACCTACAGCAAAGACCTTATCGACAAGTTCGAGATTCGTGACGGCAATCCACAGATAGCCGTCAGTGTGGATATGCTCGACACAGGTATCGACGTTCCCGACGTGCTGAACCTTGTGTTCTTCAAGATTGTGAAGAGCAAAATCAAGTTTATGCAGATGATTGGTCGAGGCACTCGGCTGTCAAAGGACATATACGGACAAGGACACGACAAAGAATTCTTCTATATCTTCGATTGGTGTCGCAACTTTGAGTATTTCGACAAGAATCCCGATGGCAACAAGGCTAAGACAGTTCAGTCGCTGACCGAGAAGATTTTCTCACTTCGTGCAAGGATAGCGTTCCAATTGCAGCACCAAAAATGGCAAGAGGATGAGTTTGCCAAGCAACTGCACGACGAGACTAAGGCAGTGCTTAAAGAGCAAGTGGCAGCACTCAGCGACAGCCATATTTCAGTTAGAGAGAAGTGGGCTGATGTCAGCCATTTCAAGAATGATGATAATTGGGTTTATATCTCAGAGGTTGACGTTAACACCCTCAGCAATGAGATAGCACCATTGCTGCCCAAGAACACCCTCGATGAGAGTGCCAAGAAGTTTGACGTGCTCGCAATGCTTATCGAGTTATCACTGCTTGACGGTGAGACCAACTGTGTCAAGGCAGTTCAAAACGTGCAGACCATAGCCGAGAAACTGCAAGAGAAAGCTACGCTGCCACAAGTGCAAGCTGCGATGCCCACCATTAAAGAGGTGTTGAGTGAAGTGGCTTGGCAGAATGTCTCGCTCAATTGGCTCGAAAAGGTGAGGAAAGACCTCCGTGACTTGGTTAAGTTCTTGATGGGTGGCGACAATAAATGGTTCTCGGTTGACATTGAGGACACAATCAGCGACGAGGGAACAATCGATGGCATCACACCTCGTGTGACCTACAAGCAGAGCGTTCTTGACTTCTTGTCTCAGAACCGTAACTTGCCAGTGCTGCAAAAGATTTACGACATGGAGCAACTCACTGTGGCTGATGTCAAAGAACTCGAACGCATCCTGTGGCAAGAACTTGGAAGCAAAGACGATTACAACAAGTTCACCAACGGTATGCCATGTGGTAGCAATGTGGCAATCTTCATTCGCTCTATATTGGGAGTTGACCGCAAGAACGCTGTGCGTCGGTTCTCGGAGTTCATATCAGGAAACGAGTTGAACGCAGAACAAGAAGATTTCTTAATGACGATTATCTCCTATGTGTGCGAGAACGGAGACATTACCAAAGAGATAGTAGTGAACGAAGCACCATTCGACGAGAGGCTGGCGGTGTTCACCCCCTATATGCTGCCCCTCGCCAAGTACATCGACACCATCCACACCGTCATCATCCCACAGACGGCATAAATGCTCACAAGCGGAGGTTCTCAGAATAATAAATTGCAAAAAAAATGGTGCAAAATTTCTTATTGGCAAGAAAAAGCATTACCTTTGCAGCCGCATTTGGAGAAAGGACTGAATGCAAGGATAAAACTAAGTATTAATCAAGTGGAAAAATTTGGCTGCTTGCAACCACTTTAAAAAAATGCTAAAACTGCGAATTATCCCTCAAATCTTTCACAGACTCTTTTAGCGTTTTTCCACAATTAAAAGACATGGAAAAATGAACTATTTGTTTACAAGTGAATCGGTGTCGGAAGGGCACCCCGACAAAGTTGCCGACCAAATCAGCGACTCACTGCTCGACCACTTCCTGGCGTTTGACCCCAACAGCCGTGTGGCTTGCGAGACGCTTGTCACCACAGGGCAGGTGGTGATTGCCGGCGAGGTGAAGAGCAAGACCTACATCGACCTGATGGAGGTAACACGTCAGGTGATTGACGAAATTGGCTACAACAAGAGTGAGTACAAGTTTGACGCCGAGTCGTGTGGCGTGTTCTCGGCTATACACGAGCAGAGCGGCGACATCAACCGCGGTGTGGACCGTGCCACTATCGAGGAGCAGGGTGCGGGCGACCAGGGCATGATGTTTGGCTTTGCCTGCAACGAGACTCCCAGCTACATGCCATTGACCCTGGATCTCGCTCACATGCTGCTGCGCGAGCTTGCTGCGTTGCGCAAGAGTGGCGAAATCTCTTATCTGCGTCCCGATGCCAAAAGTCAGGTGACAGTGGAATATGACGACGCGAGCCACAAGCCAGTGCGCATCCACACCATTGTCATCAGCACTCAGCACGACGACTTTATCAAGCCCGAGGGCATGAGCCAGGACGAGGCCGACCAAAAGATGCTCGAGCGCATCCGTCACGACGTGAAGACCATCTTGCTGCCACGTGTGATAGCCAAGCTGCCTGCTGGTGTGCAGCAGCTCTTTGACGACAAGCTGATCTTGCACGTGAACCCAACAGGCAAGTTTGTGATAGGAGGCCCCCACGGCGACACCGGTCTGACTGGCCGCAAGATTATCGTCGACACCTATGGTGGGCGCGGGGCGCATGGTGGTGGCGCCTTCAGTGGCAAGGACCCCAGCAAGGTTGACCGTAGCGCTGCCTATGCAGCCCGCCACATTGCCAAGAACGCTGTGGCAGCAGGCATCGCCGACGAGATGCTCGTGCAGGTGTCTTATGCCATAGGCGTGGCCGAGCCCATGAATCTCTATGTCAACACTTACGGCACCAGCCATGTGGCAATGAGCGATGCTGAGATTGCCGCCGCACTGCTCAAGCACTTCCCTATGACGCCTTATGCCATTGAGAAGCGACTCAAGCTGCGCAACCCCATCTATCAGGAGACAGCCTCCTATGGTCACATGGGTCGCGAGCCCCAGGTTGTGACCAAGCACTTCAAGTCGCTCTATGAGGGCGACCGCGACATTGAGGTTGAGCTCTTCACCTGGGAGAAGCTCGACCATGTGGATGAATTGCGCAAGATATTCAAGCTCTAACGGGCATTTCACTCACAACTTCACGACTGTTCTCAAAGATAAATGCTTTTGAGAACAGTTTGTTTTTTTTAGTTTAAAACACTATCTTTGCAAAAATATGGGTCGGTCGCTAAAAAGGTGGGGCAGGCTGCAGCCTTCCTCACATTTTATCGGGTTAGCCAAAATATAGTTTAATGAAACAGATAAGATTTTTTTAGCATTGGCCTTTTGGTTGGAATATCAGCAGTATCTGGACAGCAAGAAATAGTACACTTGATGGCACCTTAATCTTGGACTAATGTTTTTTGTCTAAAATGTTTGTGATACCACAAGAAATAGTTATATTTGCATGTTGATTTTTAAATTATAACAGGATTCTTGTTTCTGTTTTTAATGTTAGAACAATTAATTTGTAATAATATAATAGATTTAATCATTAACTTAAAACAATTATGAAAAAGATCATGTTTATTTTAGCGTTTGCCGTGATGCTGTCGGCAAATGCATTTGCCAAGACCCTTAACAGCAAGCAAACAGCCTTGCGCGACAACCTCTACTCCTTTGTGAAAAATGAAGGATTCCAGCCTACAATCGACAGTGATGGCGACATCAAGTTTAAGTATCAGGGAAAGAACTACTTCATTCAGGTGAGTTCGCAAAACGCGTCGCCCATGTATGTGAGCTTGTCGTTGATTTATCCCTACGACGACACCTACACTCAGGCCCGCCTCAGCAACTACAGCTACCTGTCGAAGGTGAACGACTACAAGATGTGCAAGCTAATACTCAACGACAACTATTTTGAAATCTCGTGCAGCTTGTTCCTTGAGGATGCCAGCGCGTTCAAGAACATCTTCTACAAGATGCTTGAAATCATAGCTCAGGCCGACGAGGATTTCTAAGCCAATTGGCAAAGAATAATCTCAAGGTCGAGTTCCACAGCCTTGTATAAGGCGGGAGCTCGACCTTGAGTTTATTAGTTGGTTAACGTCTAACTTTTGGGGGTCACTTCATAATTTTGGCACATCCTCAAGAGAGATTTTTAAGCGCTTGGGGCTTAGCCGATTGTCGGTGCTAAGACACAAAAAACACTAATTTTAGTTATAGGCATGTCTTAGAGCTCCAGGTCGCCGTTGAAGATTTCGTGCCAGGGCAGTCCCTGCTCGTTGAGTACATCGAGGAATGGGTCGGGGTCAAACTCTTCTACGTTGTGAACGCCGGGCTTGCACCACAGTCCCTTGAGGAACATCATAGCACCTGTCATGGCAGGAACACCGGTGGTGTAGCTCACTGCTTGCATGCCAGTCTCCTTGTAGGCTGCATGGTGGTCGCAGTTGTTGTAGATGTAGTAGGTCAATGGCTTGCCGTCCTTGCCAATGCCACTGATGCGGCAGCCAATGGATGTCTGGCCCGTGTAGTTCTCTCCCAGGTCTTGAGGATTAGGGAGCACAGCCTTGAGGAACTGTAGTGGCACAATTTCCACACCGTTGTAGACGATGGGGTCGATGCGTGCCATGCCAATGTCCTGAATCACACGCAGGTGTGTGAGATATTCCTCGCCAAAAGTCATCCAGAACCTTGCTCGCTTGATGGTGGGGAAGTTGATCACCAGCGACTCGAGCTCCTCGTGATACATGAGGTAGCTCTCACGAGGGCCAATCTCGGGATAAGTGAGTGGCTTGTGAATTTCGAGGGCTCCGGTCTGCACCCACTTGCCATTCTCCCAGTAGCGTCCCTTCTGTGTTATCTCTCGGATGTTGATTTCGGGGTTGAAATTGGTGGCAAAAGCCTTGCCGTGGTTGCCGGCGTTGCAGTCCACGATGTCGAGGTAGTGAATCTCCTTGAAGTGGTGCTTGGCAGCCCTTGCGGTGTAGACGCCGCTCACACCTGGGTCGAAGCCGCAGCCCAGTATGGCCGTTAGTCCCGCTTTCTCAAATCGGTCGCGATAGGCCCATTGCCAGCTATACTCGAAGTGTGCCTCGTCGCGCGGCTCATAGTTGGCCGTGTCGAGATAGTTCACTCCACATTCCAGGCAAGCGTCCATGATGGTTAGGTCTTGATAGGGTAGAGCCACATTAATCACGAGTTTGGGCTGGTGGCGCTTGAACAAAGCCACAAGTTGCTCCACGCTGTCGGCGTCGACCTCGTCGGTGGTGATGTTAGGTGCTCCTATGGCCTTGGCCACGGCGTCGCACTTGGCTTTGTGGCGCGAAGCGATGACAATCTCGTTAAACACGTCGGGATTCTTAGCACACTTGTGAGCCACGACAGTTCCCACGCCGCCACAGCCGATGATGATTACTTTGTTCATGATTAGAGTTCTTTATAGTTAAGAGGTTAAATTGTGCATTATGCCATTTGATTATTATTTTGCCACTCCTTTTGGAGTGGAAATTAAAGAGCTTGCGCGGCAAAATCACAAGTCAATTGAGCATTATGAATTGTGCGATATGAATTGTATATAATTAGCCTGTGGGTCGAAGCAGCGGCGCGCTCTACATGTCGCGTTCGATGATGTAGTGGAAAATCGACTTCAGCGCCTGGGTGCACTCATTGTCGCCGTAGCTGTTGTCGAGGCATGCTTCGCCCTGGTGGCACAGCTGGTGCATCTTCTGGTAGGCATAGTCGATGCCGCCGCAATCCTTGGCCCACTCCACGAGGCAGTCGATGTCGGTGTCGTCGAAGATGGGCTTGTTCAGGATTTCGAGCATCAGGTCGCGCTCGGGGCGGTCGGTGAGCGAGAGTGCGTAGATAAGCGGCAGTGTCACCTTGCCTTCGCGCAGGTCGTTGCCCGTGGGTTTGCCCACGATGGGGTCGTGAAAGTAGTCGAATGTGTCGTCTTTGATTTGGAAACACAGTCCCAGCAGTCGGGCAAACTCCTTGAGCGCGGCAAACTGTTGGCTCTGTGCGCCAGCAGCCAGTGCCCCCACCTCGATGCAGCTGGTGAAGAGCGTGGCAGTCTTCTGCTCAATGATTTTGAAATAAGATTCCTCGCTGATGTTGTGGTTGCGTGCAGTGTCGACCTGGTCGATCTCTCCGAGCGAGAGGTTAGCTCCCAGGCTCGCCAGTGTGCTCAGGATGTGGCTGTTGTGTGTGCTGATGGCACACACCAGCGCCTTGCTCACAAAGAAGTCGCCCACGAGCACGGCCACATGGTTGTCCCACACATGATTGATGGTGCTGGCACCGCGTCGCTGCTTGCTCTGGTCGATGACGTCGTCGTGGATGAGCGATGCGTTGTGCAGAATTTCGATGGCAGCTCCGGCGGTAATCACGTTCTGATTGATGCCTCCCATCATCTTGCCGCTAATCAGTGCCAGGATGGGTCGCAGTTGCTTGCCCTTGTTCTTGAGATACTGTGAGACAATGGAGTTCATTAACTCGTTGTCGCTTCGGAGCGTGTCTTCAATCACAGAGTTGAGCATGCCGAGCTCGGTGCCTATCAAAAGCTTGATGTTGTCTAATTTCTTCATTTTTTCAGTTTGCAAAAATAGCAATAATTATTGTCGTGAGTTTAATTTTTTGCTAATTATTTTGCCTTCTGAGCTAAAAAAAGGCTTAAACGCATGGCCGCTCGCGTACAGATTGTGATTTTTAGGCTTTTTTGTTGAAAAAAAACATGCTATGTCAAAGATTTTGTATATCTTTGACCGATTATGGACTTTACTTCGATTGAATTTTACACTATAGCATTTTGTGTGGCAATGGGGCTGCTGGGATTCTTCTTGGGACAAAAGAGAACAAAACCAGCATCGTCGCACATCGATGCACTCGACCTTGAGCCTGCAGCAACTGATAGCGAGCAAGACACAGGAACAATCAAGTTTACCGCTGCCGACGACGGTAGCGGCACAGTAACCATTGAGCGCCGGGGAATGCGGCTGGTAGATGGCGAGACCGTCAACCTCATTGCTACGATAGTCGACGACAAGCTCACCATCGAGGAGAAGAAGGGCATGGTATCGGCATTTGGTGGCAGCGGCAGGATGATGGACGGCAAGGTTGTGGTCGGCTACATTCCGGCAGATGTAAAGGTCTATGTGCGTTATGAGAGCAGTGTCACGGGTCAGTGGTGCAAGTTTGCTTTCAAGAACACGCCCCGCTACTTTATTGAGCGCGAAATGCGATATTAGTTGGGCAATTGATAAAGCACAATTTTTGTTGATACACAATATTAATAAGGCATTTTTCGTTTTAGTAATTAGATATCTCTTAGAATTTAAAATCACACAATATTCAAGACATCAGCATGATAAAGAAACTTATTCTGGCTTTACTGCTCGCTTTGCCTATGATGGCCAGTGCTCAGCTGGGTGCGGGACAATGGAAAATACACCCTTACTTCGTGGGTGGGAGCACTAAGAACTGCATAGACGCAGGCACAAGGGTTTACTACCTCTCGAGCGGCAGTCTTTATTACTTCGACAAGGAGACACAAAGCAACAATGAACTTGATGCTAACACCATTCTCAACGATGTTAACATAGGGCAAGTATATTATAACTACAACAAGCAATATCTTGTTGTTGCCTACGATAATTGCAACATCGACATAGTGCTCAACTCGGGCGAAGTGGTGAATGTGCCGGCTCTCAAGGACGTTGTGATACACCGAGCCAAGAAAATCAACGATGTGACATTTGCCAGTGGCAAAATCTATGTGGCCACGTCGTTTGGCTACATAGTGCTCGACGATGAGACCTTCGGAGTGAAGGAGGTGAGAAACTATAATGCCAGTGTGAAATCGGTGGCCGAGGTGGGACCTTACAAGGTAATGAGCCTGTCGAGCAAGTTCTACTATTGTGGAGCCAATGAGGTGGTAGAGACAGCGGCACGACACAAGTGTCACGACAATGCCAAGGGCGACGGCCTTATCTATCCTATCACTGACGATAAGTTCCTGCTCACGTGCAATGCCACATTCCAGATTGTGACCATAGGACACGGAACCGACAGCCTAGGCGTGGACACGCTCAACTTCACCTTCAAGCAGGTGGTGGCAGCTGCTCCCACCACAGTGCAGCCTTATCCTGGTGGCTATGTGGCAAGCTTTGGCCCCAAGAATTACTATTACACCATCTTGCCCGATGCCAGCAAGACCACTAAGGTGACTGCTGCGAACAACGAGATATATTCCAGCCAGGAAGAGGGCAACTGGTGGGTGGTGGGCACCAAGGGCATAGCCCACATTGTGGGTGGTGTGAAAGGCGATTATCTCTTGCCAAGCGGCATCAGCATCGCTGCCAACGCCTACTATAGCGCCTACGACCCCTATCAGGGTCGGGTGTTGCTGGGCCGCACAACCGACAATTTTGTGCTTGAGAGTGCAAACTCAGGTGCCAAGACCGAGATAAACAGCTACGACGGCTCGCAGTGGCGCAACATCACCCCCGTGGGAGCGCCCAACAACCAGGGCAACAAAGACATTGTGCCATCGCCCAACGAGCCCAACACCTACTACTACTGCTGCCGCACCACAAGCGGAGTGTGCAAGGTGAAAAACGATACTGTGGTGGTGCGCTATGATGCCACCAACAGCCCCTACGCCACCCGTTGCGTGGCTATGCGTTTCGACTCGAAGGGCAACCTGTGGATGCCTCAGAGTCGCAGCGCTAACAACATCGATGCCATGGCAATAACCCCTGCCAACCAGTTGCTGACCCAGGTGGACTCGTCCAAGTTTGTGATTAACGACATGGGCGGAGCTTGCTACAGCTCGGGCTTCAAGCGCTATGCTTTTGACATTGGTGCTGGCGACACCAAGGTGTACTCGGCTGGCGACTACAACTCGCCAGTGGTCATTTGGAACAACAACGACGACTTGAGCCTCAAGCAGTTTAAGGTGTTCAGCAGCTTTAACGACCAGGAGAACAGAAATTTTGCCCCATGGGGATGGATCTACATCAAGGCCGACAACGAAGGCATGGTGTGGCTTGGAACCGTGAGAGGAGTGGTGTCGATGAATCCTGCCAATGCCTTTGACGATGACTTTAGAATCAACCTCATATCCTACACAAAATTTGAGGGTATCGAAACCGCGGGAACATTGTGCGATGGATTGCAGGTCAACTACATTGATGTGGACGCAGCCAACAATAAGTGGATTGCCACCAATGCCTCGGGTGTCTACTACGTGAGTGCCGATGGCTCGGAGGTGTACAAGCACTTCGACTCAAGCAACAGTCCGCTGCCTTGCGACCAAATCTACAGCGTGTGCTGCAACCGCGCCACTGGCTCGGTGATTATAGTCACTCCACAAGGTGTGGTAGAGTACTATTGCGACGTGACCCCTGCGGCAAGCGACTACAGCAATGTCTATGCCTATCCCTCTGTGATAGAGCCCAGTTTCACTGGCATGGTGGCCATCAACGGGCTCATGGCCGAGTCGAACGTGGTGATTGCCGATGCCAGCGGCAACGTGGTGCGCAGCCTTGCCTCTAATGGCGGCATCGCCCTGTGGGACGTGTGCGACGAAGGTGGCGTGCGAGTTGAGACTGGCTACTACAGCGTCTATGCCTCGCAAGGCGAGACGAGCACCAGTGGCGAGCCCCTGCTGCGCATTGCAGTGATCAAGTGACTTATGCTTAATGCATAATGCGCAATTGAACTTGTGATTTTGCCGCGCTTGGCGTGGAAATTGGAGCACTTGGTGCTAAAATTTAAAGGCGCTGACGCGATAGAATTGATTTTTATAATTAAAGGATAAAATTTTAGAGCCTCAGGCTCTTTAATTTCCACTCCGCCAGGAGTGGCAAAAAAATAATAAAATAAAATGCGAAAAGTAGTTTGTTGTTTAGCTTTAGCGATAGTAACCTTAATCGCAAGTGCCCAGATAGGTTCGGGGCAATGGAAAATACACCCTTATTTCGTTGGTGGAAATCTCGTCAACTGCATTGATGCGTCTCATCATGTCTATTTTCTCACAAATGGTACTTTGTTTTGCTACAACAAGGGTGATAATGTGTGCAAGTCGCTCGATGCCACTGGCGACCTCAACGGCGGCCAGGTAAAGCAGATTTATTATGACTACGGCATGGGCAATCTGTTCATCACCTACGACGACTGCAACATCGACATTATCAAGAACGATGGCAAGGTGGTGAACGTTAGTGCTATCAAGGATGTGATACTATCGAAGGAAAAGGTGATCAACGACATTTCGTTTGCCAACGGTAAAGCTTATGTTGCCACCTCGTTTGGCTACATCGTTATCGACGAGAGCAATTTTGCCGTGACCGAGGTGCGAAATTATAATTACAATGTGCTGTCGGTGTCGGTTGTGGGCGAATACAAGGTGATGAGCTTGCTCAATCGCTTTTACTATGGCCGTGCTGATAAATCCTTTGAAATCTTAACACTGCACGATAAGGTGGACCAGACGTGGGGCAACGGTAATATTATCCCCATTGGCGACAACAAGTTCTTCTTTTTGACGGCCAGCGCGCTCTATCAGGTGACAATGACTGCCACCAGCGATGGGAAACTGACCTTTGAAGCCACCCAGATGCCTGGTGACATACCCACTGCCGTTCAGCGCACTCCATCGGGGTTTGTGGCAAGTAATTACTACAACTACTACTCAGGGCCTTATGGAATGAAACTCAAGAATTTCTTGGACTATTACTACACCTGCGATGAGAATGGCGACAATGTGACCAAGCATGATGGAGCTGGACTCTACAGCTCGCATGAGCCAGGCAACTGGTGGGTGCTCAGCACCGACGAGCTCTACCACATTGTGGGGGGAGTGAAGGGCGAGGCTGTTCAGCCCAATGGCATCAGCATCTCGGCCCGCACCTACTGGTCAACCTACGACCCTTATCAGCAGCGAGTGCTCCTGTGCCGCAGCTCGGAGAACGCTGTAATGGTGCATTACGACGCTACCGATGTCACTCAGGTCAACTCCTACGACGGCTCGCAGTGGCGCGACATCACTCCATCGTTTAACGACACCTATGGTGGCAACTTCTGGATTGAAGTGTCGCCCAACGAGCCTAACACCTACTTCTTCTGCTTCCGCAAGACCGGAGGTGTGGCAAAGGTTCAGAACGATGCCATAGTAGCTCGCTACGACATGACCAATAGCCCCGTCAACGAGCGCCTTGTGGCCATTAGATTTGACTCGAAAGGCAATCTGTGGATGGCTCAGCCTCGCGACCCAAACATCGATGTGGTGGCCATCAGCGCCGAGAATCAGAAGAACAATCAAGTCACACCCTCAATTTTTGTCACTAACGACCTGGGTCACGCATGCTACTCAGGTGCTAAAGGTGGCAGTAAGCGCATTTGCTTCGACATTGGCGCTGGCGACACTAAGGTCTATTCGAGTGGCGACTACAATGCTCCTCTTGTGGTCTGGAACAACAACGATGACCTGAGCCTCAAGCAGTATAAGGTGTTTACCACCTTTAATGATCAGAACAACAAGCAATTCTCCACTTACGGTTGGCTGTGTGCCAAGGCCGACAATGATGGACGCATGTGGTTGGGCACCGTGAGCGGTATTATCACTTTCGACCCCACCCAAGCCTTTGACGACGACTTCCGCATCACTCGCCACAAGGTGGTGAAAGACGAGGGGAAAGCCGTCAACGAAATTCTGCTCGAAGGCATACAGGTCAACTACATCGACGTGGATCAGTTCAACCGCAAGTGGGTGGGAACTAACACTAATGGCGTGTATCTGGTGAGTGCCGATGGCTCTGAAATCATCAAGCATTTCACCACCAGCAACAGTCCATTGCCGACCGACCAAATTTACAGTTTGACTTACAACCCCAATACCAATTCGGTGATAATTGTTACACCTAATGGTGTGCTGGAGTACATTAACGACGTTACCCCCGCTGCAAGCGATTATAGCAACGTCTATGCCTACCCCAATCCCGTGCAATCAACATTCACAGGATATGTGACCATCAAGGGCTTGATGGAAAACTCTAAGGTGGTTATCACCGATGCCAACGGCAAGACTGTGGCTACGCTCAACTCGACTGGTGGCATTGCCATGTGGGACGCCTGCGACACTAATGGAGTGCCAGTGAAGACTGGGGTGTACAAAGTGTATGCCGCACAACAGCACACCAACACGACAGGCAAACCGCTGACAAAAATCGCTGTAATAAAGTGACATGCCCTGCACGGGCTGCATTAATGGACCGGGGCATGCGAGGCAATCACTCTCTCGCTCTTGTCCATCGAAAACGATAATTGACTAAAACGAAAGAAATGAAACATATCATCACTGTTGTAATTGCGCTTGCTGCCCTAATGGCGCAGGCGCAAAGCGACTTTGGCAAGTGGATAATGCATCCCACCTTTGCCGGCTCAAAGATAACTAATTGTATCGACACCGGCGACGATGTCTATTACCTGGCAAGTGGAAACTTGTTTCGTTACGACAAGGAAACTCAGGAAAATGAGCACCTGAACAAGGCCAACTACCTCAACGACTCGGGAGTGAAGAACATCTATTACAATGCCGAGAAGAATTACATCATGGTGGCCTATCTCAATTCTAACATCGACGTGATTGACGTGAGTTCGCGCAGCGTTAGTAACATGAGCGACATCAAGGAATATAGCTACATGGGGTCGAAGGAGATTAACGACATCACCTTTGCCGCAGGCAACCGTGCTGTGGTGGCCACCGATTTTGGTTTTGTGATCTTCGACGACAGCAAGCTCGAGGTGACCACGTCGTTTGTGGCGGGCTACGAGATGTCGAGTGCTGTGATCATGGGCGACTACATTATCTTGAATCACGACAGCAATCTGCTCTATGCGCCAGTGAGCAAGCACCTGCAGTTCTTGACCGACCTCAGCCAGACTAAGGTTTACCTCAATGGTGCCATTGTTCCCATTTCAAGCGACAGGTTCTTCATGCTTGATCAATACCAGCTGAGCCTGGTGAAAATTAGCGTCAATGGCGATAAACTCTCGTTCGGTGCCACGCGGATAGTGCAAGAAAAACCACTGGCAGTGAACAAACTGCGCGAGGGTGGCTATGTGGCAAGTTTTGAGGAAACATCGTTTCATTACACCTTGAGTGCCACTGGCGACGCAGCCGAGCAGCACGATGGTGCGGGCATCTACTCGAGCCTTGAAGGGGGCGATGCAATGTGGGTGCTCGATGAGCAGGGTCTCAAGCACACCAAGGGCGGAGTGGTAACCGACAACGTTAAGCCTAATGCCATCTCCATAGCCGGCGTGCCATTCTGGATGGCCTATGACTCGCAGGCTGGCAAGTTGCTGCTCTCGGGCACTGCCGACAATGCCGTGCTCGAAAGTCTGAAAAATCAAGTTACAGAGCTCAACACCTACGACGGCGTGATGTGGACCGACGTCACTCCGGCCTCCTTGCCGCAGCCCGATGAGTCGGGGTCGTGGCCAGTGATTTCGCCCAATGAGGACAATACCTATTTCTTCAGCACTCGCAAGCTGGGAGTGGTGAAGGTGAGCAACGATAAGATTACAGCACAATACACCGAGGATAACTGCAATGGCAACTTCAGGCGCCTGGTGGCTCTGAGATTTGACTCGCAGGGTAATCTGTGGGCAGTGCAACCCCGCGACCAGGAAACGCCAGTAGTGGCCATCAGGCCTGCTGCCCAGGCCAAGGCCAGCCTCGCTCCTGCCGACCTCGTTAGAAACACAAGCACCCACCTGCGCAACCTCTATCACGAGGGCTCGAAACGAGTGCAGTTTGCGATTGGTGCAGGCGACGTTAAGGTGGCAAGTAATGGCGACTATCAGCGACCCGTAGTGGTTTGGGAAAACAATGCCGACCTGTCGCTCAAGCGCAGCATCACATTTGCCTCGGGCTCGCTGCCCGATCAGGATGGCAAACGCCTCGACTGGTACGACATTCGCAGCATCACTGCCGACAACGACGGCATGGTGTGGATGGGCACCACATCGGGAATGATTGCTTTCGACCCACGGCAGGCGTTTGATGCCGACTTCCACGTCACTCACATCAAGGTGCCTCGCAACGATGGCACTAATCTTGCCGACTATCTGCTCGACGGACAGACGATAAACTGCATTGCTGTGGATGGTGCCAATCGCAAGTGGATAGGGACCGATGGCTCGGGACTATTCCTCGTGAGTGCTGACGGGCAGCAAGTGCTCAAGAATTTTAATGCCTCTAACAGCGTGATGGGTAGCAACCAAATCTATTTTGTGTGCTGCGACCCCACGAGCAACTCGGTCTTTGTGACCACGCCCTTAGGGGTGGCTGAGTACAAGAGCGACGCAACTCCCGGCGAGGGCAGCTTCAGCTCTATCATGGCCTATCCCAACCCCGTCAGGCCCGACTATGGCGGCCCCATCAACATCACCGGGCTCATGGATAACTCGGTTGTGAAAATTTGTGACCCGGCTGGCAATGTGATTCGCACGCTCAAGTCAACCGGTGGCATGGTGACCTGGGACGGCTGCAACTATAACGGTGACCTTGTGCCAACGGGAATCTACACCATCCTCGCCTCTCAAGCCCAGGGCTCCAGTGGCGGCGGCAGCACTAAGGTGCTTATTGTGAGATAGCCCTCCACATACATTATAGTCAACACTCCAGCGTGAACGATGGCATTTTGCTCATGGTTCACGCTGGAGTTTGCTGTGTGTGCATTACGAGTGATGCGGTGGGTAGCGCTGCAAGTTCAGTTGGCCCCTGTAGCAGCGGTGGCGGCCTTCTTGCGCTTTAGGGTCATGAAGGTGAAGGGATGAGGGTTGCGATCGTCGGCAGGATGCTCCTCGCGGCTGACGATGGTCCATGAGCGCAAGTCGATGCGCGGGAAATAGGCATCGGCATCCTTAAACTCATGCTCTATAACCGTGAGGTGGATGGTAGTCACCACTGGAAATGTGGCGTTATAAATCTCGGCGCCACCAACGACGAACACCTCGCCGGGCATGGTGGCTGACGCGAGCGCCTCGTCGATGCTATGGACTACGGTCACGCCCTCGGGGCAGTAATCCCGCTTGCGGGTGATAACAATGTTCTGACGCCCGGGCAGAGCGCCCTTTGGGAACGACTCAAAGGTCTTGCGCCCCATCACTATGCTATGGCCCATGGTGGTCTCCTTGAAATGACGCATGTCGGCTGGCAAGTGGCACAGCAGCTGCCCCTGCCGCCCAATCGCCCCATTTCGGTCGATAGCTACTATGGCAGAAAGGTTATAGTTCATAGTTTCCTATATAGTCTAAAAATACTACAAATTCTCAAAAGGTCTATTTGTGCATTGAGCATAATGCATCAGTCACACCGATACAACTCCCTTGATGAGCGGCCACGGGTCGTAGCCCTCGAGCCTAAAATCCTCGTACTGGTAGTCGAAGATGCTCTTCACTTCGGGGTTGAGAATCATGCGAGGCAGGGCACGTGGCTCACGGCTCAGCTGCTCGTGCACCTGGTCCATGTGGTTGAGATAGATGTGTGCGTCGCCAAAGGTGTGGACAAACTCGCCCGGCTCAAGGCTCGTGACATGCGCCACCATCATGCACAGCAGGGCATAGCTGGCAATGTTGAACGGCACGCCCAGAAACAGGTCGGCACTGCGCTGGTAGAGCTGGAGGCTGAGTTTGCCATCAGCCACATAGAACTGGAACAAGCAGTGGCATGGAGGCAACTTCATGGTGGGCACCTGTGCCACGTTCCACGCGCTCACCATGATGCGTCGCGAGTCGGGGGTGTTCTTTATCTGGTCGATGACCTGGCTAATCTGGTCGATGGCACCGCCATCGTAGTCGGGCCACGAGCGCCACTGGCTGCCATACACGGGGCCCAGATCACCATTTTCGTCGGCCCACTCATTCCATATTCGCACCCCATGCTCCTGCAGGTAGCGCACATTGGTGTCGCCCTTGAGGAACCACAGCAGTTCGTAGATGATAGACTTGAGGTGTACCTTCTTCGTCGTCAGCAGCGGGAAACCCTGGCTCAAGTCACAACGAAGCTGGTAGCCAAACACGCTCTTCGTGCCAGTACCCGTGCGGTCGTGCTTGATAGTGCCATTGTCCAGCACATGCTGCAATAAGTCGAGATATTGTTTCATTGGTCAGTTGGTCATTAATTGTTAATTCAAACTTGTGGTGAGAGACGGCATAGCCATTAAGATGCAAAGGTATAAAAAAAAACGGAAAGCGCAATTAATAGATTTCAAGTTTAGAGATAACACAGTTATCGTATAGGTTCATAATGAATGCACAATTCATAATTCATCTAATGCTTGATGCAACTGATAAGGGAATTCTTGCTCGGCAGCTCGCCCTAACCATTTCAGAAGTTCAATAAAATCGGTTTCTTTGCCATTAGTGCGATAAGCGTGATAAAGATTCCGTGCTAATTTCATTTGCGCTATATAATCTCCTTGCTCAGCAGCCAAGCGAAGCAACTTTTCAGACTCTTGTCGCCCATTCCTTCCAAGTCGATACTGTGCTAATTCCATAATAGCTTTACAGTATTTTTGTTCTGCTGCTTTTGTGAGCCATGTCACTTTGCTGATAGGGTCGAACTGAGCACGTACATACTGAGCTTCACGAACACCTTGGTCAGCCATTTTCCAAAACCATTCTTTTGCCACCTCATTTCCATCAACGATAGCAAGTTCCATTAAATCATCTTCTATTACTGATTTATAGCCTTTTTCGTAAGCTTTAATCCAGCATTCAGCAGCCTTTGATTCATCTTCTTCAACACCTGCTCCGCAATAATAAATATCTCCGATTTCGAACAAAGCTTTACCAGCAATAACGGCATCGTGATTCTGATTAGCAGCTTGTTCAAAATATTTTAACGCTTCATGAGCTGCTTCTTTCAAATTAAAAGTATCATCATGGTATATTGATCTGTGGATTTGTCCTAAACAAAACGGTATGATAGGGTGTGTTTCAAAAGTACAGTTGTTTCTCCATTTTATGACTATTGGGTCATTGACGTATAGCAACTTCTGCAAAGATTCGAGGTGTCCGAGCTCGGCGGCCTTTATCCAGCACTTGTAAGCTTTCGTATAATACTTCTCTTTATGGTAAATAAGACCTAATCTAAATAATGACTCTGTGTTTATCCATTTTAAAGAGTCTTGTTCAGTTGCTTTGCTATACCATTTCTCTGTTTCTTGGTATTTTTTTGTGTCTTCTTGATTTGTCTCATAAATATACCCTAAACAATATTGTGCCACACCATTGCCTTGCTCGGCGGCATTATGCAAACTTCGTAGGCCTTTCTCACTGCCATTTTTAATGTTGCATATAAAATAATATAAATTCATTCGAAAACCCGTTGGCGAAATTAATTTGTTAATAATTTGATGCTGAAAAATTGTACATATTGTTGTTTTTTTGCAATTTAACAATGAAATAAAAACAACCAAAATCACCGCTATGCACAACTTAAATGCAAAGTTAATTATAATTCTTGAGGCATGCGAGCATTTTACCAAAGATTTAGTTGACGATAAGGGAAATATTCCTCCTCTCGGGGTCTTCCCAAGGTTCAGCAACCTTGAAGTGATTGTCTTCAAACTCACTGCCGAAAACATTGGGTTGTTCCATGTAATTGGAGGGTATTGGTTTGGATTATGTCTAAAAAATAATCGTTTTTGTTCGTTTGACAAAATCCGAGTCTATCGTGCGAGTTGCCCTTCTAAATTGTCGTTAATGAAAGGAAAGCATAGATTATTGTTGGTAATTGTATGGGAAAAACTGAGTCTATTGCAAGCCGCTGTCGGTAATTGTCTGTGAAAAGAATTCATGGTGGGGTGGGGTGAACATTTTTTTGTGTTTCTCGTGAAAAAGGAGTACCTTTGCAGGAAATTTCACGCGGTGTGGAATAATTAACACATATTGAGACAATTATGAGCGAGACATTTGAAATGGTGGCGAAGACCTTCCAGGGGCTGGAGGGAGTTCTGAGTGATGAACTTAAAGCGCTTGGTGCTGAGGCTGTTGTCCAGGGCAGGCGCATGGTGTCGTTCAAGGGCGACAAGGAGATGATGTACAAGGCCAATTTCTGCCTTCGCACTGCCTTGCGCGTGTTGAAGCCCATCTACAAGTTCACCTCGACCGATGCCGACGACCTGTATGAGCAGGTGAAGCAGTTTGCCTGGGAAGAGATAATGACCGAGAATAGCACATTCTCGATTGACAGCACCGTTTATAGTGAATCGTTCAAGCATTCGCGTTTTGTCACTTACCGCGTGAAAGACGGCATAGCCGACTATTTCATGGAGCGCTGCGGCAAGCGCCCCTCCATCAGGCTTAACTCGCCCGACTATCAGTTGAACGTGCACATCAGCGGCAAAGACGTGACCATCTCGCTCGACTCGTCGGGTGAGCCCCTGTACAAGCGTGGATGGCGCGTGGCTCAGACCGATGCTCCCATCAACGAAGTGCTTGCTGCCGGCATCATCAAGCTCAGCGGCTGGGATGGCCAGAGCAATCTTGTAGACCCCATGTGCGGCTCGGGCACGTTCTTGATAGAGGCCGCTCTGATAGCCGCTAACATCAATCCTGGTGTGTATCGCAAGGAGTATGCGTTCCAGAAGTGGCCCGACTATGATGCCGACATCTTCGACACAATCTATAACGACGACAGTGGCGAGCGCGAGTTTGCCCACAAGATTTATGGCTACGACATTCTGGGTAAGGCAGTGGCAGTGAGCAACGCCAACATCAAGAATGCGGGCCTCACACAATATATCCAGGTGGAGCGTGTGCCTCTCGAGGAGCAGGAAGTGGCCCCCGAGAAGGGCGTGCTCATTACCAACCCTCCCTATGGCGAGCGCCTCACCAGCGACGAGCTGCCCCGGCTCTATGCCACGCTCGGCACAAAGCTCAAGAAGGTGTATCAGGGCTATGACTGCTGGCTGATAGTGGGCAGCAACAAGGAGCTCATCGACAATCTGGGCTTGAAAGCATCGCTGCACTATTCGCTGCTCAATGGCGACATTGAGTGTGAGCTGCGTGAGTATGTGATATTCGACGGCAGTTTCGACGACATGCGCCGCAGGGGTGGCACAATCAAGAACGAGGGTTTCAGGGCAAGCGACAAGCCTGCACCAGCCCGACGCTCCGGCCGTGGCGAGGGCCACCGCGAGGGCGGCAGGCGTGGCGACGACCGCAGCGACCGTCGCGACCGTGGCTTCAAGCGCCGCGACGACCATGGCGATGGGCGCCGCGACAGGCGTGACTACGGCGATGAGCGCCGCGAGTTCAAGCGCCGCGACGACCGTGGTGTGAACCCTATGCGCAAGCGCCGCGACGATGGCGACCGCGGAGTGAATCCCGCCCGCCGTCGTGATGGCGACGATGCTCATGTTTATCGCAGCGAGCGTCCCTATAGCGAGGAAGGGCGTGATGGCGAGGGTCGCGACTTCAAGCGCCGTCGCACCTTCACCTTCCATGGTCCCATGCTTGGTGAGGACAAGGAGCGTCCCGTGTTCAAGGGTCGTCGCAACGGGTGGAAGCGCCGCGATGCGAGCACAAGCGACGCTGGCGAGGAAACTAAAGAGTAAAATATCATCTCCCCACAAGAATAGAAATGGCAAAGAAGGGCAGTTACATAGTGGACTATTTCAACAATCGCGGTTTCTTTGGGCTGTCGATATTGTTGCTTGTGGTGTTCTCGGTGATAGCCAGTGGCAACTTTGTGGTGCCGCAGCGAGGCTATGGCACCTTTCACAACATTGCCACTTGGATATCGAGCAGCGACACCTCGTGCTTTGTGGCTGTGCTTTGCAACATCATCACTGGCGTGCTGCTTGTCACGCTCAACATCATGTTCCGCTACATAAAGACCTACAACTGCTTTGTGTTTGCGGCCGTCTTTGTGTTGCTTCAGGGCATCAATCCGTTTTTGAGCACTCGCTTCTATTCGGGCACGGTAATGTGTCTGGTGGTTGTGATGTCGCTGTTTTTCATGTTTGAGCAGTATGGCAAGCGTGCGGGAGCAACGCAGGGCATTTTCCTGGTGATGGCACTGCTGTCGTTTTTCACCCTTTACCACTACGTGTTCTTCTTGCTCATGCCCCTGTTTGTGCTGGGCTTTGCTTACATGCGCGTGCTCGACGTGCGCGGTGCGTTTGCCGTGCTCTTTGGCATTGCCACGCCCTATTGGATAGCGCTTGGCACCGGGCTGGAGCCCCTGTCGGGCTTCCAGGCGCCGCAACTGTCGCAGGTGTGGACCACGGCTCCTGAGTTTGCCGCTAAGGGTTGGGCCGTCACTATTGCCATTGCCACGGTGGTGCTGACAGTGCTTCTCACAGTGAGTAACCTCAAGACAATGCTCAATTATAGCGTTCACGTGCGTGCCTACAACAATTTCTTCGTGGCTCTGTCGGTGTTTGTTGTTGCGATGATGGGCATTGACTATAATGACTTCTTAATCTACATGCCGCTGTTGAACATGTGCTTTGCCATACAATTTGGTCACTGGTATGTGATCTCGCCTCATGAGACGCGCCAGCCCGTGACCATGTGGCTGATGGTGGCAATGCTCGCGGCATTTATCATTGCCATGGTGATTGCCTGATGAAGATTGTTGCCGACAGCAAGATTCCCTATCTCAAAGGACTGCTTGAGCCTGTGGCTCAAGAGGTGCTCTACGTGCCTGGTGCCGAGATCGACAGCACTGTGGTGCGCGAGGCGCAGGTGCTGCTCACCCGCACCCGCACCCGCTGCGACCGCACCCTGCTCGAGGGCAGCCAGGTGCAACTGATAGGCACCGCCACCATAGGCACCGACCACATCGACCTTGACTACTGCCGCAGCCGAGGCATTGCCGTGGTGAATGCTCCGGGCTGCAACGCTCCGGCAGTGGCGCAATGGGTGCATGCCTCAATACTGCAATGGCTCGAGAGGCGCAAGGCGCTGGGGCCTGTCACGCTTGGCGTGGTGGGTGTGGGCCATGTGGGCAGCATCGTTGCTCGCTGGGCACAGCAGCTTGGCTACCGCGTACTGCTCAACGACCCGCCGCGTGCAGCTGTTGAGGGCAGTGCCGCATTCTCCACACTCGAACAGTTGCAACAGGAATGTGACGTCATCACCTTTCACACCCCCCTCACCCGCGAGGGCGAGTGGCCCACGTGGCACTTGTGTGACGAGGCGCTGCTCGGCGGGCTGTGCCGTTGTGGCCTGGTGCTGAACGCGGCACGTGGGGCGGTGTGCGACACTCGCGCGCTGCTGCAATGGGGCGGCGACCTTGCCATCGACTGCTGGGAGGGCGAGCCTGCCATCAACCGCGAGCTTCTGCGCAAGGCCTTCATTGCCACACCTCACATTGCCGGCTACAGCCTTCAGGGCAAGCAGCGCGGCACAGCCATGATAGTCGAGGCTCTGAACCGCCGCTATGGTTGGAGCATCAAGCCCACTAAGGCCAGCACACCGCAGCATGGAGCCGACCATGTGACGGCTCAGTCAATCCTTGAAAGCTACAATCCACTTGCCGATACCGCTCGCCTCAAGACCTTGCCAGAGAGCTTTGAGCACTTGCGCAACAGCTACCCCCTGCGTCAGGAGTGCCCCTGATTAACGTGAGTTCGATGAAAATAAAATAGCTGTGTATCAGGCTGCTTTTCAGCACACTCCCCCTTATACCGCTCTATCAGTCGAGCAAGAGCTTGGCCACAGCAGCTTGGTCTTGAGCCCACTGCTGGGTGTAGACCTCATCGGCCGCGTCGGCATTTGGCACAATTCTCAGTTTCTGGGCCTCGGCCTTGATGCTTAGCATCTTGCCGATGGTGGTCTTGGCAGCGAGTTTGTCGAGCAGGTCGGTGATTACGTTTAAATTCAGGCCCTGTATGTTCTGTCCTTCAAACGCGTTCTCGAGCCATATCATCTTGCGCTCGAACACATTAATCACTCCGAACACCAGCCCCTTGGCAGTGTCTTTAGTCACGCGCACTTGGTGCTGCACGCACGATGGGTCGTAGGCTACGCCTGTGTGCTCTTGCACCTGCATTGGAAACTTTGAGTCCATCCACCCAAGCACCAGGTTTGGTGCGATGTCGCCATAAGAGTAGGCATTGCAAGTGAAGATCACATATTTTGCGCCGCGTTGCTGCAGGTGAGCAAGGTCAAGCTCGACATACTCGGCAGTGCCCACCTTGTCGGGGATGTACTGGATGTCGCCCGAGTGGTTTGCACCAGGAATGTTAAGGTTGAAATAGGCACACACTTCGGTGCTATGAGGATAGACAACGGCACAGCTCAAGTCCATGTCGAGATGCCCGGCAGGCAGTCCCTTTCCCCACTGCATGAACACTCGCAGCCTGGTGCTCTCGAGCTTGAAGGTGGTGCCCTGTGGCACGGCGTTCACATCCTGGATGGTGCTGGCGCGGTCGCCCACGCTCACGGGGATGTAGTTCAAGTCGGGGTCGATGTAGATAGTGGTGCCAGCCTTGTGCGGCATTGCCGCAAAGCGCTCGCGCATCACATCTTGATAAATCTTCTTGATGTCATTGGCAATTTCAAGCAAGCGTCCCTCGGTATACCACATCAGGCGAGGGTTGGCAGGCAGGTTCACACCCTCGCCCAGCACGGTCTTGATGGTGCGTCGTGAGCGCTTGGGGTCGAAATACAAGTCGGCATACATGCCCAATGTTATCAACAATCGTGGTGGCAGCTGTGAGGCTACATCGCTAAAGGCTTTGATAACGCGGTCTTCCTCACCAAACCACAATAGGGTTGAAAACAAGCATCGGGCAAAGCGACCCGGGTATTGCTTTAGGATAGACATAGTGCCACTGAAGTCGTAGCGCAGCTTGTACTCCTCGATCCATCCCTGGAGCACGGCATAGTCCTTGCGGTAGAACACGTCGAGCAGGTTGCGCAGATAGTCATAGCCCTTGCGCTTGGCATACTCAGGCAATCGCAGCGCACGAATGAATCGCACCCACATCTCGCGGCGCGGATGCATCTCCTCGCAGGCCTTGCGCACATCCATGGGCAGTGAGTTCATCCACTGTGCCACACGGCGGCAAGTTGCGCGGTCGTACTTGAGCTTTAACTCCTCGCGCTTGCGCTGTGCTGACTCGTTGCTGCGGCTCAGCCCTGGGCGGTGGTCGTCGGCCGATGCTGCGGCGTGGTCGATGAGCACACGTGGCGGCACAATCTGGAGGTAGCCGGTGTGCTTATACCACAGGTAGCGCATCACATCCACAGGCGACTTGATGAGTCGGCCCGCCTCGTCGTCCTTGCCCGCCTCGACAAGCGTGTCGATAACGAGCATGAGGGTCTCTTTCATTCTCACATTGGCAGTGGCGGGCAGTGGCATCTGGGCAAGCAAAATCTTGAGGCTGTCGACCTGAGTGGCATCGAGCGCCACTGGCGAGTTGAGCAAGTTGGTGTAGTGCTCCATCAGGTCGTCGTCGGTCCACAGCTTGAGCTGCTTGAGCTTGCTGCCCTGCCCGTTGAAGATCACGCCTGGCGCGGTGACAAAAGGCGTGCCGCACAGCGGGCATCCGTTGTAGTGGTCAAGGTCGAAGAGGTCTTCTGGGATAGTGTGTCCGCACGAGAGTCGCACGCCGCTGGTGTTGCCAAGCAGGTTGCGAAATTCGGCATCCTTCACGTCTTGCCATGAATGGCCCACGGTGGTGTTCCAGTCCTTCATCAGTGGTGCCCAGTTGAGTGAGCATCCCATTATGTCGTTGATGGTGTCGACAATGATTCGAGCCTCGATTTGTGGTGTGCCATTGAGCACATGCAGCAGGGGCTCGGTCACGCTGTAGCCTGCCTTGCGCAGTTGCAAGAGCAGGTTGATGGTGCCGTGTGTGAGGTTTTTAGAGATTACGTGTGCAATGCTGCGGCTTGGCACGTAGATTGCCCCGCATCGCAGCGACACTTTGAGTAAAAGGGTGTTCATTGTGTGTTGAGTGAATTAATGGTGTTATATAAAAAAACTTATCTCGTGCAAAACAGCTCAGTTGTGTAGCTGTTGTTGCAGGAGATGTGTCAAAATTAATCAAAGTTAAAAAATGAGATGATAATCGACAGACTGAAAACCTTAAAAATGTTCTATGAAGTAAGCCTGTCTTGACCTTCTCCTGTTTTGGGTTGTTTTTTTGAGCTTCGGCTTCTTGTTGAAGATAATCGGCAGACTGAAAAACTTTAAAAATGTTCTATGAAGTAAGCCTGACTTGACCTTCGATGTGTGTCGAAACTCGGTTTGCGCATTTTTATTTATGTGTAGCACAGTGGTCGTTATGTTCTCTGATAATCGCAAGACTGAGACTCACCAAAAAAAATCTATGAAGTAAGCCTTGCTTGACCAGGGGTGTTGACCCTGTGCAATCATAAATCACATTGCAAAGATAATATGTGCGTTACGCAAGCTTTTTGCGTAGCCAAAATCTTTTTTCAAAAAAATCGTTTTTTTTCAAAGATCTCTTTTATTCTATATCACCGTTCAAGTTAAAAAGTAATCAATTATTTTGAAGAAAAATATGATTATTCTTGTTTGTAATATTCATCGGCCCGGGTTTTGAAGGTGGTTGCCGACTGGCGGAAGAGCTGATTGGCCTGAGTGGTGCTTTTCTTCACTGTAGCGCCCTCGAGGTAGAAGTGCCCCAGCATGTATTGTGCCTTGGGGTCGCCTTGCCCAGCAGCGCGCGATAGCCAGTCGAAGGCTTGCTTGAGGTCTCGGTCCACGCCAGTGCCTTCGCAGTAGCAATCGGCTAAGTCAATCTGAGCCTCAGCCAACCCCTGCTCGGCAGCTTTGCGATACCATTGTGCCGCTTTTTCCTCGTCTTCGTCAAAGCCATAATATCCATTATAATAATTATCGGCCAAGTTGTACTGGGCCTTTGCAAGTCCCAGTTGTGCCGCCTTCTCGAGCCATTGCCCTCTGCCTCCGTCATACAGGCTGGAGGTAGCATCGGACCAGTCGTTGTAAATGCCGTAATATACATCGGCGATGGTGACATTCTGTTTGGGCTCGTTGTCGGTACCTTTGAGGTAGTTAGTGTAGTAAGTCACTGCCATGTCGTCGTTGCGTGGCACGCCGTCGGCACCTATGGCGTAGATGAAGGCGAGCATCTCCATCGCAGGCTCATAGTCCTGCTGTACCGCCTTCTCTAACCACTGGATGGCTTCTTGAATGTTTCCATTCTTAATTTCATTGCATCCAGTGTAGTATAGCTCCCAGGGATCATTTTGTGCGGTTTGCAGGTAAATATTATTGTCTGTTCTGACATCTTGAGCTCCAACTATTTCTTTGTTTTCCAAAACTTCTTCATTAGTCTTAACAATATCAACAACTCTATCATCTACTTCTACGTCTAATTCTTGTGCTTCATCTTCATCATCGTAGATTGCGGGAGGATACAGGTTCACATCGATAGACTGTGCAAGCCATTCGGCAGCGGTCATGTAGTCTTGCTTCACACCCTTGCCATAATAGTAACACAGGCCCAGGTTGTATTGAGCACGGTCGTGGTAATCGGCTTGCTCAAAGTAGCTGACGGCTTTCTTGGCGTTGCGTGGCACGCCGTTGCCAGTGAGATAGCACTCGCCCAAGTAATTGCGAGAATAGCTGTCGCCAGCATCGGCGGCCTTGCGGAACCATTGAATGGCAGTGTTGTGATTCTTGGCAACGCCATTGCCGCTGTCGTAGCACTTGGCAATCTCTCTCGTGGCTATGGTGTGGCCTTGCTCGGCGGCCTTTTTCCACCATACGATAGCGTTGTTGTAGTCATCTTCATATTCTTGATAATAATTGCCTAGTTGGTATTGTGCATATTCGTGCCCCAGTTGTGCAGCCTTTTCGAGCCATTGAAATCTAAGACCTTCATATTGACCTATAACTATATCTGACCAATTATTATAGATGTTGTAATAGACATCGGCAATGTTGTCGTCCTTGTCCTCGCTATACTTGCGGTAGAGCTCAACGGCCTTGGCCTCATCGCGCGTCACATCGCCACCAATGGCATAGAGGCACGCCAGGGTGCGCAATGCATCGTTATTTTCCATGTTGGCAGCCTCTTGCAGTAATGGCAGGTAGTTCTTGTCGGGGTAGATTCTCGTGGCAATCACAAAGAGCATATCTCCCGTGTCGATATCTTCGTCTTCGTCAAACTCATTGTTGAGCTTGTACCACTTGACAGCGTTGTCATAGTCCTTGGCCATGGCATAGACGTAGGGCAGTTTTTCTTTTGCCTCGCTCAACTGTCGTGCCGCCACGGTGTAGTATTGTGCGGCTTGAGCGAAGTCTTGATCCACTCCCAGGCCATGTTCATAGAATTCGCCCACCTTATATATAGAGTTTAAATCTTGGCGGTTGGCTCCCTTTTTGTACCACTGAAAAGCCTGCTCGTAGTCTTGTGCTACCCCCAGCCCGTTGGCATATAGATAGCCCAGCTGTGGGAATGCCGGAGCGTAGTCCTTGTCGGCCGACTTGCCAAACCAGTATGCTGCTTTCTCATAGTCTTGCTCCACGGCCCAGCCGTTTTTATAGCATACCCCCATGTTGTAAGTGGCGTATTTGTTGTCCTGCTCGGCCGCTTTGCTAATCCATTCGAATGCTTTATTATAGTCTGTATCACCCCCCTTGCCATAAAGGTGGCAATAGCCCAGATCGTTTTGCGCCTGCACATGCCCTTGCTTAGCAGCTCTTTCGAACCATTGCACAGCTTGCTCATAGTCTATAGATCTATAATATTCTTCACCCAAGTCATATTGTGCCTTGGCAAGCCCCAGGTTGGCAGCTTTCTCGAGCCAGGGTCGGGTGTCGTAGTCAAGAATAGGATTAATTATATAGTTGCGATACTTACCCTCATATATTTCGTAGTAAACATCGGCAATAGTGACATCGTTGTAGGGCAGGCCTTGTCGTTTCAAGCACTCTTGCAGCATCTTCACCGCCTTCTTGTCGTCCTGCTTCACGTCATGGCCCATGGCGTAGAGGCAAGCCATGGTGGCGCAGGCTTCGGGGTGGCCCTTTTTGGCGGCGTCTTGCAGAGGTCGCAAGTAGTCCTTGTCGTTGCCATTGTAGATGTCGCCCACGCTTTCGTATAGCATTTCGGGCATCGACAAGTTCGCATAGGCACCTTTATTGTACCACTCTAAGGCTTTGTTGTAGTCTTTCTTGATGACATACATTATGGCCAGTGCGCTTTGAGCTTGTGACTCGCCTTGCTCGGCGGCACGCGTGTACCACTGCATGGCTTTCTTGTAGTCTTTGTCCACGCCGTAGCCATACTGGTAGCACCGTCCCAGGTAGTTTTGTGCCTCGGCATTGCCTTGCTCGGCGGCAAGGGTGAACCATTTCACCGCCTCGGGATAGTTAGGTTCATAATCTTCCGACGAGTATGCGTAATAATAGTCGTAACCTAATTTAAGTTGTGCTTGGACGTCACCCGCCAGCGCTAAACTCATGAGAGAGTCATTCTTGTCCTCCAAGTCCTGTGCGTTGACATTAATGTTGATTGCCATCGCCGCGATAGCGATTAGACAAACCGATTTGAAAAAATGCATCATAATAAAAAAAGGATTAAAGTAGTGGTACAAAATTATATTCTATAGGGCAAAGATAGCCATAAAATTAAGAAAATGCAATAAATGGCAGTGTTTTATTATAAAATAATGGCTGCTGGCGTAAAGTGCCGCTAAAGCGTAACTGAAGTTTCTATTGTATTATTGAAAATTAGTGCAAGTCGAGAGAAAAAACAAATTTTATTTGAATTTTTCTGAGGCGCAGCCTAATTTATCCAAAATGGGTAAAGCACTGTGTATCAACTCCCCCTCTAAGGCTCCCACCCCTCCGGCCTTTGGCCACCTCCCCTCAGGCAGGGGAGGAGTTGGGGATACAGGGGGAGTGTGCCAGCCTCACTGGAGCGAATAAATCCACTCACCTCAAGTGGCTTGTCGGTAAGTTTTAACACACTCCCCCCCTGCCCCCTCTAACTTAGAGGGGGAGCTTATCGCCTGATATACATTAAATTGCTGCCTCATTTTCCACTTTAGAAACTTGAGTGATTTTATTTAAAAAATCAAATAAATTTGGTTTTTCTCTCGGCTTGCACTAATTTTGCACCCGATTTTTGAATTAAGCAGCGCATTAAAAGTGTTAAAAATGCGCTTAATGTGCTGCTTGTTAAGCATAAAGCAGAAAAAACACATTGAACTATGGCAGAAAATCTGGTTATCGTGGAGTCGCCGGCCAAGGCCAAGACCATACAGAAGTTTTTAGGAAAAGACTATAAAGTGATGTCGAGCTACGGCCACATCCGTGACCTTGAGAAGAAAGACTTCAGCATTGACGTGAACAACGACTTTGAGCCAGTGTATGTGATACCCGAAGACAAGGAAGCTCTGGTCGAGGAGCTGAAGAAAGCATCTAAGAGCGCTAAGACGGTGTGGCTGGCAAGTGATGAGGACCGTGAGGGAGAAGCCATCGCATGGCACCTGGCTCAGGTGCTCGACCTGAAGAAGGAGAACACCAGGCGCATTGTCTTTCACGAGATTACGAAGCCTGCCATCTTGGAGGCAATCGAGAATCCGCGCGACATCGACGAGAATCTGGTGGACGCTCAGCAGGCCCGCCGAGTGCTCGACCGCATTGTGGGATTTGAGCTCTCGCCAGTGCTGTGGAAGAAGATAAAGCCCGCACTGAGCGCTGGCCGCGTTCAGAGCGTGGCGGTGCGCTTGCTTGCCGAGCGCGAGCAAGAGATACGCAACTTCAAGAGCGAGCAGTATTACCGTGTGGGCAGCGAGTTGCTCACCGCCGACAGCGGCAATGTGTCTTGCGAGCTCAACAAGCGCTACAGCAGCCGCGAGCAGGCAGTGGAGCTGCTCGAGCACAGCAAGAGCGCAACCTTCACGGTAGCCGACATTCAGGTGAAACCCGTTAAGAAAAGTCCGGCTCCACCATTCACAACGTCCACTCTGCAGCAAGAGGCATCGCGCAAACTTGGCTTCTCGGTTGCGCAAACCATGCGTGTGGCCCAGTCGCTCTACGAGAGTGGTCACATCACCTACATGCGTACCGACTCGGTCAACCTGTCGAGCCTTGCCATAGGCACAATCAGCAACGAGATTAAATCCACGCTGGGCGAGAACTACCTGAAGGTGCGCAAGTATCACACCTCGTCGAAGGGCGCGCAAGAGGCCCACGAGGCCATCCGCCCAACCTTCATCAGCAATCACGACATCGGTGGAACCGCCCAGGAAAAGAAGCTATATAACTTGATATGGAAGCGCACCATTGCCTCGCAGATGGCTGACGCCCAGCTCGAGAAGACCCAGGTCGACATTAGCATTGATGGCCGTAGCGAGATGCTGGTGGCCAGTGGCGAGGTAGTGAAATTTGACGGTTTCCTCAAGGTGTATATCGAGACCGACGATGATGACAATGGCACCACTGCCACTGCAGGTGGCGACTTCCACATGCTGCCACCCATGAAGGTGGGCGAGAAGCTGTGGCTCAAGAACATGGTTGCCACTCAGCGTTTCACCCAGCAGCCCAACCGCTACAGCGAGGCTATGCTCGTGAAGCGACTCGAGGAGTTGGGAATAGGCCGCCCGTCGACCTATGCCCCCACCATCTCTACCATCCAGGCTCGTGACTATGTGGTAAAGGGCGAGAGCAAGGGCGTGAAGCGCAGCTTTGAGCAAATTACCCTCAAGGATGGCAAGATCAGCACTCGCAGCAAGAGCGAGCTGGTGGGCAACGAGAAGGGCAAGCTCATTCCCACCGATGTGGGAATGGTGGTCAACGACTTCCTCACCGAGTATTTCCCTCAAATTTTAGACTATAACTTCACTGCAAAGGTCGAGAGCGAGTTTGACGACATTGCCGAGGGCAAGCGCAAGTGGAACGATGAAATCAAGGAGTTTTACAATGGTTTCCACCAGAACATCGAGAAGGTTTCGGCTCTGAGGCTCGAACACAAGGTGGGCGAGAGAGTGCTGGGCACCGATCCGGCAACAGGCAAGCCAGTGTCGGTCAAGATTGGACGCTATGGACCACTGGTGCAGTTGGGCAGTACCGACGATGTCGACAAGCCACGTTTCGCATCGCTGCAGAAGGATCAGAGCGTAGCCACTATCACACTTGAGGAGGCAGTGAAACTCTTCGACATGCCACGTCATTTAGGCGACTTTGAGGGGAGTGATGTGCAGGTGGCGATAGGCCGCTTTGGACCCTACATCAAGCATGATGGCAAGTTTGTATCGATTCCCAAGGATTTGTCGCCCTATAGTATAACTCTTGAAGAGGCCACACAGCTCATCGCCCTCAAGCGTGCGAGCGAGGCAAAGAAGGTCATCAAGACTTTTGACGAAGAGCCTGAGTTGCAGGTGCTCAACGGACGTTTTGGCGCCTACATCAGCTACAAGAAGCAGAACTTCAAGATTCCAAAGAAGATGGATGCCGAGAATCTTACTCTCGAGCAGTGCCGTGCTATTGTTGCCGATGAAGCCAACGCCAGCAAGGGTGGCTCACGCAAGCGCACCGCAGGGCGCCGCAAGGCCGCTGCCAAGAAATAAAGGTTCTGTATTGATATATATATAGACCCCCTAACAAGCTCAGCAGGAGACGCGTCTCTTGCTGAGCTTGTTTTGATTAATTACCTCCCTTGCGCTACATGATGGCACGGCAGTGTCAGAAGTGAAAAAAACAACTGTTTTATTTTCTCTAAATTAGAATTGTTTTAAAAAGTTCTTGTTACTCTTGTACTTCATGTCTATGTTATTCTTAGACAGGAGAGACAGGAGGGACAAGGAAAAGGTGCCAAACGTTCTTGTTACTCTTGTACTTCATGTCTATGATTTTTTTAGACAGGAGAGACAGGAAAGACAGGAGGGAGAAGGAAAATGGAGCCAAAAGCTCTTGTTACTCTTGTGCTTCATGTCTATGATTTTTTTAGACAGGAGAGACAGGAGAAACAGGAGGGAGAAGGAAAATGGAGCCAAACGCTCTTGTTACTCTTGTGCTTCATGTCTATGATTTTTTTTAGACAGGAGAGACAGGAGAAACAGGAGGGAGAAGGAAAATAGAGCCAAACGCTCTTGTTACTCTTGTACTTCATGTCTTTGATTTTTTTAGACAGGAGAAACAGGAGGGAGAAGGAAATGGAGCCAAAGGCTCTTGTTACTCTTGTGCTTCATGTCTTTGATTTTTTTAGACAGGAGAGACAAGGATTTTGGGTGTTTGCGACAAGAAATTGTTTACAAGTGCAAATGTTTTGGTGATTTTGGAGAATGTATTGAAAATCAAGCAAATAATAACTTTTCCACAGACTTGTTAATAACTTTTTTGTGAATAAATGAAAATTTTTTAGTTTGTATTTGTAAATTTCGGTTTTTATTTTGTAATTTTACACCCCAATAGCGAAACGACAGTCAATTAACCAATTAAAGATTGAATCAAGAAGAGAAATGGCGACCCCAGTTTATCACATACCAGCATTGCTCACCGAGAGCATTAACGGCTTGAATATCAAGCCCGATGGTGTGTATGCCGATGTCACCTTCGGTGGTGGCGGTCACAGCCGTGCCATAATGGAGCACTTGGGCGAGAATGGCCGCTTGCTGGGCTTCGATCAGGACCTTGATGCTTGGGCTAACAGGCTGGACGACAAGCGATTTACATTTGTACACGGAAACTTCTCATTCCTAAAGAATTTCGTCAGATTCTACGGCTATGAGAAGATTGACGGCATCATTGCCGACCTGGGAGTGTCGTTCCACCACTTCGACGACGAGAGGCGTGGATTCTCTTTCAGGTTTGACAGCGAGCTCGACATGCGCATGAACCGCGCATCGAAACTTGATGCACGCGCTGTGATCAACAGCTACAGCGAGGAGCAGCTTGCCACGGTGCTTTATCTCTATGGCGAGCTCAAGCAGTCGCGACGCATGGCAAGCGCAATAGCCAAGGCACGCAGCATGAGCGCGATTGAGACCACGGGGCAGCTGGTGGAAGTGGTCACCCCGCACCTGCGCAAGGCTCAGCTCAAGAAAGAGCTCGCCCAGGTGTTTCAGGCGCTTCGCATCGAGGTGAACCATGAGATTGACGCACTCAAGAGGCTGCTCGAGCAGTCGGCACAGGTGCTGCGCCCAGGCGGTAGGTTGGTGGTGATTACCTATCACTCACTTGAAGACCGGTTAGTTAAGAACTTCATGCGCACTGGCAATGTAGAGGGCAAGCTCGAGAAGGACTTTTATGGTCGCGCACTCACACCGTGGCAGCCCGTGAACACCAAGGTGATTGTGGCAAGCGAGCAGGAGCAAGAGGCCAACCCTCGCTCACGCAGCGCCAAGCTTCGCATTGCCCAGTTGCGTGATGACGACAATCAATAACTCTTTTTATCCACAATTAAAACATGGCAGCAAAGAAATCGACAAATAAGAAAGAAGACAATAAAGAGCGCAGCGGCGGTGGGTTCACCCTCAACCCCATCGTGCTGGTGCAACGCACCCTGCAAGGGCGCATGTTTCTCACACTTGAGTTTTTCAAGCGTTACTGGCTCTATGTGGTGGCCCTGACAGTGATGATGCTAATGTACATCAGCAACAAGTATGTCTATCAGAGCGACAAGGCCAAACTTGGCAACCTAAAGGTGATGCTCAACAATGCCAACACCGACTTTGTTGCGGCAAGCTCCAACTATAACTCCCGCATCCTTGAGAGCCAGATGAAGAGCTACATCGACTCGATGGGTATTGATTTGAATATTGCAAAACGACCGCCTTATCAACTAAAAAGTGACGAGAAATGAAAAAATCTAACAAACAGCACATCCTGTTCCGATATCTATTTGTGATTGGCATCATCCTGGTGTTTGCTTCGCTCATTGTGTATAACATGTCGAAGACGTCGGTGTTGCATGCAAAGGAGTGGAACAACAAGGCCGACAGCCTGCTTACTCGTGAGAGCGTGCTGCACCCGGCACGTGGCAGGTTGCTCTCGGACAATGGCAGTGTGCTCGCTGCAAACCTCAACTACTACACTGCACGCATCGACTGGCGAGTTGAGGGCTTCAAGAAAAAAGAGTTCCGCGACAGCCTCGACGCCCTGTGCGACAGCCTGGCCGCTTTCATGCCAGGCAAGAAGACTGCTGAGCAGTGGAAGGAAGACCTCCAGGCTCAGTTCCAGGCTCGCAAGAGCTCGGCTTACCCATTATTCACAGGTTTAACACATTCACAGTTTGTACGCCTTAAATCTTTTCCCTTCTTGAACATGCGCAAGACCGAGAATGGCTTTTACTCCGAAGCTACAGTAAAACGAGTAAAACCCTTTGGAGCAATGGCCGCTCGAAGCATTGGCAGCGTGGGGGATGACAGTATCACGAGAACACAGCATGGCAAATCGGGGCTCGAAATGGCCCTTGACTCACTGCTCTATGGTGTGCCCGGCGTTAAACGCCGCATCCAGCTCACTAACAAGATAGTGGACTGGGAGAGCACACCAGCAGTGCCAGGCTATGACATCACCACCACCATCAACGTGCAGATGCAGGACATCGTTGAGAATGAGCTTTACAAGATGCTTCATGAGACCGATGCCGTGTGGGGCACGTGCGTGCTGATGGAAGTGCAAACTGGAGAGATAAAAGCCATCTCCAATCTGGAGTGGAGCGATAAGCTGCAAGACTATTACGAGGGCCGCAACAATGCCGTGCTGGGCTATGAACCTGGCTCGGTGATGAAGCCCATCTCGATGATGGTGGCTCTGGAAGATGGCATAGTGAACGACATCAATGCCACCATCCCCACGGGGGGAATATGGTACTATTGTGGCAGTGAGATTAAAGATCCACATGGTGGCGGTGCCCTGTCGCCCCGGCAGATCATAGAAATGTCGAGCAACATAGGCATGTCTAAGATCATCACCAAGAAATATGGCAGCAATCCTGGTGGATTCCGCGACCGTCTGGAGCAGATGGGATTTTTCGAGCCCTTCAACTCAGGCATTGGCGGTGAGCAGGAACCATACATCAGAAAACTGGGCCACACTACAGCCGACCGAGTGGCACTCACTCGCATGGCCTATGGCTACGCCACACTCATTCCACCGATGCGCACTCTTGCAATATACAATGCTATTGCCAACGATGGCAAGTATGTGCGCCCTCACCTGGTGAAGAAACTCACCCGCCCGGGAAGTGGCGTTGACTCGATAGTTCCCATAACCTACATTCGCGAGCAAGTGTGCAGCCCCGAGAATGCCGAGAAGCTTCGCATCATGATGCATGATGTGGTGTGGGGCTCTCATGGTACCGCCCGCAAGTGGGTGCAGGATGAGAATGTGGAGATAGCAGGAAAGACCGGTACTGCCTACACCGTGCGCAGCGATGGCACTTATGGCGAGGAGAAGCGCCTGGCATTCTGCGGATTCTTCCCCTACAAGAATCCAAAATACAGCTGCGTGGTGCTCATGCTGCGTGCAAATCGTGGAGCTGCGGCAAGTAGCGGATTGGTGCTGCGCAACATCGCGGCTAAGATGTATGCTCGCGGATTGCTGGGTGCCAACAGCAACCTCGACAATTCTACCACACCCATGCGTGACTTGACCACTCACACCCAGTATGAAGTGGCTCCGATTCTCTATTCGAGTCTGTCAAAAAGCAACATTCAGGAGATAAAAGAGTTTACCAGCGCTAAGCAAGTGAAAATCATCAACACTCCCCCGCGATATCCCAATGGAGTGCCCGATGTGGCAGGAATGTCGATCAGAGATGCCGTTAGCTGCCTTGAGAAGGTGGGGTTGAACGTGCGCTTCACGGGTTGGGGACGCGTGGTAAGGCAGAGCCTTCCCGCCGGCAGCCCCTTCAACCGCGGAGCCCAGATAGTTCTCACCTTGTCGTCTTGAGAATCAACCAAACAATAAATAGTATAGAATAATATTGAAAAAACGATGAAAGCAAAAAGTTTAAAACAGTTGATACAATCAATCGATGTGTTGCGTGTAGTGGGCGACACATCCATCATGATATCGCAGCTCACTTGCGACTCGCGCACGGCGAGCGAGGGAAGCCTCTTTGTGGCTGTGCGTGGCGTGGCAGTCGATGCCCACCAGTTCATCCCTGCTGTGGTCGAGGCTGGAGCCGCCGCTGTGGTGTGTGAGGAGCTTCCCCAGCAGCTCTCGCCAAGTGTGACCTATGTGCTGGTGGAGTGCTGCACTGTGGCACTGGCGCGGCTCGCGAGCCAGTGGTATGACAACCCCTCGTCGCACCTCAAACTTGTTGGGGTCACAGGCACCAACGGCAAGACCACTACCGCCACTCTGCTCTATGAGATGGCTAACTTGATGGGCTACAAGGCCGGCTTGCTCTCGACTGTGCGCAACATCATCGACAAGCGCGTGGAGCCTGCCAAGCAAACCACCCCCGACCAGCTCACTCTCAACCGCCTGCTCCACGACATGGTGGAGGCTGGTTGCGACTATGCCTTCATGGAGGTGAGCTCGCATGCATGCTCTCAGCACCGCATCGACGGCCTTACGTTTGCTGGTGGCATTTTCACCAATCTCACTCGCGACCATCTTGATTATCATGGCACAGTCGATAACTATATCAATGCCAAGAAGATGTTTTTCGACTCGCTGCCAAGCGATGCTTTTGCCATCATCAACATCGACGACAAGGTGGGCAAAGTGATGGTGCAGAACACCAAGGCCAGTGTCTATTCCTACTCATTGCGCCAGCTTGCCGACTACAAGTGCCGCGTGATTGAAGACCGCCTTGACGGCACCACCCTCAACATCAACGGCACCGAGCTCAACGTCTTGTTCACAGGACGGTTTAATGCCTATAACCTCACCTCGGTCTATGCCGCATCGCTGCTGCTGGGGTGGGACAAGGACGAAGTGCTGGTGAAGATGAGCCAGCTCGTGCCAGTGGCAGGACGCTTCCAAACCATGCGTTCGCCACGTGGCTACACTGCTATTGTCGACTATGCCCACACCCCCGACGCTCTGGTCAACGTGCTTGATGCCGCCAACGAGGTGATGAACGGCAGGGGCACCTTAATTACCGTGTGTGGCTGTGGTGGCAACCGCGACAGCGGCAAGCGTCCCATCATGGCCCGTGAGGCTGCGTTGCGCAGCGGCAAGCTCATCCTCACGAGCGACAACCCCCGCTACGAAGATCCCGATGCCATCTTGCGCGACATGGAGAAAGGTTTGCCCGACGACAAGCGCAGCATCACCCTCATGATCACCGACCGCCTCCAGGCCATCAAGACAGCCTGCCAGCTCGCTCAGCCAGGCGATGTGGTGATTGTTGCCGGCAAGGGTCATGAGGATTATCAGGAGATACAAGGTGTGAAACATCACTTCGACGACAGCGAGGTGATAGCTCAAATTTTTGATAGCGAGAAATAACACACCTTAATATTATAAATATTATAATAAAAACGAACATCAACACACTAAGATATGCTTTACTACCTGTTTCGCTTTTTAGAGCAGTATAACATTCCCGGTTCACACATGTGGCAGTACATCTCGTTTCGTGCACTGTTCACGCTCATCTTGTCGCTGGTGCTCTCGGCATGGCTTGGAGAGAAGTTCATAAAGTACATGCGCCGGCGCAAGATAGGGGAGACCCAGCGCGATGCCAGCATCGATCCCTTTGGCGAGAAAAAGGCTGGCACTCCATCGATGGGGGGAATAGTGATTATAATCGCTATTCTGCTGCCAGTGCTGCTGCTGGGCCGCATGCGCAATATCTACCTGATATTAATGATAATCACCACTCTGTGGCTGGGATTCTTGGGATTCTGCGACGACTACATCAAGATTTTCCGCCGCCACAAAGATGGTCTCAAGGGCAAGTACAAGATTGTGGGGCAGGTGAGCATTGGGCTTATTGTGGGTCTTGTGCTGTGGCTGAGCCCCGATGTGGTGATGCACGAGAACATCGAGACGGCTAAGGTCAACGCCCAGCAGGAGGCTGTGGTCATCCACAAAGACAAGCCCGAGAAGTCGCTCAAGACCACCATCCCATTCGTCAAGAACCACAATCTCGACTATGGGGCTCTGACCAGCTGGATGGGCGACTACAGTGGGGCGGCCGGATGGGCCCTCTTTGTGCTGATGACAATTCTTGTGGTCACGGCAGTGAGCAATGGCGCCAACCTCAACGACGGCATGGACGGCATGTGTGCAGGCAACTCGGCAATAATGGGAGTGGCGCTTGGCATCCTGGCCTATGTGAGCTCCCACTTGGAATATGCTTCCTATCTTAACATCATGTACATCCCCGACAGTCAGGAGCTGGTGGTGTTTATTTGCGCCTTTGTGGGTGCGTTGATAGGATTCTTGTGGTACAATGTGTATCCGGCACAGATGTTCATGGGCGACACTGGTTCGCTCACGATAGGCGGCATCATTGGAGTATGCGCCGTAATCATCCACAAGGAGCTGCTGGTGCCCATCTTGTGCGGTGTGTTCTTGATGGAGAGTTTGAGCGTGATAATCCAAACTCAAGTGTTCAAGTATTATAAGCGCAAGGGCAAGAAGGTGAGGGTGTTCCGCTCGACGCCCATTCATGACAACTTCCGCAAGCTCGACAAGGACTTGGATTCCCAGAGCCACTATGTTTTTCGTAACTGGCCCAGCACTATGACCCATGAGTCGAAGATTACAGTGCGCTTTTGGATTGTGACCATCATCCTTGCGGCATTCACAATCATTACATTGAAAATAAGATAATTAAAGTCATCATAGTAATAACGAGTATTTAAAAAGAAGTGACGAAATGAAACGTTTAGTAGTAATAGGAGGCGGTGAAAGCGGCGTGGGAGCTGCAGTGCTTGGAAAAGTAAAAGGTATGGACGTGTGGCTTACCGACATGGGTAGCATCTCACCTCATTACAAGGAGATTCTCGACAAGTGGGAAATCGCCTGGGAAGAGGGACATCACACCGAGGAGAAAGTGCTGGCAGCCGACGAGATTGTCAAGAGCCCTGGCGTGCCCTTGACAGCGCCTCTCATCGTCAAAGCTCAAGAAAGAAACATCCCTGTCATCTCTGAGATAGAGCTGGCAGGGCGTTATACCGACGCTAAGATGGTGTGTATTACTGGCAGCAACGGCAAGACCACAACCACCCTGCTCACCTATCACATCTTTAAGGAAGCAGGATTGAATGTGGGTCTTGCCGGCAATGTTGGCAAGAGTTTGGCCATGCAGGTGGCTACCGAGCATCACGATGTGTATGTGATAGAGCTCAGCAGTTTCCAGCTCGACAACATGTATGACTTTAAGGCCAATATCGCAGTGATGCTCAACATCACCCCCGATCATCTCGACCGCTACGACCACAAGCTCGAGAACTATGCTGCCGCCAAGTTCCGCATCATGCAGAACCAGTCGAGCGAGGATGCCTTCATCTATTGGGTTGACGATCCCATCATTTCGGCGCAGCTCAAGAGCATGAACAGCGAGGCACGCATGTTCCCCTTCAGCGCTCGCGACGACAAGTCGTGTGCAGCCTACATGAGCGATGGCGAGCTTCACTTCGACATTGAGGGCGACGAGTGGTCGATGCCGAGCGAGGAGTTGTCGTTGCGTGGACTGCACAACATCTACAACTCGATGGCAGCGAGCATCAGCGCCTCGCTGATGGACATCAAGAAGGAGAGTATCCGCAAGGCTCTCGCCAGTTTTGAGGCGGTTGAGCACAGGTTGGAATATGTGGCCACTGTAGATGGTGTGAAATATATCAACGACTCTAAGGCCACCAACGTCAATAGCACGTGGTATGCACTTGAGAGCATGACCGATAAGGTGGTGCTCATCTTGGGTGGCAAGGACAAGGGCAATGACTATAGCGAGATTGCTCAGCTTGTGAAAGACAAGGTTGAGGCTATCGTGTGCCTGGGTGTTGACAACAGCAAGCTGCACTCTTTCTTCGATGGCATGGTGCCCGTCGTTGACGATGCCCGCAGCATGGCTGAGTGTGTTGACAAGTGCCATGCGCTTGCACATGCCGGTCAAACGGTGCTGCTGTCGCCTTGCTGCGCAAGCTTCGACTTGTTCAAGAGCTATGAGGACCGCGGCGAGCAGTTCAAGCAGTGTGTGGCCAGTTTGAAAAAGTGACTGCCGCTAATGATGGGTTGAAGTAATTCAAGAATAGTGAATTTTTTTTGAAAAACATTATAATAACCAGCACGTTATCCTACGTTTATACTTGTAATGGGAGAGAAAGTTTCAAGATATAGAGAAATGTCAAGGCGCTATGGCGACCCGTGGATTTGGGGCATTTACCTCACCCTCGTAGTCCTCTCGATAGTGGAGTCATACTCGGCATCGAGCCGTGATGTGGCTCTATATGGCGTTTACAGTCCTATTATAAAGCAGGTGATGTACCTTGCCCTGGGAGCTGTGTGCGTGGTGGGATTGAGTCGTGTGAACTACAACAACAAGGTGCTGTTGCTGGGTCTCATTCCATTGTTGTGGATTGTTACTTTTGTGAGCTTGCTCTATGTGCTCTTCTTTGGCGAGGTGGTGTATGGTGCCCAGCGAGCGTTCACAATTCCGCTGATAGGGCTCTCGGTGCAGCCGTCGGAGCTTGCCAAGCTCTCGGCGGTCACAGCTCTTGCCTACATCATGGCCAAGAACCAGCAAGACCGTGATGTCTCCACCAAGGGTGTGGCAATCTCGTCGCTGATAGTAGCCGTCTTTGGCGGACTGATGATTAAGAGCGGTTTGACTAACACGCTGCTGCTCATGTGCATCAGTGGTTCGATGTTTGTTGTGGGTGGTGCCAAGTGGCGCAAGATAGGTGCTGTGATAGTGATTTATGCCGTGGTGGGCGGTGTGTTCTGGGTGTGGAAAGACGCCAGCGACAAGCGCGAGGAGAACATGAAGAAGTTCAACACCGAGGCTGTTGAGGAGGTCGATAAGACAAAGGTCGTGGACCGCACCAACATGCGCAAGGGCCGCATTGCCAACTGGATGCGCCGCGACTCGCTGATTTACGACTCCATCAATAGCAGCAACTCACAAGAGATGTTCTCGATCATGGCTCAGGCTCATGGTGGACTCACTGGGGTGGGCATAGGCAACAGCCGCGAGTGCAGCCGCTTGCCGCTTGCTTTCAGCGACTACATTTTCTCGATTATTATAGAGGAGATAGGCATGGTGGGAGGCGTGTTTGTGCTCATACTGTATCTGTGGCTCTTGTCGCGTGCGGCAATGATAGCTCGGCGATGCCATAGGGTGCTGCCGGCACTGCTCATCATTGGCATGGCGTCGATGATCACGTTCCAGGCATTGTTCCACATGGCAATCAACACGGGCGTGTTCCCCGTCTCGGGTGAGCCTCTGCCGTTGATATCTAAGGGTGGTACGTCAATAATAGTAACCAGTATTGCGATTGGGGTGATGCTCAGTGTGAGCCGCACCATCAGCAACATCACAAATAGTAAAAACAAGGATGAGGGAATATCGCTGCCGAGTGGACTCGACGCGGCCAACCCTACCGAAATACCAGTAAAAAATGAGTGGAAATAACAATCAATTAAGAGTGTTGATAAGTGGCGGCGGCACTGGTGGGCACATTTTTCCCGCCCTGTCGATAGCCAATGAGATTAAACGTCGCATGCCTCAGGCCGACATTTTGTTTGTCGGTGCCGAGGGGCGCATGGAGATGGAGCGAGTGCCTGCCGCCGGCTATCCCATAAAGGGCTTGCCAGTGAAAGGCTTCGACCGCAAGCACTTGCTGCGTAACATCAAGATATTGTACTTGTTGCGCAAGAGCATGAGCATGGCTCGCGACATTCTCAAGGAGTTCCAGCCAAACGTTGCCGTTGGGGTGGGTGGCTATGCCAGCGGCCCCATGCTCAAAGAGTGCCAGAAGATGGGCATTCCCACCTTGCTGCAGGAGCAGAACTCCTTTGCCGGCGTGACCAACAAGCTGCTGGCAAAGAATGCTCAGTGCATCTGTGTTGCCTATGAGGGCATGGAGCGGTTTTTCCCTGCCGACAAGATTGTGCTCACTGGCAACCCTGTGCGTCGCAACTTGCTTGAGTGTGACGACACACCGCAGCAGGCAAGGGCATCGTTTGGACTCTCGCCCGACAAGCCCACTGTGCTCATTGTGGGTGGTAGCCTTGGTGCCCGCACCATCAACAACAGCATCATCGCCGGCCTTGAAAAGATAGGCGAGCACGATGGCATACAAGTGATATGGCAGTCGGGTAAAATCTATGACGACATGTGCCGCGAGGCTTTAGAGTCGTCGCAAGTGACCAATGTGAAGCAGATGGCGTTTATTTCCAACATGGATCGCGCCTATCGTGCTGCCGACCTGGTGATTTCGCGCGCTGGGGCCAGCTCAATTAGCGAGCTGCAGCTGCTTGGCAAGGCTGCGATTCTCGTGCCCTCGCCCAATGTTGCCGAGGATCATCAGACTAAGAACGCCATGGCTCTGGTCGACCGCAATGCGGCGCTGATGATTGCCGATGCCGACGCTGGCGAGAAACTCGTGGACGTGATGCTCAGCACCATTGAGCAGGAGCCCATGCTCTCCAAGCTCAGTGAGAACGTGCTCAAGATGGCGTTGCGCGACTCGGCCGAGATGATTGTCGACAAGGTGATACAAATTGCGAGGTGAGAACTCAGAGATCAGTTTTTAGGCTTTAAGAATTAAGAACGCATCATTTATTAGGATAATGAAAGATTACAAGTCGATTTACTTTGTGGGAGCTGGCGGCATAGGTATGGCAGCTCTGGAGCGTTATTTCCTGTCGAAGGGAAAAAGGGTTGCCGGCTATGACCGCACCCCGAGCGAGCTCACTGGTGCTTTGCAGCAAGAGGGTGTGGAAATCGTCTTTGACGATGACCCAAGTCTGATTCCTGCCTACTGCCGTGACTGCGACACCACGCTGGTGGTCTACACCCCAGCGGTGCCCAGCGACCACAAGGGCCTGTGCTACTTCAGGGACAATGGTTTTGAGGTGGTGAAGCGCTCGCGTGTGCTGGGTATGGTCACCGAGGGCAGCAAGGCTTTGTGCTTTGCGGGCACTCATGGCAAGACCACCACGTCGAGCATGGCGGCCCACATTCTTCAAGAGGACGGAGTGGGCAGCAATGCCTTCCTGGGTGGAATCCTTCGCAACTATAATAGCAATTTCTTGCTTTCGTCCACGAGTCCGTTCTCGGTAATCGAGGCCGACGAGTTTGACCGTTCATTCCATCAGCTCACCCCCTATGTGGCTGTGATAACCTCGACCGATGCCGACCATCTCGACATCTATGGCAACTATGAGAACTACCTCGAAGGCTTTGCTCAGTTCACCGAGCTCATCAGGCCCGATGGTGCTCTGATAGTGCACACAGGTCTCGACCTTGTGCCTCGTGTGAAAGACGGAGTGACAATCTACACCTATTCTCAGGACGAGGGTGACTTTCATGCAGCACGCGTGCGCAAGGGCAATGGCGAGATTGTCTTTGACCTGGTGACCCCCTGGGAGACAGTCGAGGACGTGAAATTGGGAGTTCCGGTGACTGTCAACATCGAGAATGCCATCGCAGCGATGGCGGCATGCCGCCTGGCGGGTGCCAATGCCGATGCCATGCGCCGCGCCATTGGGTCGTTCATGGGTCCCAAACGCCGCTTTGAGTTCTGGCTCAAGGAGCCTGGCGAGCATGGCAAAGTGGTCATTGACGACTATGCCCATCATCCAAACGAGCTCGAGGCGAGCATCAAGAGCGTGCGAGAGCTCTATGCTGGTCGCAAGCTCACCGTGATGTTCCAGCCTCACCTCTACACTCGCACCCGCGACTTTGCCAGTGAGTTTGCACAAGCTCTGTCGCATGCCGACGAGGTGATATTGCTGCCCATCTATCCCGCTCGCGAGCTTCCAATAGCCGGAGTTAGCAGTGAGATTATCTTAAAAGATGTGAAATGTGAAAAAAAATCTATTTATAGCAAGGAAAATTTGATTAAGTCGATACATTTGCTTAATTTTGATATTTTATTGGTGCTTGGTGCCGGCGATATAGTGGATATGCTGCCGCTCATTTGTGCCGAAGTTAAGAAACAGACTCGTTGAAAATAGCTCGATACATATTACTTGCGGTTCTCACATCGCTGATGATAGTGGGAATATTGTGGGCTCGCGACAAGAGCCGCGACGAGGTGTGCACGCAAGTCAAGGTTGAAGTCCTCAACGACGACAGCACCCACTTTGTGACACCTGCTGGCGTGCTCGAGGAACTCGAGCGCAATCACATCATCGTCAAGGGCAAGCCAGTGTGGCAAATCAATGTAGAGGAGATAGAGGCAAAGTTGCAGAAGTCGCAGTACATCGAGGATGTGCAGTGCCTCTTCGTTGATGGCGGTTGCCTGAAGATACAGGTGTCGCAGATTGTTCCTGTGATGCGAGTGTTCGACGGCGACCAGTCCTACTATATCAACAAGTACGGCAAGCGCATGAATGCGGTGTCGACGTTCTTTGCCGACGTGCCCATCGTAGAGGGGCATTTCACCAGGCAGTTTGGCCCGCTGCGCCTGTTGCCCATGATAAATTATGTAGAGAACGACTCGTCGCTCAAGTCGCTGGTGACCATGTACTGCATGCGCGACACTAACAACATCTTCATTGTGCCGTCGATTCACGGGCACGTGATTAACATGGGACATTGCGACAACTTTGCCAGCAAGTTTGCCAAGCTCAAGCTTTTCTACAAGAAGGTTATGCCCGTTAAGGGGTGGATGTACTACGACACCATCTCGGTGAAGTGGGACCACCAGGTGGTTGCTACCCGTCGCGACAAGATGGTTGAGAGAGTACAGGAATATAATCCCGAGGAAGATGAGCAAGCCGATGACCTGAACACCATGCGAGTGAGTGCCGACGGGCGGGCACCGGTCAACAAGCTCACCCGCGACCAGCAGTTGCCAACCAAGAAATCGACTTCGCCCGAAGGCCAGCAAACGGCTCCTGCCAAGCCTGCGGCGTCGCAACCCTCGAAGCCGCCCGAGAAGAAGTCCGATGCGCCCGCCGCCAAACCCGCCGCCAAACCCGCCGCCAAGCCTGCGGCCAAGCCCGCCGCCAAGCCTGCGGCAGCCAAAGGCGGCAAGAAGTAGTTAAGAAATGGAGATAAAGTAAAATATCCACCCTCATATAGACACAAAAATAAACATATATATCTTACACACACATTTTATATGATTAAGACACAATATATAGCAGCATTAGAGATAGGCAGTTCCAAGATCGTGGGCGCTATTGCCGAGAAATCACCATCGGGCTATGTCGAAGTCAAGCATCTGGAGGTTGAGAAACTTGTCAATAGCGTGCGTCACGGATGCATCCAAAACGTGGAAAACACCAAGGGGGCTATCAACAACATCATCAAGAAGCTCGAAAATCGTGTGGATGGAACCATCGAGGAGGTGTATGTGGGCTTCAGTGGCCGCTCTCTTCACAGTGAGCCCACCGAGGTGAACCATAACCTCGACGCCACAGTGCCCATCACCGACGAGGTGCTCAACCGCATCGTGCGCGAAGCAGGCAAAGACCCCATCAAGAACTATGAGACAATCGATGTGGTGCCTCGCACTTACTACGTTGACAAGAATGAGACTAAAAACCCAAGCGGACAGTTTGGCTCTAACATCAACATCAAGCTCAACCTCATCGTTGCCAAGCCCACCCTCAAGCTCAACCTTGACCGCGTGATGAGCGGCGGCACAAGGGTTAAGGACTACCTTGTTACCCCTCTTGTGGTGGCCGACGAGATTCTTGAACCATCGGAGAGGTCGCTCGGTTGCATGCTCGTCGACATCGGTGCCGAGACCACAACGGTGTCGATCTACAAGGACGGCTCGCTCGTTTACCTGACCACGCTTCCCATGGGAGGCCGCAACATCACCCGCGACATCACCACCGGTCTTAACATCCTTGAGGACACTGCCGAGCGTGTGAAGAAGAACATCAGCAATCCGCTCGAGAAGAATGTTGAAAAAGTGTCGATCGAGGGAGTGAGCTCGAGCGATGCTTCTAATTACATAGTGGCTCGCACCGGTGAGATAATCGCCAACATAAAACAGCAGATTCAGTATGCAGGTGTCAAGATGGTCGATCTTCACAACATAGTGCTCATAGGCGGTGGCTCTCAGCTTCAGGGCATAGCTCGCCGCCTTGGTGATGAGATGAAGCTGCGAGTGCGCATGGGCACTTATCCTAAAGGTCTTAACATCCTTGACCACAACATTAACCGTGCCGAGTATGTGCAGATTTTTGCCCTCCTGTCGAAGGCCGCAAGCATCATTCCTGCTAAGCACTCGTGTGTGCACATCAACACCTATGGCGACCCCCAGGAAGAAGATACCTATGTGCCCAGCTATCATGATGAGGAGCACGATAGCGGCTATGACTACAACCATTTCAGACCCGAGGAGCCCGTTCAGCCCAAGCGCAAAGAGGTGTCGGAGTCAGAGTCGAGCAAGGAGCCTCGCCGCACTAAAAAGCCATCTTGGATAGAGAAAGCTCGCAAGAAATTGGAGAACATGATGAATGAGCCCGAAGACGAAGAGTGACCCCACTTGGCGCGTCGCGAGGCTCAGATGCAAATTACTTCAACACACATTAATAACACTCCCCATTAAAACATTTCAACACTAAGATATATGGATCAGAAAGCTAATAGCAGCCAGTCGAGCATAGGTTTTGACAACTCATCTACTCCATCTGTTGAGCAACAAAACATATTTAACGATATAGAAAAAGACTCTAATTTCATTGAGCAGTTAGAGCCTGGAAACAAGAATGTTCCGTGCCTGATAAAGGTGATAGGAATTGGTGGTGGCGGCAACAATGCCATAAACCACATGTTTGAGCAGAAAATAAGCGGAGTATCGTTTGTGGTGATGAACACCGACCGACAGGCACTTAACAACTCACCCGTGCCCAACCGCGTGCTCATTGGCCCAAACACCACCTTCGGGCTGGGAGCCGGCAACAAACCCGAGCTTGCCAAGGAAGCAGCCGAGGAGAGCGAGCAGGAGATTGCCGCCCTCTTCGACGACGAGACTAAGATGGTGTTTATAACCGCTGGTATGGGTGGCGGCACCGGAACCGGTGCGGCACCTGTGGTGGCACGCATTGCCCGTGAGAAGGGCGTTCTCACCATTGGAATTGTTACCATACCCTTCCTTTTCGAGGGCAAGAAAAAGATTATCAAGGCGCTCAGTGGTGCCGACGAGATGCAGAAGTATGTCGATGCCCTGCTTATAATCAACAACGAGCGCCTGAGCGAGATTTATCCCGACTTGAACTTTATGAACGCCTTTGGCAAGGCCGACGACACTCTCTCGGTGGCGGCACGCAGCATCAGCGAGCTTATCACCGTGGATGGCTACATTAACCTCGACTTTAACGACGTTAACACCACCTTGCGCGATGGCGGAGTGGCAATCATCAGTTCGGGCTATGGCGAGGGCGAGCACCGCGTGACCAAGGCCATTGAAGATGCCCTCAACTCCCCATTGCTCAAGAACCGCGATGTATATGGCTCGCAAAAGATATTGATGAACTTCTACTTCTCATCGAAGGCCAAGAATGAGTTCAAGATGAGCGAGATTGATGAGATGCGCCGCTTCATGACTCAGTTCACCCACGAGGTTGACGTGATTTGGGGTGTGGCCTACGACGACTCGCTGGGCGAGAAAGTGAAGATTACCATGCTTGCCGCAGGGTTCAACGTGTCGCTCGATGCCGAGACCACAATTGCCGAGGGCGAGCGCAAGAGCGAGAACAAAGCTGCCTCACCCTCGTCGCGCATCGAGCAGGAGTATGGCGACAAGTTCAACGACCTCGACCTTGAGCGCGCTCAGGCTCAATATCTCGTGCTGCGTCCCGAGGACATCGACAACGACGAAATTGTGGATCTGTTCGAGAAGAATCCTGCCTTCAAGCGCGACCAGCAAGTCAAGGTAGAATTCCGCGACCTGCAAAATGCCCCAACCAAGGCTGCCCCGGCCAAGGCCGTGTCGCCGCTCACTAAGAAGAAACCCAGTAGCACCACAGCTACCATTTCATTCAACGATTAATAACTAACCCTTTCTCCTCCACCCTGATAATAATCACACTGATCAATAATGTTAACATTACAATTCATCAACGAGAACCCAGAACACGTGATTGAGCGACTGGCAGTGAAGAACTTCGATGCCCGCGAGCCCATCATGAAAGTAGTAGAACTCGACAAGCAGCGCCGTGCTGCCCAGAAGGAGCGTGACGACAACGCCTCGCAGCTCAATAAGATGGCGGCACAGATAGGTGCCCTCATGAAGCAGGGCAAGCGCGACGAGGCCGAGCAGGCCAAGGCCGCCGTGGCACAGCTCAAGGCCACCAACAAGGAGATTGACGACCGCATGAGTGCCGCGGCAAGCGAGATTACCGAGATTTTGCTCTCTATCCCCAATGTGCCCTGCGATGCAGTGCCACGTGGCGTGAGCGCCGCCGACAATGTTGTGGAGAAGACCGGAGGTCCCGATCCACACCTTGCCGACGATGCTCTTCCACACTGGGAGCTTGCCAAGAAATACAACCTCATCGACTTTGATCTGGGCGTGAAGATCACTGGTGCCGGCTTCCCAGTTTACGTGGGCAAAGGCGCCAAGCTGCAGCGTGCCCTCATCCAGTTCTTCCTTGACGAGGCAGGCAAAGCTGGCTACCTCGAGATAGAGCCACCTCTTGTGGTCAACGAAGCATCGGGCTTGGGAACCGGCCAACTGCCCGACAAGGAGGGTCAGATGTATCACTGCCAAGTGGACAATTTCTACCTTATCCCCACCGCCGAGGTGCCTGTGACCAACATGTATCGCGATGTGATCATCAACCAGGAAGACCTGCCCAAGAAGAATTGTGCCTATAGCGCATGCTTCCGCCGCGAGGCTGGATCCTATGGCAAGGACGTGCGTGGCCTTAACCGTCTGCACCAGTTCGACAAGGTGGAGATAGTGCGCATCGAGCGTCCCGAGGATAGCTATGCCGCCCTTGAGCAGATGAAAGACCACGTGCAAGGTCTGCTCGAGAAGCTTGAGCTGCCCTGGCACATCCTCAGGCTGTGTGGTGGCGACATGAGTTTCACCAGCGCCATTACATTCGACTTCGAGGTGTGGAGCGCTGCCCAGAAGCGCTGGCTCGAGGTGAGCTCGGTTTCCAACTTCGAGACTTACCAGGCCAATCGCCTCAAGTGCCGCTATCGTGGCGATGACAAGAAAACTCACCTGTGCCACACCCTCAATGGGTCGGCACTTGCCTTGCCCCGCATTGTGGCCGCGTTGCTCGAGAACAACCAGACCCCCGAGGGCATCCGCATCCCCAAGGCACTGCAGCCCTACACTGGCTTCGACATTATCGACTAATCCTCACCATAAGATTTTTGTTTACATTATAGATTGTGCCCAGCAAGTCGGCGACGACTCGCTGGGCACTTGTTGCACAATGTGGCCCACCTTCCTTGTTAATAAGGTTAAACGTTATTTTTTTAAAACATTTCAATGGATTTATAGTCATTGGCATGGCAGCCACAGGGCGTTATTGAGCGGCATAACGGCGATATTAGCAGGCAGTGAGGTGAAAAAACAATTTTTTTAGGTGGTTTATGGGGGTAGAAGCGCCGAATTTTTGTAACTTCGCAGTCTGAAAACAAGTTATGCCCATGTCAGGACTGCGACTATACAAGACCGAGAAGCTATGCAGCAAGATTGAGATAGAGAAGCTGTATGGCGGTGGCACATCGATTATTGCCTATCCGCTGCGTGCGGTGTGGCTTGTTGCCGGTGCTGACGAAGTATGTGCTCATCGGGTCGCAGCCCGGTTTCTTGTGTCGATTCCCAAGAAGCGCATCAGGCATGCCGTCGACCGGGTGCTGTTGCGCCGTCGCGTGCGCGAGGCCTACCGCCTCAACCGCCATCTGCTCGAGCCTGTAGCGGCTCAGGGCAAAGTGGTGCTAATTGGGTTTAACTGGCTTTCTAATCATGAGTATAGCTACGCTACAATCAATCGCAGCATGCAAGAGATGCTGAGCAAGATTGCTGCAACCGTGAGCCAACCTAACGAACCATGCGGCTGAGTGTGAGCAACATATTCAAGCAGGTGCTCATCGTGCCCATCAGGTTCTACCAGCGCTGCATTTCGCCTTTGACGCCACCAGCGTGCCGCTACACACCCACGTGCAGCCACTATGCCGTGGACGCCATTCAGAACTATGGTCCCCTCAAGGGCAGTTGGATGGCCGTCAAGCGCATTGTCAGCTGCAACCCCTGGGGTGGTCATGGCTACGACCCTGTGCCTCCTGTGATTACTAATTTTCACACCCACGACTCCAATGCTCAGCAGGCTCTGATAAGCGTTGACGTTGATGACTTTGAGCCACAATCGGGCAAGGTCTACTCGGTGGGCATTCACCCATGGCACATAGGCGACAATTGGGGGGTTAAGATAGAGCGGCTAAAGCACGTGGCTCAGCATCATCAGGTGGTGGCTATAGGTGAGACGGGCCTCGACACGCTCAAGGGCGCACCCCTTGAACTGCAGCAGCGTGTGATGCAGGCTCACATCGAGGTGGCCGCTGCCGCAGGCAAGCCCCTTGTGATTCACTGCGTGCGTGCCTGGCAGCAACTGCTGCAGCTGTGGCGCAACAACGCTATGGCTCACGAGGTGGCATGGGTGCTTCACGGCTTCAGGGGCAATGAGAATGTTGCCCGCGAGCTCATCCAGGCAGGTTTCTATTTCTCGATAGGGCTGAGGCACAATGCCACAGCCGTGGCAATGATTCCGCTCGACCACCTGCTTGTGGAAACCGACGACGAGCCACCCACCCTGAGCATCACCCAGGTGCTCAAGGCGGTGTCGCAAGCAAGGGGCATGAGCGCCCGCAAACTGCGCAGCCAGGTGCGCCGCACTGCCCTCGCTATAGTGAAATATAAATAGTAAGTGTTAAGTTTTAAGCGAGTAATCAAAAACTCACAATGGTCAGAGCATGCTCTGGCACTACAATAACTCACAAACTCATAACGATATGGACTTTGTAGAAAATTCTAATAAGCTCTTTGATGAGGCCATTGTGCTTTATCATGAGTGCGACGATGTTGACGCACAAGTGTCGAATCCCTATCCTGACGGCAGCATAGAGAACGCGCTGCTGACCAAGGTGTGGATCGACACCGTGCAGTGGCATCTTGAAGATATAATTCGCGACCCTAACATAAAGCCAGAGCGAGCATTGGAGATCAAGCATCGCATTGACCGCAGCAATCAGGACCGTACCGACCTGGTGGAGCGCATCGACGACTACTTCCTTGAGAAATACTCCAACGTGCAAGTGCAGCAGGGAGCCACCATCAACACCGAGAGCCCGGCATGGGCTATTGACCGCTTGTCGATACTTGCCCTGAAGATCTATCACATGCGTGAGCAGGTGGAGCGCACCGATGCGAGCCAAGAGCACATTGCGCGTTGCCGTGCCAAACTCGATGTGCTGCTTGAGCAGCGCCGCGACCTGTCGACTGCCATTGCTCAACTGCTTGACGACATTGCCGCTGGCAGGAAATACATGAAGGTATACAAGCAGATGAAGATGTATAACGACCCATCGACCAACCCCGTGCTCTATGGCAAAAAGTAGCAACAAGCCGTTGAAGACCGTGCTCATCACCCGCTTCTCGGCGCTGGGCGACGTGGCGATGACCATCCCCATCGTCTATCCGGTGTGTGAAGCCAATCCCAAGGTCAACTTTGTGCTTGTGACGCGTGAGCATCCTTCCAAGCTGTTCATTAACCGTCCTGCCAACTTGATAGTGCTGGGTGTGGACCTTGACAAATACAAGGGAGTGAGCGGCCCGGTGAGGCTTGCGAGCAATCTGCATCACCGCTATGACTTTGACGCGATGGCCGACCTTCACGACGTGTTGCGCACCAAGCTAATGAGTGCGACGCTCAGGCTCAAGGGTGTGATGGTAGCCACCATCGACAAGGGCCGCAGCGACAAGCGCAAGGTGGTGAGCGGCAAGCTGCGCCAGCCGGTGGAGTCGACCCACTCGCGCTACCGCAAGGTGTTTGAGCAGTTGGGACTCGACACTGGTCAGGAGTTTGTGAGCATTTTCAGTGGCAAGGATGTCCCCCGCAGCCCCATAGTGCCTGCCAAGGAGACAGCCGACCGCTGGGTAGCGATAGCCCCATTTTCGCAGCACAAGAGCAAGGAGTATCCGTTGGAGCAGATGAAGCTCGTGATCGACGAGCTTGCACGCGACGAGCATTGCTGCATCTTCTTGCTGGGCGGCGGCGAGAACGAACGCAAGGCAATCGACCCCATTGCAAAGCAGCACAGCAACGTGATGTCGTTGCTACACATCAAGCATGACTTTGCCGACGAGCTGGCGTTGCTGAGCCGCTGCGACGTGATGCTGACCATGGACTCGGCCAACATGCACATAGCATCGCTCGCCGGTGTGCCTGTGGTGAGCGTGTGGGGCGGCACCCATCCGTGGTGTGGCTTCATGGGGTGGCATCAGGCAATGCGCGATGTGGTGCAGCTCGAGCTTGAGTGCCGTCCGTGCTCGGTGTTTGGCAACAAGAAGTGCCGCTATGGCGACTATCACTGCATGCGCGACATCAGTCCCGAGATAATAATTGAGAAAGTTAGAACAATACTTAAGCGATGAGCAAGAAGATATTAATTACAGGCGCTGGAGGCTTCATTGGCGGCTACCTTGTGGAAGAGGCGCTCAGTCGTGGCTACGAAACTTGGGCTGCGGTGCGCAAGAGCACAAGCCGCAAGTTCCTCACCGACGAGCGCATCCACTTCCTGGAGCTTGACTTCAGCGACGACGAAGCTCTGCATGCGGCTCTCGAGAGCCACATTGCGCAGCATGGCAAGTGGGACTACGTGGTTCACAATCTGGGTCTTACAAAGGCTACCAACTATCTTGACTTCGAGACTGTGAACTATGGCTACCTGAAGCTGATGGTCGACGAGCTCAAGGAGCTCGACGCTGTGCCCGAGGTGTTCTTGATGATGAGCAGCCTGAGCGTGATGGGCCCTGGCGACGAGGTGAACTATACCGCCTTCAGCAGCAGTGATGTGCCAGCACCCAACACTCGCTACGGCACGTCGAAGCTCAAGGGTGAGACCTACCTGATGATGCAGCAAGATTTCCCCTACACGATATTTCGCTGCACGGGTGTTTATGGTCCCCACGAGCGCGACTATTACCTGATGATGAAGAGCATCAAGCGTGGGTTCGACTTCAGCGTGGGTTTCAAGAAGCAGATGCTCACCTTCATCTATGTCAAGGACTTGGCGCGTGGTGTGATGGATGCTCTCGCTGCAGGACCCAAGCGCAAGGCCTACTTTATGAGCGAGTCGCGCAGCTACACCCAGCAAGAGTTTCGCAAGATAGTGCTCGATGAGCTCGGCAAGAAAGTGGTGATTCCTGTCACATGCCCGCTGTGGGTGGTGAAGATTGTGTGCCATGTGGCAGAGTTTGTTGGCAAGGTTACCGGCAAGGCCAGTACTTTGAACCCCGATAAGTTTCGCATCCTCAAGCAGCGCAACTGGCTGTGCGACACGAGCGACGCTGAGCGTGACTTCGGGTTCAAGGCCCAGTACGACCTTAAGCGAGGCATCCACGAAGCCATCGAGTGGTATCGCGAAGCCGGCTGGCTTTGAACTGATGCATAATGCACAATTGATAATGCTTGATTAGGCAGCCCATTTTTTATTGACTGAAGTTTACATATATATATTTTCATTAAAAACCTGAATAACTGGCTATGATAATACTTGGAATTGAGTCGTCGTGCGACGACACCAGTGCAGCGGTGATTAAAGACTGCATCTTGCTCAGCAACGTGATTGCGAGCCAGCGAGTGCATGAGGCCTATGGCGGCGTGGTGCCCGAGCTGGCCTCACGTGCCCACCAGCAGAACATCGTTCCCGTGGTGAGCGAGGCAATACGCCAGGCCGGCATCGACAAGAAAGATATCGACGCGATAGCCTTCACTCGCGGTCCTGGTCTGCCTGGTTCGCTGCACGTGGGCACCGCCTTCAGCAAGGGGCTTGCGCTTGCACTGAACATTCCTCTGGTGGATGTGAACCACTTGCACGGCCACGTGCTGGCTCACTTCATTAAGGAAGATGAGAACACTGTGGTTCCCGAGTTCCCCTTCCTGTGCTTGCTCATTAGCGGAGGCAACTCACAGATTATAAAAGTAAACAGCCCTTACGACATGGAAATCATGGGGCAGACCATCGACGACGCAGCCGGCGAAGCCTTCGACAAGTGTGCCAAGGTGATGGGCTTGCCCTATCCCGGCGGCCCCATCATCGACCAACTCGCTCATGAGGGCGACCCCAAGCGATTCAAGTTCTCGCGTCCTCACATCGAGGGCTATAACTATAGCTTTAGCGGCCTGAAGACTTCGTTTCTCTACACCTTGCGCGACCAGCTCAAGCTCAACCCCAACTTCATCGAGGAGAACAAGGCCAGCCTTGCGGCTTCGCTGCAGAAGACTATTATCGACATCTTGATGGACAAGTTTGGCAAGGCCATCAAAGACACTGGCATCAAGACGGTGGCAATAGCAGGCGGAGTGAGTGCCAACAGCGGTGTGCGCGAGGCAGTGCAGCAGTATTGCGAGCGCCGTGGCATCAAGGCTTTCATTCCCAAGCGCTTGTTCACTACCGACAATGCCGCAATGATAGCCGTTGCAGGCTACTTCAAGTTCAAGAATGGCGAGACATGCGACATCACAGCTCCGCCATTTGCCCGGGTGGTAATATGATTAATGCATAATTAATTGTAATGAATTAAGAAACTGGTGTTCTTAGCCATAAACTTATAAAATGCATCCGTTACTGATAGTTATAATCGCCTTTGTGCTGCTTGAGTTTGCAGTGAGCAGCGTGCTGTCGTGGCTCAACAGCAAGTGGATGACCCACCCGGTGCCCAGGGTGCTTGAGGGTCTCTATGACGATGCAAAATACCGCAAGCAGCAAGATTACATGCGAGCCAACAAGCGCGTGAGCTTGATAGAGCGTTGTGTGATGCTTGTTATCACGCTGGCAGTGCTCATCCCTGGAGTGCTGGGGTGGCTCGACACCCTGTGCTGCCAGTGGAGCCACAGCCTGCTGCTGCAGTTGCTCATCTTCTTTGGCATCTATGCGGTGGCCTCGATGATAATTAGTTTGCCCTTTGGTTATTACGACACCTTTGTGATAGAGCAACGCTTTGGCTTCAACAAGACCACACAGTCCACCTTTTGGCTCGATACGCTCAAGAGCCTGCTACTCACACTGGTGCTGGGAGCTGTGCTGCTGAGTGTGATTTATTTGCTCTATAGCTACCTGGGCTCGTCGTTCTGGATATGGGCTACGGTGGTGTGCGCAGCGTTCATCCTGTTTTTCTCGCTGTTCTATAGCAACCTGATAGTGCCACTATTTAACAAGCAGACACCACTTGAAGATGGTCAGCTGCGCAGTGCCATAGAGGCTGCGGCAATCGAGATGGGCTTCTCGATCAAGGACATCTATGTGATTGACGGGTCGAAGCATAGCACCAAGGCAAATGCCTACTTCACAGGCTTTGGTCGCAAGAAGCGCGTTGTGCTTTTCGACACCTTGATTGAGCAGCTCAGCACTCACGAGATAGTTGCCGTGCTGGCTCATGAGCTTGGCCACAACAAGCATCACGACACTCTCAAAAACACGATAATGAGCATCGTGATGGTAGCGGTGAACCTGTTTGTGTTTTCGCTGCTTGTCGACAATCCCGAGCTCTCGCATGCCCTGGGCGGAAGTCGCGACCACTCGTTTGCGCTCTCGCTAATAGCCTTCTCGCTGCTGTTCTCGCCCATCGACCTGCTTCTCGACCCCCTCATCAACCATGTGTCGAGAAAGGGCGAGCGTGCTGCCGATGCATTTGCAGCTGAGCATGGCCATGGTGAACACTTGATATCGGGCTTGAAAAAACTTAGTGCCAACACACTGTCGAACCTCACTCCGCATCCTGCCGTGGTGTGGATGAGCTATAGCCATCCCACCCTGGCACAACGCATCGAGGCAATAATGGAAAAGAATAATTACTCCACTAAATAAGAACAACAAATGAAATATTCAACAATTGTAATAGGCGACGAATTGCTTATAGGTCAGGTGACCGACACCCTCTCGGGCTGGATAGCGCGCCACCTCTCGCCACTGGGGTGGGAGGCGCTGAGTGTGAAAGTGATTGCCGACGATGAGCACGAGATATTCCAGGCGGTAGATGAGGCTTTTGCCTCGACCGACGTAGTGCTGATGACTGGAGGCTTGGGACCCACCAAGGACGACATCACCAAGGCTACATTGTGCCGCTACTTTGGCGGCGAAATGGTGCTCAACGAGGAGGTGAAGCGCAATGTTGACGCAATGTTTGCCAAGCGCGGCCTCGAAATGAACCGGCTCACAGCGCTGCAGGCGATGGTGCCATCGTCGTGCCGTGTGATTCAGAACGAGGTGGGCACCGCGCCCATCATGTGGTTTGAGCGCGATGGCAAGGTGCTGGTGTCGATGCCTGGTGTCCCTCGTGAGACCCAGACCATGATGGAGCGTGCCGTGATACCGCAGCTGCTCGGTCACTTTCATAGCGACGTCGACATTGAATATCGCACCCTTGTGGTAATAGATTATGCCGAGAGTGCCCTTGCCGAGAAGCTTGAACCCTTTGAGCAACAGCTGCCCAGCTACATCCACCTTGCCTATCTGCCCGAGCATGGCGTGATAAGGCTCCGATTGACAGGCGAGCATAGCGACGGCAAGCTGATTAACGACGACATGGAGCGCCTCACAGCACAGCTGCACAAGTTGCTGGGCAAGAGCATCATTGCCAGTGAGGACAAGCCGCTGCCCATGATTGTGGGCGAGCGGTTGCGCCAGCTTGGACTAACATTGTCGACTGCCGAGAGCTGCACAGGTGGCAATGTGGCACACGTTATCACCCAGATAGCTGGCAGCAGCGACTATTTCATGGGCAGCGTGGTGAGCTATAGCAACGACGTGAAGCATCGCGTGCTGGGTGTCGACACTGACACGTCGGAAACGTGTGGTGCTGTGAGCCAGCCCGTTGTGGAGCAGATGGTCTCTGGCGCTTGCCGTGTGTGTGGCACCGACTGTGCTGTGGCCACTACTGGTGTGGCAGGCCCTGGTGGCGGCACCACCGAGAAGCCTGTGGGCACAGTGTGGATAGCCGCCCGGGTGGGCAATGTGGTGGTGAGCAAGTGTTTCCACTTCAATGGCAGCCGCGCCCAAGTGATTGACCGTGCCACAACCCACGCCCTGATTATGCTTTTGAAACTATTGAAATAAATAACTAATAATCAAAAAAAAGAATGACTATGAAGAAGTCATTATTAGCAGTGATGGTGCTGGCGCTTGCAGTGGTGCTGGCCTCGTGTGATAGCAATGAAAAGAAGTTGAAAGAGGCGACTCAAATGCTTGAGTTATCGTTCACAACAGTCGATAAATTCCCGCTTCAAGAAGTGGGGCTGAAGCCAGTGAGCCTGGCGCTTGTGAACAATGAGCTGCAGGTGAAGGTGGCGATGAGCGACAGTGTCATGCCGCTTGAGAACTATAGCTATGACAAGTGGATAAAGCCATGTGTGGTAAAAGTGTTGCTTGGAGGTGCTATTAACACGATGGCCTTGTCAAAAAAGTTAGATAGCCCTAAGGACGGTAATCCAAGCAAGGAATACCTGCAACTGCTCAAGGAGGTCAATGGCCACATCAAGCTGACGATGGACGCACGTGGCAGCAGTCATGACTATGAAATTAGTGCCGACGAGGCGTTGAAGTTGCTTGAGATGCCGTCGCAGCAGTATAACGAGCTTGCCGCCGCGGGAGCATTTCTGTCGCAAGTGAGGATTTTCAGGATGAACAAGACCTTGAGTGATGTCAAGCTTGATGATAAAGAGTGCCAGTTGGTGCTTGATAGCGGAGTGGATCGCAGCCGCTTTGTCAAAGAGATGGGCAAGATGCCGGCTTTGCTTGCCTATGTGATGCTCTACGGACTTGAGCTAAAAGTAAACGACACCGTTGTTCCCAGTGAGGAGCTTCAGGTGTACTGGGACGATGCCAAGAAGATGATGCAGATGCAGCAAAACGGTAACACTGAGAATCAGAATAAAGCGTAATTGTTCTTATGCGAGAGAATTATTAACCCAAATAACTGATATGGGTTAAAAATGACGCGGTGCGAGTCGAGTGAATGTTGTCGACGTCGCACCGCATTGTGTTTCGAAACATCTTGCGAAGTATGCCCCACGGCAGTGGGGGGGTTACTTCTTCTTAACAGGTGGGTTTTTCATGGCTTCAAAGATTTTGGTTTCGAGTTCCTGAGCCAGCTCGGGATTGTCCTCGATGAGCTGCTTGGCGTTGTCGCGGCCTTGGAACTTGGTGCCCTCGTAGGAGAGCCAAGCTCCGCTCTTGTTGATGATGCCAAACTGGATGCCCAGGTCGATGATTTCGCCAATCTTAGAGATTCCCTTGCCAAAGAGAATTTCGAACTCGGCTTTGCGGAACGGTGGAGCCACCTTATTCTTAACCACTTTGACACGAGTGAGGTTACCAATCACCTGGTCACCATCCTTGAGCTGGCCAATGCGTCGGATGTCGATGCGTACCGAGGCATAGAACTTGAGCGCATTACCGCCAGTGGTGGTCTCGGGGTTGCCAAAGAGCACACCCAGCTTCTCGCGCAGCTGGTTGATGAAGATGCAGGTGGTGTTAGTCTTAGAGATGGTAGCGGTGAGCTTGCGCAGTGCCTGCGACATGAGTCGCGCCTGGAGTCCCATCTTGCTCTCGCCCATCTCGCCCTCGATTTCGGCCTTGGGTGTGAGCGCTGCCACCGAGTCGATTACCACGATGTCGACAGCCGATGAGCGTATGAGCTGGTCGGCAATCTCGAGTGCTTGCTCGCCATTGTCGGGTTGCGAAATCCAGAGGTTGTTCACGTCAACTCCCAGCGACTCGGCATAGAAGCGGTCAAAGGCATGCTCGGCGTCGATGATAGCGGCGATGCCACCCATCTTTTGCGCTTCGGCAATGGCGTGAATGGCAAGCGTAGTCTTACCGCTCGACTCGGGGCCATAAATCTCGATGATGCGTCCGCGTGGATAGCCTCCTACTCCAAGGGCGTAGTTCAGCCCAATTGAGCCACTTGGAATCACCTCTACATTCTCTACGTTGTCGTCGCCCAGTTTCATGATAGAGCCGCGACCGTAGGTCTTGTCGATTTTGTCCATAGCCACTTGCAGGGCTTTGAGTTTCTCGGGAGAAGGAGCAATGCGCTGTGGTTGCTGTACAACTTCTTCTTGCGATTCGAGGTTTAAAATATCTTCGTTCATAATGGTTGTGAGTTTATTATTAAATTGTTTTTTTCTTTTTTTTGGGGTCAGACGGGTCGGACAAGTCAGACAGGTCGGACAGGTCAGACAGGTCAGACGGGTTTTGTAGTTAGGGGCACACTATTCACCGAATAGTGCTAAAATCTGATTGGCGCTATCTTTGGTGTTCACCTTGTTGATGATGTGCATCACGCAGCCATTCTCGTCGATGATGAAAGTGGTGCGCACGGTGCCCATGTAGGTGCGCCCGGCCATTTTCTTCTCTTGCCACACCCCGAAAGCCTTGTTGAGCTTTAGGTCCTCGTCGGCGATGAGTGGGAAGGGGAGGTTGTGCTTAGCGGCAAACTTGGCGTGCGACTCGGCGCTGTCTTTGCTCACGCCCAGCAGCTCAAATCCTGCTTTGCGCAGCTTGCCGTAGCCCTCGCTCAAGCTGCATGCCTCGGCTGTGCAGCCTGGCGTGTTGTCTTTGGGGTAGAAGTAGATGATGAGTTTCTTACCGGCAAAGTCGCTTGCCTTGATTTCGCGTCCCTGGGCATCGTGTCCCAGAATCTCGGGTATTTTGTCGCCTATGTTCATAACTTAAGAAATGAAATTTAGTTTTGTTATTGATGTTGCAAAGATAGTATGTTTTGTGGGCAAAAATATTACCCAATAAAGCAAAATTATGTTAATGAATTATCGTTTATATTGTAATTGTCGAGTGCTCGTTTCATCTCGCCCACGATTTGTGCCTTGAGCTCAGGTGGTTGCAGCACCTCGATGCTGCTGCCGTGAGAGAGCAGCCGCTCGCGCAGGTCGTAGGTGTTGCGCATGCGATAGGTGAAAATCGAGTAGTTGTCGTGAATCTCCTCTTGCTGCGAGTGGTGCAGCGGCAGTGCCCTCAGATACTTGGCCTGAGTGGGCTCGGCCTTGATAACGATGCGCTTGGGTTCGTCCTGATTGGTAGTGATGCCGTAGCAGTCGTCGAAGAACTCCTCTGGAACAAAACCGCGCGGAATCTTGAATTTCTTGTTCAGAATCATGACTTGGCTCATGCGGTCGAGTGAGTAAGTCTTGATGACCTTGTCGGCCCGGTTGAGCCCAATCACATACCAGAGCTGATGGAAGATTTTCACGAAATAGGGTTCGATTACAATGCCTGGTTGTGGGTTTACTCGCTTGTAGCTCTTGTAGGTGAACTGGATGCGGTGGTTACTTCGCATGGCGTCGATGATGACAGGCAGGAACTCGCGGGCCGATGGCACATACTCCAGCAAAATGCGCGACGAGAGGTCGCCCGAGCTTGTCACCATGCCGCTTATCGACATTGCGTCGAGCAGCCACTGCTGCCGCTTGCTTGCGGTTTTAGAGCCGTCGCTCGCAATGTAGTACTCAAAAGTGGAGCGGTTGAGCTCGATGTCGATTCCCATGGTGTCGGCAATTCCGCTGCGAAAGTTGTAGAACGAGCGCCTTGCCAGGGGTTCGCCATTGCTCAGCGGGCTTTTGCGCCATAGGTTGCTCAGTTGCTCGAGCGATAGTGCACCATATCGCTCGAGTGTGTCGACAATCCAGATGTATTTTGCAATGGTGTTGCGAGCCATGAGTTTTTGAGTTTTGAGTTGTTTTTAATTTTCGCTCTTACGCTTTTGAAGTTTTTTTCTTGAAGATGAACAACCCCAGCATTGTCAGGGCTGCATTGAGCAAGAGCAGTTCAAAGCCAATGCTGTAGCCGAACTGGTCTTTGAGCCAGTACTGGATTGCCCAGCTGAGGATGGGTGCTGCAATGCACACCAAGGGCACCATCTTGTCCTTGACACTGGCCTTGCACATCATGCCATAGGCAAAAAGGCCCAGAATGGGGCCGTAGGTGTAGCTTGCCAGGGCGTAGACCATCTTGATGGCGCTGTCGTTGTTGAGCAGGTAGAACACATAGATGATGATGCCCATCACCACCGCCATGCCAATGTGGACCATGCGGCGTGTGTGGGCCAGCTTGTTGTCGTCATGTTCTTTGTCGCTCTCGAGGATGTCGACGGTGAACGAGGTGGTAAGGGCGGTGAGTGCCGAGCCAGCAGCCGAGTAACCGGCTGCGATGAGTCCCAGCACGAAGAGGATGAGCATGATCACTGGCATGGAACTGTCTTGCGCCACCATGCCAAAGAGGGCATCGTTCTTCTCGGGCATGGCCATGCTTGAATGACGGGTGTAGAGCACGAGCATTGTGCCAAGCACGAGGAAGAGCCCCACAACAAAGACCTGAGTGATGCCGCTCACGATGAGGCCTTTCTTTGACTCAGCCACATTCTTGCTTGCCAGTGTGCGTTGCATCAGGTCTTGGTCAAGGCCTGTCATGGCAATGACCATGAAAATACCTGCGATAAACTGCTTCCAGAAGTAGGTGTCCTCCTTTGGGTTGTCGAAGAAGAAGATTCGCGACGAGTCGTCGGCAGCAATGGCTTTGACCATGTCGGTGACTCCGTAGCCCAACGCACTGGCGATGAACACGATGCACAACACCACCGAGAGAATCAAGCACAGCGACTTGAGAGTGTCGGTCCAGATGACGGTTTTCACACCTCCCTGCAGTGTGTAGAGGAAAATCAAGGCGATGGTGACAATCACGTTGAAGATGAAGGGGATGTGCAGTGGCTCAAAAACCAGCATCTGCAGTGTGACGCACACCACCAGGAATCGCACGGCTGCTCCCAGCATCTTGCTGATGAAGAAGAACCAGGCACCAGTCTTGTGGGTCTTGGCTCCAAAGCGCTCCTCGAGGTAACCGTAGATTGATACTAAATTGCGCTTGAAGAAAAGTGGCATTAGCACATAGGCAATCACAAAGTAGCCCACGGCAAAGCCGAGCACCATCTGCATGTAGCTGTAACTTGAGCCCACCACATAGCCTGGTACCGAGATGAAGGTCACACCCGAGATGGGTGCGCCTATCATGGCGATGGCCACGATGAACCAGGGGGCTTGTCGGCCGCCGGTGAGGGCGGTGGTGGTGTCGGTCTTGCGCGAGGCAAGCCATGAGATGATGAACAAAAGAATGAAATAGCCAACTATAGTGGCAAGGACTATCCAGGGAGTGTTCATTAAGTAGTAAGTGTTAAGTAATAAGTTTTAAGTAGTAAGTGTTAAAGTAGTAAGTTTTAAGTGGTAAGTTTTAAGTGGGCATTTATTCGGGATAGAGGAGATAGGGGCGGCGTTGCTCCTTGAAGCGTTTCACGTCGTCTTGCCACATGGCGCGAATTTCATCGGCACTCTTGCCGGCCATGATCATCTCGCGGATGTAGGTGCGGCCAGCAAGCAGGTCAAAGAATTTGGTGAAGAACTTGTCGCCCATCTTCAAGTTGTTATAGGCATCAATCACATATTCCAGGTTCATGCCCTTCTTGATCACGTCATCGGCTTTAAGGTTGTGCAGGTCAACGCCATGACACAGCTTGCCCAGCTGTGGCGGAGTCTTGGCACCAGGGCGGCTGGTTGGAGTGAACGAGAATGAGTAGCCCTTCATGAGGGGGTGACCATACACCTGGAACGGCCAGTCGGTGCCACGGCCCAGGCTCACCGGCGTTCCCTCGAAGTAGCAGGTGGAGGGGTAGAGGTAGATGGCGAGCATGTTGGGCAGGTTGGGCGATGGAGCTATTGGTAGCTCATAGCGAGTTTGATGTGTGTAGTTCTCGCAAGGAATCACGGTGAGTTTCACCTGTTTGCCATTGGTGAGCCATCCCTCGCCATTGGTCATGCGTGCTATCTCGCCCATGGTCATGCCGTGCACTGTGGTGATGGGCAGCCATCCCACACCGCTCTTGAGCTTCATGTCGAGGATGGGGCCGTCTACGGTCATGCCATTGGGATTTGGGCGGTCGAAGACCACAAATTCTTTGCCATAGGCTGCTGCGGCATCCATCATGTTGACCATGGTCACATAATAGGTGTAGAAGCGCAAACCCACGTCCTGGATGTCGGTGACAATTACATCAAAGCGGTCCATTGTTTCCTGGGCAGGCATGCGGCTCTTGCCCTCGTAGAGCGAGGCAATGGGTATGCCCGTCTTCTCGTCGACACTGCTCTTGACGTGCTCGCCGGCGTCGGCATTGCCGCGGAATCCGTGTTCTGGCGAGAAAATGGTGGTCACGTTAAGCCCCAGTTCGAGCATGAGGTCGAGTGTGTGCTTGTCGTGCCGTGGGCCCACCACGCCGGTCTGGTTGCTCAACAACGCTATGCGCTTGCCCTTGAGCAGTGGCAGGTACTCGCTGGTTCGCTCGGCTCCCACCACCACTGCGGCATTGCCAGTTGTGGTGTTGCCGTTTTTTTCATCGGCTCTCGACCTTGCCTGCATGCATGCGCTGGCCGTGACACCCACAACAGCCAGTGCCATTATAATGAGTAATTTAAAAGAAAAGTTCATGTGATGTTGCTACTTGTAGTTTAAACATACAAAGATAGTTATTTTCTATAAAAACAATGTGTGGCAAAGGTTAAAAAAAATAATAATGCGGCTAAATCGTTTAAATCCTTGAGTGTTGTGGAATCAGTCGCAAAAAGGTGGGAGGCTGCAAGACAAGTCTAAGACTTGGGGTTGTGCGAAAAATGCGATTAAGCGAGTCAAAGTTTGAACTTGTTCAAAACCTTGTGAGCGTGAGCATTTTATCCAAACACATTGTGCGGCCCACCGCCTCAGCGGTGAACCGCACTGTGTGATAACTCGGTAGAGCTGTGAGATGTGGCTACTTGTTCATGCCGTCGTTGATGAATATGCCCATGTCGGTGCAAATTCTTCTTGTCTCTTTCGACTTTTCCTCGGCTTTTTTGGCCTTCTCTACAGCCTTGCTGTAGTTGTCGCGAGCCTTCTGTGCCTTGTTCTCGGCATCTTTGAGTTTTTGCTTAGCTTTCTCGACATCTTTGTCGGCCTTTTCAACTTGTTTTTGTGCTTTCTCAACCTCTTTCTTAGCCTTCACCTCATCTTTAACAGCGTCGTTATACTTCTTCATGGCCTCGGTGCGGGCTTTGGTGTCCTTAGAGTGCTGATCGAGATTGTCGGCTGCAGGTGCTGCATTTGCTCCCATAACCAGAGCAAAAGCCATAGTTAACATTAATGCTAATTTTTTCATGTCTATAAAAATTTAAAAAGAAAATATTCTAAACTTGATTAGTGCGCAAATATACAAAGTTTTTCCAAACGACGGCTCACAATTAAAACTATTTAAATAAGTTTGAGGGTGTTTGATTGCACAATTCTCACTGGAGTTGCTTGAGGGCCTGGCTCACGAGTTTGCCGGTGGCTGCTGGGCACTGTGCCTGCACGTGGGCGAGGATGGCGCGCATGTTTTTCATCTGCGGTTCGATACCCGATTCTTTAATCATGGCAACGATGTCGCCGAGTTCGGGTTCCTTGGGCAGATATTCGCTCAGGATGGCGAGGCGGGCTTTGAGCTCGCTTGTGTCGCGTCCTGCTTTGTCAAACAGCTCAGCTTCTTCATTCCACGACTTCTCCATTTTCTGAATCAGCGAGATTTCCTTTGCCTCGTTAAATTCGTCGGGGTTAAAGCCTTTGCTGGTTTGGAACTCAAGGAACTTGGCCTTGATCATCTTGAGCACGTAGAGGCGATTGGCGTCACGGCTCTTCATCGCGGCAGCGATGTGCTTATTGATTTCGTTGTGTAGCATTTATTAGTTCTTAGTTTTTAGTTTTTAGTTATTTTTAGTTAGAAAGCTTGGAGGTACTGGTAGTCATCTTGGATTTGGATCCAGTTCTGGTCCATCTCGCGCCAGATGGAGTAGTGCATGCCCTCGAGAGAGTTCCAGCGCACGTATAGTTCAAGACCTGCCGGTGTGGCCACCATAGCCATGATTTGTGGGGCATAGAAGAAGATTTCCGTGCTGTAATCAAGGCCGCTCTCGGTATACTTGTTGCCATCTTGCAGCGGTAGCCAGTCGTTATAGACCGACACCACTTCGCCCTCGGCAATGCACACGGTGGCCATGAGGCCCACTCCATTGCGCGGAGCAAAGAGCACCTGATAGAAGTGGCGCTCGTTGATGGGGCAGCTGGCGAGCCACTTGGTGGCAATGACCCGTTGGTCACCATAGAAGCCGTTGATGAGCTGGATGACATCGGGCGAACCTGGCTTTTCTTTCTCGCCATTGAGCCAGCGGGTGAAGTTGAGCGGGGTGTGGTCGTTGAGCCAGGCTTGTGGCACTATGAATGGTGTGGCCTGATAGTCGCTGTAGCCACGGAACATCTTGCGGGCCATCGAGGCATCGGTCAGGGCGAAGGTGAATAGAGCGTTCTTGCCGGTGGCTTTCTCGCTCACAAACTTAGCGTTGCCAATGTGAGGCTTGAAGATGATGCGGTTGTAGGTACGTTTCATCTTGCCCACGTCAACGCCCTCGGTGAGCCACGTGCCGTTGTCGGTGGTGAAACGGTTCTTGCCGATATTGATGTCGTTGAGAAATAGTGGGCGATGCTTGAGTGTGACGTCAAGGCTGGCGTCGCGGCCCTCGAGACTATAAATGTAGAACAGCGGCTGCCAGTTGACATCGGAGGTGGGGATACCTCTGATTTGGTCTAACTTCTTGCCTACAATCTTAAAGGTGTAGGTGTGCTCATTGTGGTAGTCGCTGACGGCGAACTCGTCGATGCCATCACCGTCAACATCGTTGAAAGCATACCAATAGGCCAGCTTGTCGTTTGATTTATTGGTGTTGAATTTCTCGATAATTGAGGGAAGGTTGAGCTGCACTGCGGCAGGCATCTGCGCCTGAGCCATGACTATAGAAGCCGCGGCCATAATAATAATGAATGATAATCGCTTCATAATGAGTGTTTTTTTTGATTCTCTATGAATATCAAAAGTGATTTGTTTAACGCTTACTTGTTAACCTTGTCCTGGAAGGGCACTGGTGTGCCGTTTAGGATGGCCTCAAGGTAGGGTTTGAGCTTTTGGGCGTAATAGTAGAAGCCGAGGTCGGTGAGGTGGATGCCGTCGACCGAGCCCTCGCAGTCGGGGCCGTATAGGTTTTCGCGGTCGATGTAGTAGAGGTTGCGCGGATTGTCGGCACGGAGCTTCAGGTAATTCTTGTGAAACTCTTGGTTCTTCTCTGGCAGATACTTGCTGTAGAAGCCGCTGAAGCGCTCGTAGCTATACTCTTGGCCCTCAACCATGAAGATGGGCACTTCGGGGCGCAAGGTGCGCAGCAGGTTGACGAAACCGTAGGTGACGGTGTCGCACATCATTTTAGTGCAGTTGGGAATTGGGTCAAGGATATAGGCATCGACATGTGGAATTGCCGCCATGGCGCGTGCCATGCAGCTGTCCATTTTGCCCTCTCCGCTCACGCCCAGGTTCACGCACTCCACGTCGAGGTCGCGCTGCAAGATGCTCGTTGCCACCATGCCAGTGCGCGAGGCACAGCCACCATGCAGGATGCTGGTGCCGTAGAACACAAACTTCTTCTCGCGGCGCGGACTGTTGACGCGTGGCTGGGTAATCTCGGCGCTGGGCTCAATGCCTATCTCCATCCAGTTGATGCCATCGTAGAGCGGCAGGTAGATCATGTACTCGTGCCAGCGGCCGTCGAGGCGGTCGATGTAGACCTTGCTCTGTATCGAGTCTTTGCGCGGTCCCTCGCCTTTATAGCTGTAGTCGCGGTAGGGCCGGTTACAGTTCACAAATCGCCACTTGCCCTCGTCGTCGAGGATGTAGAGGTCGGTACCTTTAATGCCGGTGTCGGCCATGTGTGCCATGTGGAAGTTGCTCATCAGGTTGTAGCGCACTGCCACACAATGGCTGTTGGTGGCAAAGCGAATGCCGATGCCTGCCGAGTTCTTGGCTCGGTCCCACAGGGTAGTGCGCACGCTGTCCTTGATTGTGGCTGGGATGCGTGTGTAGGGGGTGAAGGTGTTGTCCCACCCCTTGTTGATCATGCGAAATCGCAGCGCGTCGTAGAACTTGAGCGTGTCGAGGCTCGTGAAGTCTTGGGCGCAGGCAGTGGCTGTGGCAATAGCCATCAGCAGTGCCAGTATGGTGTTTTTGAGTGTCATTGTGAGGTTGTTAATCAAGCACGGTCGGCCGCCTGTTGAAGGGGAGCCGACCGTGCATTCAAGTCTTTAAATCTCGTGAGTGGTGCTATCTCTCATTACTTGAGAGTTCCATTCTCGGCTTGCTGAATCATAGTCTCGTCGGCGGTGATGTAAACCTCAACGCGACGGTTCTGAGCGCGACCCTCGGCAGTTTCGTTGCTTGCTACAGGATAGTCGTAGGCCAGGCCATAAGACTCCATACGGCCGTTGGCAACACCCTGATTGTTGAGGAATTTCTTAACAGCGTCGGCACGTTTTTGCGAGAGCTTCTCGTTAACGGCGCGCGAGCCAGTGTTGTCGGTGTGGCCAAAGATTTGCACGTTGGTGTTAGGATCGTTCTTGAGCGAAGTGGCAAACTGAGTCAAAGCGTTTCTTGCAGGAGTCTTGAGGTCGGCCTTGTTGGTGTCGAAAAGGATACCAGACTCGAAGGTCACCTGAATGCCGGTGAAGCCGTTGTTGTCGGTAACAGTGCTAACGGTAGCACCCTGGATAGCAGCGAGCTCGTCGGCTTTCTTCTGCATGTGCTTGCCAATG
>CAMHNO010000009.1 GCA_946186575.1 uncultured Prevotellaceae bacterium
CCACCCTCGTCGCCCACTGCGGTGCTAAGGCCACGTGCCTTGAGCAGCTTGGCGAGGTTGTGGAACACCTCGGCGCCCATGCGAATGGCTTCCTTCTCGGTGTTGGCACCTACAGGGCGAATCATGAACTCTTGGAATGCGATGGGGGCGTCGCTGTGAGCGCCACCGTTGATGATGTTCATCATAGGAACTGGGAGCACAAATGCGTTAGTGCCGCCTATGTAGCGATAGAGAGGCAAGTTCAGGGCTGTGGCGGCAGCGTGAGCGGCAGCGAGCGAAACACCCAGCACTGCGTTGGCGCCGAGTTTGCTCTTAGTCTTGGTGCCGTCGAGCTCGATCATGCGTGCATCGAGTGCGCGCTGGTTGAAGACGCACATTCCCTCGACGTGAGGCGCGATGATGGTGTTAACGTTATTCACAGCCTTGGTGACGCCCTTTCCCAGGTAGCGGCTCTTGTCGCCGTCGCGCAGCTCGAGAGCCTCGTTCTCTCCAGTAGAGGCGCCACTGGGCACCGATGCACGTCCCATAACGCCATTTTCAAGTGTTACTTCAACTTCTACTGTGGGGTTGCCACGAGAATCGAGAATCTCTCTTGCATGAACTTTAGAAATTTTCATAGTGATGTTTAATATTTTTTAATATTTTTGTAAATAAATTTTGTTTTTGTCGATTTCAGTTGCAAATATAGTCATTAAGTTTCACATGTCAAAATGTGTGCTGCCTGATGGTTAAAAAAGACAAGACAAACGATTGCCTTGATTGTAGTGGCCATAGCCGGTGCTCAATAGGTGACAACAATGGGAAAAGTGCGGTAGTAGTAAGAATTGCCATCGTTCACTACTGCCACCAGGGTGAAGTAGCCTGGAGTCACGGCGGTGATATCGAGATAAGGAACGCCGTTAGAGTTTACACCTTGTGCAATTGTTGCCACAGCGCTGTTGTGTATGTATCCTGTGAGCCCCGTGGTGACATATTGCGAAGTGTTTTGGTTGACACACATCACCCTTGTGGTGGTGCCCTGCTTCATGCTGTTGCTGATGTTGCTATTGCCTTGCTGCACAAACTTGTAGGCCATGCTGCTGCTCGACCCATTGAGTATGAACTCATAGATTACTGTGACGTCGGTGGCCGTGATTGTGCCGTCGTGGTTGACGTCGAGGTGTCCCACAAGTTCGCCATCGAAGTCGCCCAGCAGAACCGACATAATGATAGTGACATCGAGCGAGTTAATCACTTTGTCGCCATTAACGTCGGGGCCGTCAACGAGGTAGCTGCTGCGATTGATGCTTGCTGCGCTGTTCCACGGTGCCTGCTGCTGGTAGCTGCTGGGTTGTGGCACATAGAGGTGTAGCGAGTTCAGGCTCGACGAGCCGAACAACTGGTTGTCGGCATCGCTGGGTGGAGTGTCGTTGTACAGCCACAGCTCAGTCAGAGCACTACAACCCTTGAACGCCTTGGTGCCCAAGCTCTCGAGTGGTGCTGAGAATACCACCTGGTTGAGTGCTGTGCAGTATTCAAATGCTCTATCGCCCACGTGGGTCAAGTTCAGCCCCAAGGCGGCACTACCGAGCGAGCCACATCCCTTGAACGCCTTGCTGCCAATGCTCTTGAGCATGCCGTGTGCAAAGGGGAACGCCCTAAGGTTGGAGCAGTTGAGGAATGCTTCATCGCCTATCTGATTCAGGCGTTCGCCACCGTTGAAGTCTTTGAGCGACGTGCAGCCCAGGAAAGCTCTGTTGCCAATTATGTTCACGTTTTTAGCATTGTAGATGTGTCTCAGGGCCGAGCATCCCTCCATGGCTCCATCGCCCAGTTGCTTGAGGGCTGTGCTGACGGTAACCGATGTGAGGCTCGAGTTCCATGCCATTGCTTGCGGCATGACGGTTTCTACCGTAGGTGGCATTGTGAACTGCTGCTGAGTGATGAATTGCGGGTAGAAGCAGAGCACGCTGCCGGGCTTGTTGTAGAGCACATCGCCTTCGATCTTGAAATAGGGGTTGTGCTGGGTGAGTGCGATGTGTTGCAGGTTGTTCATTGCGGCCAGTGGGTTGATGCCGCCATCAGTGTCGATGACGGCAAGGCTGTCGGCCTGTATGTCGAGCCTGAGCACTCGTGGGGCCACTTGCTGTGTGCTGTTGCTGCTCAGAGTTGTGACATAGTAGGTGTAGTCGCTCATGGTCACTTGCGATGGTATTGTCAGGAGTCCATTGTCGTCCACCGCATTGTCGTGCATGCTCACGATGCCTACGCCGGTGTTGCTGCTGTTCCAATCGTAGGCAAACTGCTGGTCTTGTATGACGTGTGGCAGCTCTTCCACATTCTTGAATCCTTGCCAGGCTGTGAGGGCTTGGTAGCGCTGCATTGTGCCCACTGGCACTTGCAGAGTGGCACGAGCTTTGACAGCGGCGGTAAATCCTGCTGTGGTTTCGTCGCTCGGGTTGAGGTTGCGATAGTTGAACTTCTCGATGTTTGTGCCCTCAAAGCAGTTGTTGCCAAAAGTGGTGGTGGTTGCCGGAATGGCCAAGTGTTTGAGGTGAATGGCTCCCTGCATGGCATTGTCGGCGATGATGGTCACACCGCTGGGAATGTAATAATCCTCGCTGGGCTTGCTCATGGGGTAGATAATCATCTTGTGCATGTATCCTATTTCGTCGCTCTCGAAGTCTTCGCCAAATTTGCGTTCGAAGAGAACCCCTTCGACATCGGCATAATGGCTGCATCGTGGGTCAACGTTGATGCTCTCGAGTGCAGGGCATTGGGCGAAAGCGTCGGGGGCGATGGCGGCCATTGAGCGCGGCAGCCCTATGGTTCTCAGGTTTGAGCATCGTGCAAAAGCGTTGCTCTGCAGTGTGTTCACCCCCAATGTGAGGTTGACGTCCTCGAGTGAGCTGCAGTCCTCGAATGCTGCGGTGGTTATCACCTGCAGTGTGCTGGGCACTTGCACGGTGGTGAGGCTAATGCACTGGGCAAAGGCTCGCTCGCCCATGGTGGCCACTCCCTCGCCCAGCTTGGCGGTGGTAAGTTGCTGGCAGCCGGCAAAGGCCTCGGCCCCTATGTGCTTGAGGTTGCGTGAGCCAGAGGTGTCGAGAGTCTTGACAGGCTTGCCCTTGAAGGCCTGTGGTGCAATTGCGCTCACTGTCATGATGCTGCCGTCAAAGTCGGTGATGGTGCTTCTGACTATCACATCCTCTTTGTTGGGGTCAAGGCATTTAGTGAGCGTGACGGTGGTCGTACCAGGGTTCTTGAGATAGGTGTAATTATCGTTGTCGAAGAAGGAGAATAGCAGCTCCATAATGGTGTATTGGCGCCATCCCTGTGCGGTAGCGTAGAGGTCTTTGGTCTCACCAGGAGTGCCCGACGACGGCACATACACAATCACGCTCTCCTCAAGCCCGAAAGGGTCGCCCGTGAGCTTGAGCGGTGTGGCACTGGTCAGGGTAATGTTGCTCAATGCGGTGCAGCCGTCGAAGATTGCCGTGCCCATTGTCTGAATGTCGCCTGGCAGTCTCATGCTCTCGAGCGCAGGGCATTGTGCAAACGCCCTGGTGCCCAAGCTTGCAATGCCGCCTCGTCCGTCAAGGTTCTGCGCCGAGGGCCATTTCACTCGCATTAACTGTGAGCATTGCAAAAATGCTCCGGCTCCTATTTCTATCGGAGCTGAGTTGTTGCAAGTGACGGTCTTGAGGCTGGTGCATCGTGCAAAGGCATAGTCGCCAATGGCGGTCACTGCCGCCGTTATCTCGACTTGCGTGAGCGACGTGCAGTCCAGAAATGCCCTGTTGCCTATGGTTTTCACCCTCTCGCCAAGCGTCACCGCCTTCAGGGCATTGCAGCCGGCGAAGGCGCGGTCGCCGATTGCCGTCACCTCGAGTGAGCGTCCCTCGTGTGTTACGGTGCCTGGAACGACCACGTTGCCGCTATAGGGGACGTCGCCGCTTGTCACCTGTGCTGTGCCAGTCACGCTCATTATGTTGTAGTACAAACCACCAGCTGCGAAGTCGTAGGCTTGGCAGGTGTTGTGCCACGCGATTGTCATGCCCATGGCCATGAGACTGGCAAGCAGCCACTGCTTGAGTTTCGGGGTTTTGAGTTTTTGAGTTTTTGAGTTTTGCATTATAAGTTGCTAATTTATGTCTTGCGAGCATTAAGTTGTGCATTGTGCATTATGCATTATATATTAACGTGTTAAAGACAAATAAATTATTTTGCCGCTTTTCTTTTTTTGGAAAAAAGCTGTCAAGTGTGTAATTTTGTATGTTTCAAACAATAATAGGCAAAAAAACATGAAGGCGCAAATGAAAAACGTGGAAGTGGTGGCTGCCATTGTCGTTGACGAAAAAGGGAGGGTGCTTGCAACCCAACGCGGATATGGCGACATGAAGGACGGCTGGGAGTTGCCAGGTGGCAAGATAGAGCCTGGCGAGGAGCCACAGGCGGCACTTCGCCGCGAGATAATGGAAGAGTTGGCAATGGACATCGAGGTGGGAGAGAGGTTGTGCACTGTGCAGTGGGACTATCCTCAGTTCCACCTGACCATGCATTGCTACTGGTGCCGCCAGCGCGAGGGCGGCAGCGGTCCCGTGCTGCTCGAGCATGAGGCGAGCCGGTGGCTTGCCCAGGGCGAGCTGTGGAGCGTTGACTGGCTTCCTGCCGACAGGGTAGCTGCCCGGGCCATTCACAATGCACAATGTATAGTTCAGAATGCGTAACATTAACACTTTGTTTAAAAAATATCAGGAAAAATTTGGAAAAGTCGATGAATTGCAATAATTTTGGAGCTGATACTTGAGAATGCTAAATTTGGATAAATTAGGCTGCGTCTCGGAAAAACTCAAATATATTTGGTTTTTTCTCTCGACTTGCACTAATTTTAATGCAGAACTCAAAAACACAATGTAGCCAACGAAGAACACTAACAATCATAAAATTTAGAATTAACTTTTTGTGTAACTAAAAACCTAAGCATTCATGAAAAAAGTTTTATTAGCTTTAGCATTGTGCGCGTCGTTTGGAGCGACAGCACAGCTGGTGAGTGTGGCCTCGGTCGATAAGGTCGACATTGCCCAGGGCACCAGTGTGAGCAAGGTTGCGGCCATCAGTCCACAGGGCGACTACATCCTGGTGACTACCGACTACAACCGTGGCCTCACTAAAGTTGACCTGGCCACAGGCAGCTCGCAGGTTATCAGTCAAGCCCAAGGAGCTGGACACGATGTGCACATCTCGAGCGATGGCACCACCGTGGTCTATCGTGAGAAATCGACCAAGGACCGCATGCAGATGACCTCGGTCAAGAGCAAGAATCTGGCAACTGGAGCCGAGCGGCAGCTCGTGGAACCTGCCCGCACTGTGCAGGCAGTGGCCATCGATGGCAACACTGCGGTGACCATCGAAGGTGGCAAGCTGCAGCAGCAGTCGCTCGTGGGCGGCCAGGCACGGGTGAGCGCCCCCGTGCTCTCGAGCGAGAATTTCCAGCTCATGATCACCCAGGATGGCAACAAGCGCGAGTTCATGCCCTTAGGCAAGCAGTACCGCTACATTTGGGCATCGATGAGCCCTGATGCCGGCAAGGTGCTGTTTGTGTGCAGCGGCAAGGGAGCTTATGTGTGCAACACCGATGGCACTGGCCTGCGCTGGCTGGGCCGCTATCAGGCTCCCAAGTGGATGAACAACGAGCTCGTTGTGGCCATGGACTGCACCGACGATGGCGAGGTGTTCACCTCGAGCCAGATTGTTGTGCTCGACCTTAATGGCACCAAGCAGGTGCTCACCGGCGACGATGTGATTGCCATGTATCCACTGCCTGCCACTGGCAAGATTGCTTTTTCTACCCCCACCGGCGAGGCGTTTATTATTAACCTTAACAAGTAAAGGAGGAGCTACATTATGAAAAAGACATTACTATTGCTGGCATCGGCCGTGGTGGTTAGTGTGTGCATGCAGGCGCAGACTGCCGACGAGTTCCGCATTTATTTGAATCCAGGCCACGGTAGCTATGGCGCCAACGACCGCCCTATGAAGACCATTGGGCACCCCAACACCGGTGTGCTCAACCCTGAGGGCACTACTTGGCTCGATACCGACACATTAGGCTTCTACGAAGGGCGCGGCACCCTGCCACGTGCCTTTGCCATAAGGAATTATCTTGAGAGTGTGGGTGTCAAGAGCGAGAATATCGTGCTCTCGCGCGAGGCCAACGGCCCCTGGCCCTACACAACACCCAACAGTGAGTATGACCCCGATGCAATCTTCAACAAGAACCTTGCCGAAATATGCGAGGAAGTGGAAGAGGGCAACTTCGACATGTTCATCTCGTCGCACTCCAATGCCGCTACCGACGGTACTACCACCAACTATCCGCTGTTTCTGTATCGCGGCTACGACACAGGCACCACCGGCGAGGCGGGCTACAACGGCCCAGGTGTGGAGGGCAGCGACGACATGGCTCGCACGGTGTGGCCCTATCACTACATGGGCGAGATTGAGCCGCAAAGCCACTACAGCATGACCAACATGAACGTGCGTGGCGACATTAGCTTCTATGGCAGCTATAGCACCGCCACCCGCAACAACGGCAAGCAGTACAGTGGCTACTTGGGCGTGCTCAAGCATGGTGTGCCAGGCTATCTGCTCGAGGGCTTCTTCCACACCTATCAGCCCGCACGCCACCGTGCTCTGAACTTCGACTACGACCGCTTGGAGGGCATACGCGAGGCTCGCGGTGTTGCCGCCTACTGGGGCTTCGGCCTCAATGGCAAGGGCGAGATTGCCGGTACGGTCAAGGACCTGCACGAGAAAATCGTGAACAACCTCTACAACTATGCCTACGGCAGCGACGACCAGTGGCTGCCCCTGAATGGTGCCAAGGTGATTTTGAAAAAGGATGGAGCCGAGGTGGCCACCTACGACGTGGACAACGAGTGGAACGGCTTTTACGCATTCTTCAACCTTGAGCCAGGCAACTACACCCTCGAGGCCACCCTCGACGAGTACAAGCCACTCGAGGAGCCCATAGCTGTTACTGTTACTGCCAACCAGACGAGTTTCTCCTTCATCAAGCTCGAGAATGAGAGCTACGTGCCCGAAGAGGAAGTGTTTGCCAACTATCCCGACCCCGTTCAGCCTGGCTACTTGAAGCTCGCAGGTGAATATGTGTTCGGACAGGACAACGGCACCACCTACGACGGCGTGCTGGGCAACGTGGCGCAGATGCTGCAGTATGGCGACTCGACCATCGTGCTCTCGCACGAGGGCACTCTGGCTCACCTCTACATTGTGGACAACGGCACCAAGCAGATTGTCAAGGAGTTGAGCACGGCAGGCGTCTTCACTATGGAGGGTAATCCTGGCTTCTACAACCAGATAGGCTCCATTGCTTTGAGTGCCGACCGCAAGCTCGTGGGTGTTACTGCTGTGCGCAACTCGTTTGCCGACGGCAACGTGCCTGCCGGCTACCAGCGCGGCACCATGCATGCCTACTACTGGAACGACTTTGATGCCGACCCCACCGACTGGTTCTCGAGCCAGTACTCGAGCAACTGGTATAATGCCGACCTGGGATTTGGCCTGGCAGTGAGTGGTCCTATCAAGGACTGCCTCGTGTGTGTGCCGGCTCCCACCAGCGGCTCGAGCCGTGGTGTGCGTCCAGCCTTCTTTGCTGTTCAGGACGGCAGCTTAGTGAGCACCTCACGTGCCAACGCTCAAGCCACTCTCACTATGGGCAAACTGGGCGACCCACTGGCCACTGAGGGTAACGCCGACGATTATCCGGTAGAGAGCTATGGCTGCCTCAAGGTGGCAGTGTCGCCGTTCAACGACCATGCCTTTGTCATGGGCGGTTCTAATACTGGCGAAATCTATGAGTTTGAGGTTACTGCCGACGGCCAAGTGCCCAGCAGCTACAACGTGTTCAACGCCGATGCCGACGTTCTGGGCAACGGATTCCAGTTCTTCAAGTATGCCGGCCACACTATCATGGTGGCTCCATACGGTGCTGCCAACGACGTGAAGGGCATCAAGCTCTATGACGTGACCAATGGCCTGGCAAGCGCCAAGCTTGTGAAGACTATCAACACCGACATTGCCACAGCCAAGGCTATCACTGCTGGTGCTGCCCGCTTTGCATGGGCCGGCTCGGCAGTTGACCAAGAAGACATTCACGCCTTCTTGCTGGGCAGCGACGCCAATCTTGTGGTGTTTGCTACCGACGCCGAGGGCGTGGAGCAACCCAAGGTTAAGGGTATCTATGCCTACGACTTGCGCTATGAGAACAATGGCGACAGCTACACCTTCACCTTCAAGGCCAACGATGATGCCCGCGAGGCCTATATCACCTTCCGCGACATCAACACCAACGAGGAGCTCTTGACGCTGCCCATCGACGATGTCAAGCATGGCTACAACGAAATTACCATTGCAGTTGACCAACTTCCTGCTGCCGACGTGGAGGCTGGCGAGGTTGGCAAGAAGATGCACTGGGAAATCACTCTGGTGGGCGACCCCATTGCTCGCATCGACCTGCTCAACACTCCCGACGAATGGCATTCGACCACATCGCTCTTCAGCACTGTGGACAATTATCCCGAGAGTGAGTACTTCGGACGCATCTATGTGAACGAGCGTGCCGGGCAGCCCAACGAGAATAACGGCCTGTGGATCTACGACCAAGACTGGAACAAGGTCAACAGCACCGTGCTGCGTGGTGGCATCGACCTGCGCTCGCCTTACCGCGTGGCAGTGGCCCCCGACGGATTTGTGATGCTCGCCGACTGGAGTGATCCAGGTTCTGGTGTCTATGTGATGGATCCCGCTAACCCCGAAGGCCCATTCACTCAGTTCTTCGACGGAACTCGCGACGGCAACGGCCTCTTCACCAACGCCGACGGCGTGGGCATTGGCAGCTCGTCGACAGGCATTGGCTTCACAGGCAAGGGTGCCGACACTAAGATGTATGCCCACCTTGAAGATCGTGGCGAGGCAATATTCGTCTACAACGTAGGTCAGCCCGACGGCACTATCGCTCACCTGTGGGGCACTGAGCCCATTGCCACAGGCGTGACCATGGCCAACGGCAACGTGAGCATTGCTGAGGATCCTACCAACGGCGGCGTGTGGATTTCGCAAGTGCGTGGTGCTGGCAACAACCAGGCCGGCACACCATCGTTCTGCTACTACTCGCCCGAGGACGGCGTGACCTTCAACTCTGGCAGCGACCTGCCCGACCTGAACGGCTCGTTAGGCGCTGGCTTGGCTGTTAGCCCCGACGGCACTGAGCTTGTTGTGAACAATGGCGATGGCGACCTTGAATTCTTTAGTGTGGCATGGGATGGCAACACCCCGGTGCTCACTCCCAAGGGATATACCTACACCGCCAGCGTGCGTCGCACCAACGGCACTGGTCACACCAATTACATTTACCAGATTCACTACGACTGGGGAGGCAACCTCATTTGCTCGGGCGACAAGATGGGTGTCTACTCAATGCCTACCGACGATAACCGTCACACCACACCTGCAAAGATGGAGTACATAGTTAAGACAGCTATCAACAGCGTGAACATGGACACCAACAAGAAGGTGGTTTCGGTTAAGTACGTCAACGTGGCAGGCATGGAGTCGACCACTCCATTCCAGGGCGTGAACATCGTCGTTACTCGCTACGACGACGGTTCGCAATCGACCACCAAGGTCATCAAGTAATGTCAACGCTATCAGCTTGACTTGACCCTATGGTCAAAACTAAAAAAAGATGCCGCACGCAATATAGGCCGTGCGGCATCTTTTCTTGTTTCATTACCATTGTTGCCCACTAAGGATTGATTGTGTGGCAGTGTGAAGCGAGATGGCCGGGGGTGAGTGTCACTCTATTCCCAGCTCTTTTCTGGCCCTGCCAAATAGCAAGTCTTGAATGCTTGCCAGACCGTCGCCATCGGGCTCAGCATTACTGCCGTGAGAGGAGACTTTACGGCCGTCGGCAAGACGTGCGCTGAACGACCACGAGTAGCCGTCGAGCACTTGAAATTCAGAGTTTAGCTGATAGCTCACACCATAGTCGAGCATCCTTTCTCGGTTAATAATCTCGAGGGCAGCTTTGAGCAATTGTTCGCCATCGGCAAGCACAAATTCCTTCTCGTCGCCCACGGTGCCTCTCACTGTCATTACCACTTTGCCTGTCTTGCGTTCCACACTCACGTCGCTCACAGGATACATCATCATGCCTTGCCAGCTATATTGCACCATGTCGAGGCCGCATTTCTGGGCCTTGGCACTCTTGTTGTTATGTTGCATGGTTCTCTGATTACGTGATGTGTTGCGACGCTTTCTCACCTTGGCTTCGGTAGTAACCGCCGAACCCAGCAATGCGAAGGTGACCACAATAAGTGCGAATCTTAAAAGTTTCATAATTGATAAAAATGTATTTTAGAGTTAATGAAAAGGGGAGCATTAACTTATTAACTCTAAATGAGGGCATTTTATTGTTTCTCAACAGGTTGTTTTTGGCGTTTGCTGGTTGTGCCGCCATTTTTATTGCATGTGAGGGAAACAAATGCCCCTTGTTTTCGTTATGTATATATATAATATTTGTCCACATGAAACACATTCTACTCACGGCTTGGTGCCTGATGGCTGCAACGATGGCACTGGCCAAAACATCTATTTCGATGCCCAATAATAGCGCCCCTTTCAAAATAATGGTTATCAGCGACATACATCTGCTTGCTCCCTCTCTGCTCGATGATGGCAAGGCGGCAATGGCGCTTGATGCGGCCGAGATGAAATTAGTGTTAGACGGCGACCTGATAATGCAACGTATGGTCGATGACATCATCTCGCGCAGGCCGCAACTGCTGCTCATTGCCGGCGACCTCACCCTCAACGGCGAGCGGGCCTCTCATGAGCGGCTGGCACAGCACTTAGGGCGACTGCAGCAGGCAGGGGTGCGCACCTTAGTCATTCCCGGCAACCACGATGTGATGTGCCCCTACAGCAAGCAATATACTGGCGATGCCCCGGCACCCGTGGCATGTGTCGATAGCGAGGAATTTGCCTCGATTTATCACGACTATGGCTATGGTGCCAATTCACGGCGTGACCCCAACTCGCTGAGCTACACTTGCGAACCAGTGCCAGGACTTGTGCTGCTGTGCATCGACAGCAATCGCTATGCCTCTGATCGTGACTCGCTCTACTATCACACCGATGGTGCCGTGAAGCCTGCTACTCTTGACTGGATAAAGCAGCAATTGGCTGAGGCACAAGCCAGTGGTAAGCGCGTCATTGCCATGATGCATCACCACCTGCTTGAGCACATCGATGGCGAGGCTAAGCTGCTGCCTAACTACATCGTTGCCCATCACAACGATGTGGCACGGGTGCTGAGCGATGGCGGAGTGAAAGTGGTGTTCACCGGCCACTTGCACATCACCGATGCAGTAGCAAGCAATGGCATTACCGACGTTGCTACCGGCTCGGCGTCGACCTATCCCTTGCCTATGCGCATGGCCACTATCGATGCCTCGCTCTCCACAATGACGATAGAGACGCAATTCTTCGGCGGTCTCGACTCGTCGATTATCGACAAGGGCCGTGACAAGATTGAAGGTTGCGCCCCCTCGCTCTCGGCAATAATAGCCCGCCGGCTGTGGCCACTAATGAGCGCTCGGCTTGCGTCGATTGAGCCACTGCTCGTGGAACAGGGCATCGACACCTCGCGTCTGCCCCGCAAGGCAAGCGATGTTGAGGCTCTCATTTCCAAGCACATGGCAAAACCGCTGTCGCAAAGCTTAATGATGGTGACCTGCGGCGGCGAGGATCCGGCTCAGGCTGCCGCTACCGTCCAGGCGGTGAAGCAGGGAGTGCGTGGGATGGTTGCCGAGGTCTTTACTGAGGGTGCCGACGAGGTTTCGGACTTCTTGTTTGAGAACTTTATGCCGCGCGTCGAGAATATTATGCGCAGCGCTCTCGAAGACATCAACGGGGTGGGCACATCTGAGCAGTCGTCAACCCCCGACCACAGCCTCGTGATAGGTTTAAAGTAGTTTTGGTTTTAAAGTAATTATAGTAACTATAAAAAAACTCACAACTAATAATCTAACAGGTGGTTATAGACGATGGTGACATCGGTGGCCGTGATGGCGCCGTCGCTGTCAAGGTCGAGTAGGAGATTATAGGCCCCACCGTCGTCCAGCAGGTGATTGCAGATGACAGTGACGTCGGTGGCTGTGACCGAGCCGTCGCGGTTGACGTCGGCGCTTGGCAACCACTGACTGTCAAGCCATGCAACTTTCTTTGCGATGATGCCTAAATACACGCTCGGCGACTCTGGCGAGTGATTGCTGGCGTAGAGGTGCCACCGCAACCGGTCTTGCTGCTCGGCAACAATCAGTTTTTCGCGCCACTGGCTGGCATTCTGATTGAGGCTCTGTAGCACGTTGTTGCTGTTGAACTGCTGCCACACGCGCCTCACTGCGAGCTGGAATCGCGGGAACTTGAGCATTTCCTTTATCCACAGGAAGGAGAATGGCGAGGGATAGTCGTAGATGAAATGGTTGCCCGTGGTGCCCTCCTTGTAATAGCTGTTGTCGAAGTCCCACACGGGTCCAAACTTGAGTTTCTCGTCCCATCCCAAGTCTTTGTAGATGAACATGCTGCCCGAGAAGGCCTCAACATTTTCCATCACCTCGTGAATCACATAGAAGCGCGCTGCCTGGTCGATGTCGATCAGTTGCTCCCAGTGGCGGTCGTTCTTGTTGGGCACATAGATTGCGCTGTCGGCTCTTGCTATCAGGTTGTGGATGTAGCTGCGCTGCACGTTGGAGAGCACTTCGGGCGAGTGCGACACGAAGCTGAATCGCGGGTTTGCTGGGTCGTTGTTCTGATGCTGGTCTATCACTTTGTCGCCGTCGTCGCTCAACTCCAAGAGCCAGCCGCCGGTGGCGTTGTCAGGGTTCTGCTCAAGGTCGCTCTGCTCAAAGATGTCGACCCTGCCGCCCTCTACCCTGATTTTCTCGCAAAGGAAGTACAGACCCATGTAGTCGCCGTTGAGCACAAGCTCCACTGGCACCTCGCCAGGGGTGTAGGGCATGTCCAAGAGGCGGCTTAGCTCAAAGCCTGTGGCACTACGCAGGTAGCCGCTAAAGTCCTCGTTGTGCGCCAGCAGCACAAAGTGGCGGCTGCGGTCAAGGCCCAGGGGCGCCTGCTTGGCGGCAAACTTTATCTTATAGGGCTTCTTGAAAGAGTTTTTCCAGGTCCAATTGCCGCGACCTTTCACTTCAATATCGAGCGGCTCTGCCTCGGAGCCAAGGGGGGCGATGTCATCATCGATCCACAAGTTGCCCTGCATGTAGTGGTCTTTGCTCACGATAGTCGCCGAGTCGCGGGTGTTGAGGTAGACCACAGGCAGTGTGCCCGAGGTGGTGGCGTTGTAGCTGCTTGACGGTCGCCAATAGCCGTTGCTCAGCTGTGTGTCGTTCAGGGGGCAGTAAATCCACAGGTCGGTGTCGGCGCCGCTCAGGTTGGCTTTAGAGTTGAGGCCGGTGCGCCTCAGCGTGCCATTGCTCTCTTGCTTGAGGCTGTCGAGAAACGCGCTCATGCGCTGGTGGTAGGTGCCCGCCATTGCATCGGTCTCGACAAAGGTGAAATAGTCCAGGTCCCACAGGTCGTCGGCAATCTGGCCCTGCCACCACTGCTTGCCCTCGACGGGGCTCATGTCGCACACGCGGGTGAACTCGCGAGTGACGTTGCCCACAACCATCTTCACTGTCGAGAACTTGAGCTTGCTGTTGTCGAAGCCGTAGCTGCCAGCCTCAAAATTGAGCGCACTCAGCCCTGCGGTGCTCATCAGCACCACCATCAGCGCCATTGCGCTTCGCTTTGTGACAGGGCAGGGCATTCTCATCAAAGTGCAAAAATAACTATTTTAGATTTCAGGCATCAGGCATCAGAAAATGCATGCTTTATCGGGAATTATTCGACAGAGACAGACCTACGCTAAAAATCAGGTTCACGTTAGACAATGTGCCGCTCAGGTCCCAGTCGTCATGATACTCGTCGGATGGCTTGTGATACCACACTGGCATGGGATATTTGTTGGGCTTGCTCACATCCACAGGATGGTGGCCATTCTCCAACACCACTGCAGGAACACCCTTTTTCACAAAATTATAATGGTCGGAGCGGTAAAACCAGCCGTCGCTGTTGTCGTTGTCGAAATAAACATACCTGCCTTGAGCAGCGGCGGCAGCCACATAATAGTGGTCCAAGTCGCTTTCTCCTCCACCCAGAATCACGACATCGCGCGTGAGCTCGGCAGGTCCTATGCTCTCAAAATTCAGACATGCCACAGTCTTCTCCATCGCCACGGCAGGGTGATTGCAGTAATATGCCGAGCCAAATAGTCCGCTCTCTTCCGACGAGGGGAAGATGAATACCAGGTCGCGTCGCGGCTTGGGCATCTGCATGAACTTCTTGGCCACGAGCAGTGCTCCAGCCATGCCCGAGGCATTGTCGGCAGCGCCATTATATATGGTGTCGCCGTGCTCGTCGGCTTTCCCGATTCCCAAGTGGTCCCAGTGGGCGCAGAACACCACTGCCTCGCCATCATGACCGCTCCCTCGAAGAATGGCGCCCACATTGCGCGTCTTCTTAATGTCGTAGGTGACATTCATTTTCACATCACCACTCACATTCAGCGCAAAGCTCTTGAATCCCGGTTTTTTCGCATCGGCCAGAGCCCTGTCGGCATCCATTCGTGCAGCAAAAAACAGCTTTTTGAAGCCTTCCTCATGCAGCCATCCCCTGACGGCCAGCTCATCGGCGTTGTGCGTGTCGGGATTATAGATGCCCAGGTTGTCGCTCAAGTGGCCATTCACGCACACATGCCACCCATAGCTGGCTGCTTCGGTGTTATGGAGCACTAAGCACCCGGCAGCTCCCTGGCGCTGTGCCTCTTCAAACTTATAGGTCCAACGACCGTAGTAAGTCATATTGCGACCTTTAAAGAGGCTGCTGTCATAGAAGCCGGGGTCGTTGACCATCACCACCACTATCTTGCCTTTCACGTCGATGCCCTCGTAGTCGTTCCAGCCAAATTCGGGGGCGTTGATGCCAAAACCACAAAACACATACTCGACCTTCGTAAGATCAATTATCTCAGTGGCGCGAGTCGTCCATGTGATTACATCGTCGGGATAGCGGAGCTCGGTTTTCTTCTTTCCGCTCACGGGCAGTCCGCTGCCCACAGGCTTGGCAGTGACCGAAATCATTTCAAAAGGCTGGAACCAACTGTCGCCAAAGGCAGGCTCCAGACCCATTGCCTGCAGCTGACGGGCAAGGTAGTTCACTGTCTTGTCCTCATAGGGCGTCATGGGCTTTCTGCCGCCAAACTCGTCGTGCGAGAGCTCACGTGTCCATTGTCTCAACAGCTGTTCGTCACTTGCGGTTTGCAACTGCTCCTGTGTGATTTGTGCACTGGCAGTAGCCATCGCCATGACGGCAAGGGCAATTGCCGCCGTCAGCATTTTAGCATTAATTCTCATAAGCATCAACAATTATAATTGATAAGTGGGGATTGAAGCAATGGTCGTTACACTAATGCGCATCGCTCAAGGGCAATCTGCCGCCAGCGGTGTGCCTATAGAAAAACTCCGTCATCGCAAGTTTTTAAGTTTCTGCAAAGATACGATTTTTTTCGGCCTTTCATTACATTATCTGAGAGTTTTTGTGTACTTTTGTGCTTTCTCAAAAAAGTGTTAGCAACAATGAAACATAGGTTTTTTATTACAACAGTCCTAATCGCAGCCGCTGCAATGGCAATGGCTCAAGTTGATGAATCTACTGCCCAGGGCATGGAACGGCTCTCATGCACCAGCATCATGGTGGGCAGGCTGGCGAGCACCGATGGCTCGGTGATGACCTCACACACCTGCGATTCGTGGTATCGCACTTGGATGACTATGACGCCAGCGCGCGACCATAAGCCTGGAGCCACCACCGCCATCTATGAAGGACGCATGCATACCCAAGCGGCAAGCGACAGCACAAAGCTCTATGTGCGCGGCACAATTCCGCAGGTGAGCCACACCTTCCGCTATCTCGACACTGCCTACCCCTGCATGAACGAGAAACAGGTGGCAATGGGCGAGACTACCATTGGAGGCCGCGACACGCTGCGCAACAAGGCGGGCATGTTCTACATCGAGGAGCTGCAGCGCATTGCCCTTGAACGCTGTTCCACAGCTCGCGAGGCCATAGCCCTGATGGGAAGCCTTGCCGAGAAATATGGCTACGGCGATAGCGGCGAGTGCCTGACTGTGGCTGATGCCACCGAGGTGTGGATTTTTGAGATTTTCGGCGCTGGGCCAAAGCGGGTGGGAGCAGTGTGGGCTGCCGTGCGCATCCCCGACGACGAGATTGCGGTCTCGGCCAATATCTCTCGCATCGGCACCCTCGACCTGAACGACAAGGACCACTACATGGCGTCGAGCAACGTGAAGGACGTTGCCCGCCAACTCAAACTCTGGGATGGCAAGGAGGAGTTCAATTTCTTCAAGGCCTACAGCGGCGAGAACTACTTTCATGAGAAAAAGAACTACAGCGTGCGCGAGCACTTTATCATGAATGCCCTGGCACCATCGCTCAACTTGAGCGATACCGCCTCGTGGTTGCCACTGAGCGTAAAACCCGACCACAAGGTGAGTCCTGAGCAGGTGATGCAGCTGCTGGCCAGCTACTACGAGGGCACGAGCAAGAACCTGAGCGGTCGTCACCTCATCCCCAACCCCAAGCGCAAGGACAAGAACGGCAACCTTGTGGAGAGCGAGCCCGACAGCATAGTGTCGCCCTACAGCAACCCCTGGATGCGCCCCGACGAGATTAACATGTACTATGCCATGGGCGACTCGGCGATGAAGAATATACGCACCGTGAGCGTGCCCTGGTGTGCCTATAGCACTGTGATACAGCTGCGCTCGTGGTTGCCCGACGAGGTGGGCGGTGTGGCATGGGTGGCACTTGACAACCCTGGGCAGAGCCCCAGGTTCCCAATCTTTGCCGGAACCACACAGCTCCCACAACTGCTGCAAGTGTGCGGACAGCACAGCGAGCGCGACGATGCAGCGCTGTGGCACTACCGCAAGGCCAACCGCCTTGCCACCGTGCGCTGGGGTACCTACCGCAAGACCCTGGAGCCTGCACGCGACTATTTCACCCGCAAAGGCCAGCGCGAGCTGCCCTATGTGGAGAACACCTGGCAAGACCTCAACAGCACCGACCCCGCAGCGGCTCAGGAGATGCTTAATGGCTATGTGGCCGACTTCTTTGGCGCCACCATCATGCGCTGGGACGAGATGACTCACCACTTCTGGCGCCAGACCTGGACAGGCTTTTAGACAGAAAGAAACTCGAGTAATGCCTGCTGCTATGGGCATATAGGCTCTTTATTTTGAGAGATAAAAAAAAGTTTGTAACTTTGCACTCCGAAAAAAGACAAAAAACTTAAATCCTGAAAAATGAACATCTTAGAACTTAGCGAACAAGAGATAGTTAGGCGCAATAGTTTGAACCAGTTGCGAGAGTTGGGAATCGACCCTTATCCGGCAGCCGAGTGGGTGGTGAACGCTTGGAGCGATGACATAAAGGAACGCTTCGACGACGAAGCCGAGCCACGCCAGGTGAGCATTGCCGGCCGCATCATGAGCCGCCGCATCATGGGCAAGGCATCGTTCATGGAACTCAAGGACTCGAAGGGTCGCATTCAGGTCTACATCAGCCGCGACGACCTGTGCCCAGGCGAGGACAAGACACACTATAATGTGGTGTTCAAGAAGTTGCTCGACATTGGCGACTTTGTGGGCATTGAGGGCTTTGTGTTCCGCACTCAGACTGGTGAGATTAGCGTCCATGCTCAGTCGCTCAAGGTTCTGAGCAAGAGTCTGAAACCGCTGCCCATCGTGAAGATGAAGGATGGGGTGACCTACGATGCCTTCGACGATCCAGAGCTGCGCTATCGTCAGCGCTACGTCGACCTTGTGGTTAACGAGGGGGTGAAGGACACCTTCCTCAAGCGCGCCACCGTGCTGCGCACCATGCGCCAGGTGCTCGACGATGCTGGCTACACCGAGGTTGAGACCCCAACGTTGCAGTCGATTGCCGGCGGTGCCAGTGCCAGGCCGTTCATCACCCACTTTAACGCCCTGAACGTGGACATGTACATGCGCATTGCCACCGAGCTCTACCTCAAGCGCTTGATTGTGGGAGGTTTTGAGGGCGTGTACGAGATAGGCAAGAACTTCCGCAACGAGGGTATGGACCGCAACCACAATCCCGAGTTTACTTGCATGGAGCTTTATGTTCAGTACAAGGACTACAACTGGATGATGTCGTTCACCGAGCAGCTGCTCGAGAAAATCTGTGTGGCAGTGAACGGTTGCCCTGAGAGCGTGATAGATGGCAAGACCATCAGTTTCAAGGCACCTTATCGCCGCCTGCCCATCCTCGATGCCATCAAGGAGAAGACAGGCTACGACCTAAATGGCATGGACGAGGCTCAGATTCGCGAGGTGGCTCAGAAGTTGGGCATCGAGGTTGACGAGACCATGGGCAAGGGCAAGCTCATTGATGAGATATTTGGCGAGACTTGCGAGGGCACCTTCGTCCAGCCCACGTTCATTATTGATTACCCTGTGGAGATGTCACCGCTAACCAAGATGCACCGCAGCAAGCCTGGCTTGACCGAGCGCTTCGAGCTCATGGTCAATGGCAAGGAGGTGGCCAACGCCTACAGCGAGCTCAACGACCCAATCGACCAGGAGGAGCGCTTCAAGGAGCAGATGCGACTTGCCGACAAGGGCGATGACGAGGCCATGATTATTGACCAAGACTTCCTGCGCGCGTTGCAATATGGCATGCCGCCCACCAGTGGCATAGGCATAGGCATTGACCGCCTGACCATGCTCATGACAGGCAACAGCTACATCCAGGATGTGATGCTCTTCCCGCAGATGCGCCCCGAGAAGGTGGAACGCCGCGACAAGGAAGAGGCATTCACCGCACTGGGCATTCCTGCCGAGTGGGTGGCTCCCATCCAGAAGGCTGGCCTGCTCACCGTGGAGGCACTGGGTGCTCTTGAGAAACCCGGAAAGCTCTTCCAGGACTTGCTCGATATTAACAAGAAATACAAGTTAGGCTACAAGAACCCCATGCCCGACGACGTGAAGCAATGGGTTGAGGCAGCTCACAATGCTCAGTAATTCATATTAACTCATAGTAATTCATAGTAATTCATAGTAATTCATAGTAGCTTATAGTAGTTCATAGTAACTCATAGTAGCTCATAAATTCATAACTCAAAATGGCACTTCAATGTGGTATCGTGGGACTGCCCAATGTGGGAAAGTCCACTCTGTTCAATTGCTTGTCGAACGCTAAGGCACAGTCGGCAAACTTCCCTTTTTGTACTATTGAGCCCAATGTGGGAGTGATAACCGTTCCCGACGAGCGCCTGAACAAGCTCGCCGAGCTCGTCAATCCAGCCAAGGTGGTTCCCACCACGGTTGAGATTGTGGACATAGCGGGTCTTGTGAAAGGAGCAAGCCGTGGCGAGGGCCTGGGCAATAAGTTCCTTGCCAACATACGCGAGACCGACGCCATACTGCACGTGCTGCGGTGCTTCGACGACGACAACATCACTCACGTGGACGGCTCTGTCGACCCCGTGCGCGACAAGGAGGTAATCGACACTGAGCTGCAGCTGCGCGACCTGGAAACGGTGGAGGGACGCTTGCCGCGCATCGCCAAGATGGCGGCGGCAGGCGACCGCGACGCCAAGGTGCAGCTGGGAGTGCTCAGCCGCTACAAAGAGGTGCTCAGCCAGGGCAAGAGCGCGCGCAGCGTGGTTCTTGACACTAAAGACGAGCAAAAGGTGGCTCACGACCTGTTCCTCTTGACCAACAAGCCAGTGCTCTATGTGTGCAATGTTGATGATGCCAGTGCTGTGACAGGCAACAAATATGTCGACGCAGTGCGCGAGGCTGTCAAGGACGAGAATGCCGAGATACTGATTGTGGCGGCTCAAACCGAGAGCGACATTGCCGAACTTGAAACCTATGAGGAGCGACAGATGTTCCTCAAGGAGATAGGACTCGAAGAGAGCGGAGTGAATCGCTTGATAAAGGCTGCCTACAAGCTACTCGACCTGGAGACCTTCCTCACTGCCGGACCCAAGGAGGTGCGCGCTTGGACCTATCGCAAGGGCAGCAAGGCACCCCAGTGTGCCGGTGTGATACACACCGACTTTGAGCGTGGCTTCATTCGCGCCGAGATCATAAAATATGACGACTATATCCATTATGGTAGCGAGGCTGCTGTGAAAGAAGCCGGCAAGATGCACATCGAGGGCAAAGACTACGTGTTCCAGGATGGCGATATAGTGGTGTTCCGCTTCAACGTCTAATCCTCCCTCTACGGAGTCTTGATATTTTTCCCTACGGAGACTTGATGTTTTTTTTTCTACGGAGTCTTGGAGTCTAAGGAGTTTAATTTTTTTATTCCATCACTCCAAAACTCCGTAGACAGATAAATCAGTCACATCTAAATGGACAGAGACTATACTCACAGGATTCTCCAATGTCTGTATGAAGTGCACAAGCAACTCGGACCTGGGTTGCTTGAAAGTATTTATGAAGAAGCTGTGGTAAAGGAGCTTACCATGCAAGGGTTCAGAGTTGGAAGACAAGTGCCTGTGCCAGTTTTCTATAAAGGAGAACAGCTGAAAAACAATCTTCGCCTTGATATAATAATTGATAACAAGGTTGTTCTTGAACTGAAGAGTGTTACAGAATATAAGAAACTCTTTGAGAAACAACTATACACTTACTTGAGGTTGACCAATTGTCCAATCGGTTATGTGGTAAACTTTAACGAAACTTCTCTAAGAGATGGTTTACACACTGTTCGTAATCACTATGCCGATAACCCTACTGAGACTTGATGTTTTTTTTTCTCTGCGGAGTCTTGGAGTAATGGAGTTAATATAATTGATTAGCATCCAGCTAAAATCAATGGCTATAAAGAAATGTTGCGATGAGATAAATGAAAAAAACTCCTTAGACTCCAAGACTCCGTAGACCTTACTGTGCAGAGGATGAACCACCTAATAGGATATTGTAGAGGGCGGTGACATCGGTTGAGGTGATGTGGCCGTCGGCGTCAACGTCGCAGGTGCTCTTGAATGTCTCGTCGCCATTGAGCAGGTAGTTGTAGAGTGCGGTGACATCGACGCTGCCCACGTGCCCGTCGCAGTTCACATCACCTGGCTGCAGGCTCCACTGCTCGTCGAGCCACGCCACCTTGTGGGCGATGAGGTTGAGATAGTCGGTCACATACTCCTCGGGATGGATGCTTGCATAAGTTCTCCACCGCACTTTATCACAATTCTCGGCAGCAATTATTAGGCTTCTCCACTGAGCGGCATGCTCATTTATCTTGCTGAGCACATCGTTGTTTTTGAATTCTCTCCACACTTGCCTAACCACTTGCTGGAAATGAGGGAACTTTAGAAATTCCTTAATCCACAAGAATGAGAATATCGAATTGTAATTATAGATGAAGTTATCGCCACTTGTGTTAAAACCACTATTGTCAAAATCCCACACAGGTCCAAACTTCAACTTCTGGTCCCACCCCCAATCTTTATACATGAAAAGACTTCCCGAGAATGCTTCCACATTCTCCATTACCTCATGAATCACGTAGAACCGTGCCAAAGAATTGATGTCGAAATATTGTTCCCAACCAGTATCGGCCTTGTCGGCAACAAAGATGCAACTGTCGGCCTTGTGGATGAAATTATAAATGTAATCGCGTTGAACTTGCGATAGAACTTCGGGCGATTCAGCCATGAAAGCAAACCAGAGATTTGATGGATCATTGCCTTGAAATTGAGCTATTACTTGATTGTCCTCATATCCCAGTTCGAGGAGCCATCCACCAGTGACATTGTCTGGATTGGTTTCATTGTCCTGCTGTTCCATTATATCTACCCTTCCGTTCTCAATCCTGATTTTCTCACACAAGAAATAGAGACCTTGATACTCACCATTCAGTATTAATTCAACGGGATACTGACGTGTTGTGTAAGGCATCCCCAATTGGCGGCTAAGTTCAAATCCCGTCTCATTGCGCAGGTATCCGCTCCAGTCCGCAAAGTCGGGCTTAAGTATAAAATGTTTGCTTTGGTCCAATCCGAGAGGAGATTGTTTTTGCGCAAATCTAATTTTATAAGGCTTCTTGTAAGACTCTCGCCAAGTGTAGTTGCCTCGACCTTTAATTTGAAGGGTTACTGGGTTTGACTCACTACCCAACGACTCATAGCCGTCGATGCCACAGTTGTCGAGCCATAGAGTTCCATCAATGTAGTTTTCCTTGTCGGCAATGGTAACAGCATTTTTAGTGTTGATGTGAATTAGTGGCACGGTGCGCGATGGCTCCACGCCGTAGCTGTCTTGTGGTCGCCAGTAGCCGTCACTCTGAGGCGCATCGTTTAATGGGCAAAACACCCACCCGATAAGTTGTTGTGTCGTGCTGCCAATGTAGTCTCTCACTTTAGTGCGCCTGAAGTTTGCACTGCTTGCCTCGAGCCGTCCCAGAAAGGAGTCGAGGCTCTCGTGATAAATTCCAGCATCAATATCGCTATTGATGAAGCAGAAGCCTTTTAGGTTGTTGACATCCATGGTGAGCGAATCGCGTAGCCATGGCACATTATTGGCTGGCATCATGTTGCGAACCACAACTCTGTAGTCGCTTCCCATCACCATTTTTACATTATTAAAATGCAACTTGCTGTTGTCGAAGTAGTAGTTTCCTGCTTTGAATTCCAGCGCATGAGTCTTGAAGCATCCAGTACATGCCAAGATTAGAATAATAAGGAAATAGTAATACCAACACCGTTTCATGACTATTATGGGGCACTAAAGATTAGGATAGAGTTGAAATTAAGATGTAAAAGGCTATAAATTACAACGGGGAAAGCGTTGTTTTTATTTTATCACCTGCTTGTAAACTTCGACTGTCTGCTTGGCAATGGTGTCCCAGTTGTAGCTTGAGAGGTCGTAGTGCTGCAGCTCAAAATCTTTAGAAAGGGCCTGCTTGATGCCCTCGGCAAGAGCGTCGCTATTAGCTGGCTCCACATAGTTGTCATCGGGCAGCTCAATGAGGTGAGTGGCGGGGATGTCGCTCACCACCAGCGGCAGCTGATAGCTCATGGCCTCGAGAAGCACTAAAGGGAATCCCTCGTTTACCGACGAGAGCACATAGAGTCGTGCGTGGCTGTAGAGTTGACGCAGATCCTCGCCCTGGGTATAACCGGTGAAAATCACCTTGTCGTTCCAGTCGAGCTGCTTGAGTTGCTTGAAATAGCTATTGTCGTGGTCGCTGGCACCAGCTATCACCAGGTGCTCCACCTCGTCGAGCTTGTTTACCGCCTCGACAAGAAACTCAAACCCCTTCTCGGGAGTGAGCCTTCCCACCGAGAGGATGAAATTGCGATGCTCTATCTCCAAGCGTCGCAACAATCCGGTGCTGCGTCCAATCTTGGTCTTATTGATGCCATTGGGGATGAAAACCGACTTCTTGAGCACTTTCTCGCCCAGCTTCTCGCGCTGGAAACTATTGACAAAGATAATGGTGCTGGCGCAGCTCAACGATATTTTTTCCGACAATTTCAAGATTGCCCTGCTCAGGCGACCCCACTTCTTGTGCTCGTAATTGGGGCTGTGATAGGTGAGGATGATGGGGATGCCGCAAAGTTTGATGAGCGGTGCAAACATGCCTGGCCCTATGTTGTGAATGTGCACAGCATCGGGGCGATGGAAAATGATGTGAATGCAGGCAAGCAAGGTGTGAATCACTGCCTCCAACCCCTTGATGCGTGTGGAAGGCAGATCGACGTACTCGGTGTTCTTGAACTTGCGTGCCGAGACTTCGGTGAGATAGGGGCGGCGGCGGTAGATGCGCAGCCGGTAGTGCTTGTGAATGCGAGAGTAGATGTTCTCGCAGTGCATCTCAACGCCTCCTTGCACACCAGGGAATCCCCTCACTCCTATAACCGAAATCGTCTTCATCAATATTAAAACTTGAAAACTCGAAGAATCGAATGGTCGAACAATCGAGAAATAATCGCCCTCTTTCTCCTAATCCCAGCAGATGTCCTTGCCCTGGCGTATGCGCCATTTGTTCTTGATAATCCACTTGATGGGAATCCACGGGCGGCGCACCATGTCGTGACGCTCGGTGACGATGAAGGCGCAGTTGCGGTTGCACTGCTGCACTTTCTTGAGGGCCTGGCGGGCCTTGTCGCTGTTCATGATTTCGTCGAAGCTCTGCTCCTTGATGTTGCCCATGACCCACTCCTCGCCCGAGCCGTTGCAGGGCGACACGTTGCCCCAGGGGTCGATGAAGAAGAAGTCGGTCAAGGCGCCACAGGCAGGGCGATATCCTGCCTCATCGCCACGCAGTCGGCGGTGGATTGAGCGGTTGAAGAATGCTCGGCCATAGTCCTTGAGGCGGTCTTTAAGGTGGCGGCGCTTGCTTGTGAGCAAAGCCTTGACAAAGAGCTCGTGCTGCTTGAGTGCGTCCTCGCTCACAATCTCGTTGTCGTCCTTGTGGAAGTACCACGAGTTGTGCACTGCCGAGTTGCCCAGCTCCACGTCGAGAGCCACGCACAGTTCGTAGAGCCACACGAGGTCTTTGTAATTGTCGGGCGAGATCACGACCGAGAAACCAATGTTCTTGCACTTGGTCTTCTTGAGCTCGAGCATGGTGCGCAGGGCGTGGTCGAAGCCGTTGACCAGTCCGCGCTTGTTGTCGTTGATTTTGGGCAGTCCCTCTACGCTCACGCGTATCAGGATGTTGGGATATTTATTGGCCAACTCCACAATCTTCTCGGTATTGTAGCCGTTAGTGCTCAGCTCCAGCAGAGCCGATTTTGGGTACAAAATCTCAAAAATCTTGTCGATGTCTTTGCGTATGGTGGCCTCACCACCCGTTATGTTGATGCGCAGTCCATCGGGCAACTTCTCGTAGTAGGACGGGTCGATTTCCTCCTCGGGCTTGGTGGGGAACTTCCAAATGTTGCACATGTTACACTTGGCGTTGCACCTGAAAGTTGTGATGAGACTGCCTTGAACAGTATTTTTCATCTAAAAAATGTAGCGCTATGATGATTGGATATATCCTAATAAATTAACTTGGTGAATACCTTATTATTGTGCCTAAAGGCATAAATAGTTATCCACAAGCCCATTTGCCACAACTTGCCGTTCTGGCCAAAAGAGCGTGCAAAGTTACAAGAAAAAACGCTACACGCCAAAAAATAGTCTTAGAATTTTGTGCTTCTTGATTATTGAGTACAAAATGATGGGGATGATAATGGCACATGTAATGGCGACTGCTGCTTGCACTGCAAATGTTAAATCGCTGTTGCTGCCGAAAAATGCAATTTTTCCAAAGGCAGCCTTGGCAAAGCCCAAAATAGTAGTGTGGAAAAGATAGATGATGTAGACTGCAGGAGCCAGCACCACACATGCTTTGGCCAAGATAGGGGCGTACCGCTCGCAATTGTGACAAAGCGTCATTACAACTGCGATGCCTGTAAGCGCAAGAAAGCGATACATGAAAATCGAGTCCTGATGCATCAGGTAATAGGCTTCGCAGCCCATGAAGACGAGAAATATTGCCAGTGTGGGAAGTATTGTGATGTGAAAAATCTTGGGTGCATAGTCGGCAGTTACCACTCCCGCCATGAAATAGACCATCATCTCCTGACACTGGCGCAAGCACAGCACGTCGATGCCGCAAGATGGCAGTAAAGAGACAGCAAAAGTTGCGACAAACAAGGCAAGTCGTGAAGTCTTTGACTTGAAGTGAAATACAATCAAGAACATCATAAATAGCGCAATGGCGAACCACAAGAAGTAGCCTGCCTCGGGCAGATAGAACATTTTCAGATAAGACCACCATGTGACAGGATGATCGACCCTTGCGCTACCTTGAGTCAATAGTTTGATAGTAATAATAATAGCCGATGTAACAAGATAGGGAATGGCCAATCGCTTAAACTTTTTGGTGATGAACGACTTAAACGAAACATCCCTAAAGGTGGCTGCATATAGAAAGCCGCTGATGAAAAGGAATACTGGCATGTGAAATGTGTATATGACCTTGAGCATATTGGTGTAATGAGCAGGAGCATTACTGGGATCGTAATGTCCTATCACCACAAGGATAATGCAAGCCACCCGAGCAATGTCGAGAGATGCAAAATGCTTACGTGCCGATTTGTTGAGCGTTGCATCCATAAATATTTTCGATTAATCGAAGATGCTCCCGCTCAGCAAACCTCTTTGAGGCCTGAGCCTTAATCTGCTCATGATTCCATTGAGTGGAGAAAGCATCGGCTATCGATTGAGAGAGTTCATTATTGTTGCCCGAAGTGAAAGTGATGCCGTTATTATCGTTAAGTAGTTCAGGAATGCCACCAATTCGAGCTCCCACCACTGGTGTGCCGGCACATAGCGACTCAATTACCCCAAGTGGATTATTGTCGTAACACTCACTGGGCATAACCGAAAAACGGGCTTTGCTCAATAGTGTTGCCACTTGCTGGGCATCTTGATGGCCCAAGAACTCAATATTGCCACAAGACTTGTGTTGGGCTTCAAGTTGAGGCCTGAGCGGTCCGTCGCCTGCAATCTTGAGAGTGTGAGGCAGCCCAGATGCCACATTGAGCAAGGTTGCTACACCTTTCTCTTGTGACAGGCGTCCAACATAGGCATAGTAGTTCTCGCGCTCAACACTAATTGAGTCAAAAAGCTTTTGCTTCTTAGCGTCGATGTGGTTGCAAACCACATGAAGTTTGCTTGCGTCAAACCCATCTTTTAGCATTTTGCTCTGCATAAACTCGCTGGGGCAGATAAAGGCATCGGTCCACTTCTCAAGCACCTTGCGATTCCACCGCAGTGCTTCGAGCCATGCCAGTGCGCTGGCAACAAGACTGCCTTTCATGCATCGGTTCTTGAGCACATGCATCTTTCCTGATCCAATGCATTTCTCGCAAGGTTTTCCATCCAAGAGACAGGCATAGGATGGGCACACGAGCTTGTAGTCGTGCAAGGTCCACACCACTCGGCATCCACGCTGCTTGGCAAGCTGTGCCACCACTGGTGAGAGATAAGAGTGGATATTGTGCAGGTGTACAATATCGGGCCTGAAATCATCGAGAATCCTGTTAAAAGCCGCCTTGATGTCGCCCCAGCCCAAGAGTCGCTTGGCGGCATTCAACTTGTTGCTCATAGCCCCTGCAAAATCTACATGTGTGGCATAGTAGCTGTTCCATCCCGAGTTAATATTGTCAGGATGGTGCATAGCAAACACCGCCACCTCATGACCTTGAGCCTTGAGCAACCGCTCCAGGTTCATAGCCACAATGCAGTCGCCACCACGCGGGTAGTAGAACTTACTCACTATGAGAACTCGCTTCTTCTCCATGTTGATGCTGCAAAATTAAGTATTTTTCCTTGTTGTAGAAAGAGAAAATTCATTTTTGTTAATCTTTAAAGTTTGAAAAGAGTCAAAAATGAAAGTATTTTTATTACTTTTGCGCAATGATAGTTTTGCACATTGAAAAAATGGATAATAAGTCATTAAAAATATTGTTTCTTCCCAACTGGCGTGTTGCTCGTCTCGATAAAGACGACGACTCGTTGCAAGCACCCGACAAATTTGTGGAAGGGATGCCTTATTGGTTTTTCAAGCATTTTAAAGTGCAACCTACTGTTGACGTTCTCGACATCGGCCAGGAAAATTGGTGGCGCCGGATGGAGCACAAAATCAAATTCTATATCTGGCAACCGTTGAAAGCCTTCGTGCATCGCAATCGCTATGACGTGGTGATCTCGCATGGTGCTCAAAGTGGACTATTCTATGAACTGCTGGCATCGCTATGTGGCAAGAAACCGTTGCATGTGATGTTTGACATTGGAGGTCTTAACGGCGCTCGCATTAATAAGATTGAGACACCACTCATCAAGTTTGCCCTGCGCAAGTCACCAGTGATAATCGTCCACTCGTCGCGCCAGCTGGACTTTTATAAGCAGTATTATCCCAAGCTCTATGAGATGGCCTATTTTGTGCCCTTTGGCACCGATTTTGAGTACTTTAGCGATACAACGGGCAATCATGCCACACAGCAGCACTTGTTGCTCAGTGTGGGCTATGCCAAGCGTGACTACAAGACATTGTGCGAGGCATGGAGGTGCGCTAACGTGGGCAATTACAGGCTCCAGATAGTGGGTGACACCAGTCTTGCTGAGCAATATAAAGACTGCTCAAGCATTGAGTTCTTGAGCAAGATACCTATTGCCCAACTGATGAGTCTCACCCGTCGCTGTGCCGCTGTGGTGGTGCCGCTGCCAGAGTATAAATACAGCTATGGGCAGATGACCATCCTGCAATCGATGGCGATGAGCAAGCCCATGATTGTGACAAGCACCACGAGCACCATCGACTACACGAGCAAGGCTCCCGGAGTGCTCTCTGTAGAACACGGCAATGTGGCATCAATGAAGCAAGCCATAGAGAAGATGTGCTTGATGAGCGATGAACAACTTAAAGAGATGGGAGAAAAAAACCAAGACTATGTAAAGTCGCACTTCAATGAAAGACTGATGGCCCAGAAAATAGAAGAAATAATCACTAAAAACATAATACATAACGATGAAACACTTTGCTAAAATATTAATGCTTATCGTTGTTGTGGCAGTGCACTTTGAGGGTGCTGCCGCCCGCACAATAGAAATAAAGATGAGCCAGTGCCCAAAGCCACTGCTCGAGAATGTACGCAGGATAGTTGCCACAGCTAATGCCGACGATAAGGTGATACTCAACTTCGACAAGAATGGCACCTACGAGTTCGACGGTTCTATCAAGATAAGGTGTAACACTATCATTAAAGGAGTCAACTCAAAGAAGACTCGCGTAATAGTAAAAGAGGGTGTAGCTGGTGGCAAGAGCAAGATGCAAGACGACACATTCTTTGCCGTTCATGGCACATCGACAAGGAAAGTGAAAGTGGAAGTGCGCGACATCAGGTTTGAGTTGGCTTCACACAAGGGCACACTTTGGGAGACCGCACCTAAACACATCATAAAAGTGTGCGATGGTGATGGCATAATGGTTGACAATGCCACATTCTGGTCAACCGATGCAGTAATCACTCATGTTGATTTGCGCGAATGCTCCAATGTATTGGTCGAGAATTGCACTTTTGAGAACTATAACAACTGCCGTGAGGGAGGATGCCTGTGGTCACGAGGCGAGCAGAGAAATTTAACGGTTAGAAACAATGTGTTCTGGAAATATGGCAACGATGAGGCACTTGGATTTTGGGGTGGAAAAAACAATCGAGTGGTGTACATGGGCGACATCTTGGTTGAGAACAATGAGTTTCACTACGACAACCGCACCAAGTTCAAGAGCGACATCCCTATCGATGTGCTTATAGCTTTTGCCCACTTCGAGACCAATAGTACAAAATATGACTGTATCATCGACAACATTGTGTTCAAGAATAACAGCATCACTATGAATGCCATTGCCAACTGCTGCATGAAGCTCACCTTCGACAAGCTGGCAAAGATTAAGTCGATTGAGATGAGTGACAACACTCTGGTCAACACATCAAGATGCTCCAAATCGTCCTACTACCATACCGACATCGAGGTTTCTGGCGACATGAGTAACGTGGATGGCTATCCCATTAAAATCAAGGACAACAACATCACGAGCGAGTGTGAAGTGCTGTGCGACGGCAAGAATAGCGGCTATACCTTCATGGGAATAAAAGGCTCAAAGGTGCTCCTCAAGCATAACACCATCACATCGCGCTATGGAGTGGCACTGTTATGGAGCCATGGCCGCAACATTGATGTCTTACTCGACAATAACACAGTGTCACACATGTATAAAATCGCCATCCTCAACGACAACACACTGACCGGCACTGCACGCATCACTGCCACGAGCAATGAGTTTGATGGCGAGACGGGTATCTACTGCAAAAATGTCAAGAATCTCATTCTTGATTTCACAAGCAATGTGTTTAACGCAACCGATTATCATTTCTTTATGGTAGAGGGTGCGGGAGAGAGCAATAGTTTGACCTTCGACAACAATGTTGTCAACAGCATTGGAGGTCGTGGGGCCCTTTATGCCAACTACAGCGGCAAGAACCACCCATTCGATAAGGTGCGCATAACTAACAATGTGTTTAATGGCATTAAAAGAGACGCTGTGGAGCAAGTGATCAAAAAGGGTAACCGAATCACCATGTCGGGTAACATATATAAGTGATATATATAGAGAGACATGCAACCGCACTTGGTTTCAATAATAATCCCTGTCTACAACACCGAGCGTACCATAGCTCGGTGCATTGATAGTGCCCTGAGTCAAACACACGCTAACTGCGAAATAGTGATAGTAGATGACGGCAGCCCCGATGGAGCAGGCGCGATAGCCGACCACTATGCTACCCATCATGCTAACGTGATAGTGATACACAAGCTCAACGCTGGCCTTGCCGAGGCACGCCGCAGCGGTGTGGAGGCTGCTCATGGCAAATACATCATCCATCTCGACAGCGACGACCAGTTGCTTCCTGATGCAGTGGAGTTCCTCTATAACAAATGCGAGAGCCAGCACCTTGATGTAGCCTATGGCTCGCACATTAGAATTGACGAGAAGGGCAGAGAAAGCATGGTGCCTTTTGCCCACGAGGCGGTGCTCAGTGGCGACGAATTCTTAGCCTACAACATTGGGCTTAATGCCCGCTGCGCCAGTTGGGGGAGCTTGTGGTTGCGCAAGCTGTGGCAATGCGACGTGTATCCACCGTCAAGCATCAAGATTCCGAGCGAAGACGTGTTTATCAACATAAAGGTTTCTCAGTATATCAACAAAGTTGGGCTGTTTAACACACCCGTGTGCCGTTATTATTACAACTCCCAGTCGCTCACGAGCACCGGTGTACTGTCGAGGGTTGACAAGTGGAAGACATACTTTGAACTTGTGGAACAAAACCTTGAAGAGAGAGGATTGTGGGAGCAATATGAGCACGTGTTGTACATGGTAAAAATCGACCGTCTTGCTTTTTATGTCACGGGCCTTGATGTGACCGACCCATGGGTGCAGTCGTTGCTTGGCAACACCACCTTGTCGTTGCCCTTAAAGCATCGCATGTTGCGGGCTTTGATGCGGTGGCCTGCACTGTGGGAACCGTTGCGCGGCTTAAAGCGCAGATTGTTCAACTGATGTCGCTTTGTCGCTTTTTTTCCAAGAGAGAAAATGGAAAATTAGAATCATGTAGCAAAAGTTGGCATATCCCCAGTGGTCGGAATAGAACAACATTATGATAATTACCACGAACAGAAACATCTGCGCATTGAGATCGCGACGATTATAAACAGGTGGTTTCCTGAAGAAAAGGGAAATAAAGTAGACTATGTTCCACAGCACACCCAGCACACCCAGCTGCATGATGATACTGAAAAGCCATGGGCTGGTGCCATTGAGCAACCAGTCATATTCCTGATAGAAATCGGATGCATCAACATGTGCCCCATGAGCATAAATGTTAGTGCCAAATCCCATCATCATGTGCCCAGGATGAGCTGTGAACACCATGGGGATGATAGCAAACTTGGCAAAGCGTGGGATGTCGAACATTTCGCTATAGTTCTTCTCGGCATAATCCATAGCTCCCTCAAGATCATCGAGGTCGGCATCTAAGTAGTTCTCAAAGAACTCCTCGCTAAGCTCCAAACGCTCGCTACCACTAACCGTTGACATATAGAAATAGCTGCCTACTCCCACCAGCAATCCTATCATAGGAACTAAAAAAGTCATGCGTATAATATACTTGCGATCGAGCGGCATAAGAAGAATGAAATAGACAATCAGCAAAATAAAGCTGATTTTTGTCTCATTGAGGAACGTGGGAAAAAGCAAGAAAATGTAAATCCAGTTCTTATATAAAGATTGTAAGATATTGTTGTGGTCGATGCGCTTGCTAAGCAGATAGAATGAGGTGAGATAAATAGAGATACTTATCACTCCTGAGAAGCCATCGCCCATTGTTCCTCCCACTTGGTCTCCAGCTCCATGAACAAAGAATTGAAAAAGCACAGCTGGCACCTGAAGACACAAGAAAATGTATAACTGCTTATCAAGAGACTTGACAAAGAGGTCGTGACGCGTCTCATTCTCAAAAAAATAGCGCAGAATGGGAATGAGAAACAGCATCCCAAAGAAGTATCGCGAGCCATTTATCCAAGAGAAGATTCCACTATGATTTAAGATGCAGGTGCTGGCAAAAGACAAGATAACAAATGATGCTATTAATATTATGTCGAATGTCTTGCGTGTGGTGCAAACTGCCAGAAATAGCAGAATGGCATCAACAGCGAGCAGCGATATGGTGCGCAATATTGAACTCTCTCCATGCTGCCATATCAGGTCGCTCACGAAGCCGGTGCACGTGGCAAGCCAGAAGCCAATGAAAAACAGCCGCTGCAGGATGAATCTTACCTCAAATTTCATGATTCTGGCCCACTACTTAACCCTAACACTTAACCTTTAACACTAACTACTTCTTGTCCCTGCCGTAGCCGTAGCCGTAGCCTGCCGAGAGGCGTGGGTTGCTGTCGTTGAGCACCACTGCGGCATTGCTCAGCTGCTTGCGCTCGACCACACCGTTGAAGTACTTGATGAGGTTGCGCTTGGTGTACTTGGCGCGAGTGACAAAGAGTGTCATGTCGCCAAACTTGGCAAGTGAGAACGTGTCGCTGACCATGGCAATGGGTGCTGAGTCGATGATTACGATGTCAAACTCCTTGCGCAACTCGTCAATCAGCTGCGAGGTGCGCTCGCCCAGCAGCAGCTCCGACGGGTTGGGGGGCACAGGACCGGCCACAATCACACTCAGGTTGTCGACGTCGGCAACCGATTGAATGATGCCATTGATGTTCTGGTCGGGCGAGGAGAGGTAGTTGGTCACGCCAGGAGAGTCGCTGAGGCTTAGCATCTTGGCAAGCTGTGGGCTGCGGATGTCCATGCCCACGAGCACCGTCTTCTTGCCCAGCAGTGCAAATGATGCCGCGAGGTTGGTGCTCACAAACGACTTGCCCTCGCCGCTGATGCTTGAGGTGACAAGCACAACCTTGTCGTTCTTGCCAGTCATCATGAACTGAACATTGTTGCGCAGCAGGCGGAAGAGCTCGACAATCGACGATGTCTTGCCTGGCTTGACAACCAGCGAGCTATTGTGGCGATTGTGGCAAATCTCGCCCAGCACAGGCGACTTGGAGATTTCTTCAAGCTCATCTTGAGTCGAGAACTTGGTGGTGAACAGGTTCTTGAGGTAGAGGATGATGATGGGCAGCAGCAATGCCGCGATTAGCCCAATGAGCAGCACAACCGGGATGTTGGGGGCCACAGGCTTGCTCTGAGCATAGGCATGGTCCACTATCTTGCCCTTGGGGGTGGTGGCTGCCAGCAGCAATGCGTTCTCCTCGCGCTTTTGCAAGAGGAAGGTGTAGAGCGTGTTCTGGATGCCCTGCTCGCGGTAGAGCGTGCGCATCTCGCGTTCCTGGGTGGGCACTTGCTGCATTTCGCCCTGCGACTCATTGCTCACCTGCTTGGCTTTGTCGATTTGTATTCTCAGGGCATTGAGCGTGTTGTTCACACCCTTGCGTATGGTTTCGCGCATGGTGCCCATCTGCTGGTCAATTTCTTGAAGCGCTTGGTTGTTGTCTTTGGCGCTCTTAGCAACCTCGGCGCGCCTCATGGCCAGCTCGTTGAATGCCCTTATCGACCCCGAGGCAGCGGTTGAGTCGGCCTCAAATGGGATGTAGCTGTAGCGGTTGCGGGGGTCGCTGATGAAGTCGTTGATCAGTCCCACAATGCGGTATTGCGCTTCGAGTGCCACAATTTTGCTCTCGGCCTGCTCTTGGCGGGCAATGCTCGACTTGGTCTGAATGCCCACGTCGGCCATGTTGTGGGCACGCTTGTAGGCCTCAATGTCGGCCTCACTTCCTGTGAGGCTGTTGTAGATGAGCCCCAATCGCTCTTCGATGAACTTGGCAGTGTTGATGGCCTGCTCGTCTTTTTCTTGCTGCCCACGGTCGTTGTAGAACTTGATCATGGTGTTGAGCATGTCCTTGCCTCGTGCAATGCTTGTGGTGTTGATATCCATATAGATGGCATTGCTCTTCTTGTTGAGCACCTTCACTGTCATGTCTTTCATGACGTTCTCGGTGCGAAGCAGGTTGCCAGTGACGTTCACGCTGATGGTCACTTCCTTGCCAGGCTTGAAGTGCTGTGTGGTTCTCACTTGATAGGTGCCATAGGGTGTGTGCACCGTGGCTGGCAGACTCTGGTTGCTCAGGGTCTTGATTGTCTTGAAGAAGCCTTTCTTGACGCTGATGTCGGCCTTGCCATTTTCGTTGATTTTCACCTTGAATGTCATGCCCACCGAGAGTGTGTCGAACACCTCGTCGGGGGCATCAATCTCGATGGGGGAGTTCTTGTAAAGGTCGGCCTTGCTCAGCAGCCCTTTGCGCTCGGTGTAGAGCCTGTTGAGCTTTAAATCCTTGACCATCTTATAGCAGATGTCTTGTGAGCCCATCACCACCACTTCGTCGTCGACACTTGCTCCGCTTCCACCTATCGAGAGACTCTTGAGCAGCGATGCTCCTGCGCTGCTGGCATCATCGTCCTGGTCAACAAGGATTGTCGACATGACCAGATATTTGGGTAGCTTATACTGAATGAAAACTATGGCTATGCCCAAACATGTGATCATCGAGAGCACAAAGAGCCACCAAAATCGCTTGTACTTGTTGAAGATTGCCCCCATGTCAATCATTTTTTCGACTTGGGTGGTGCCTGTATTGTTGTTGTGGTAGGAATTGTTGCTCATTTTGTTTTTTAAAGTTTCCTTAGGATATGATAGTCAAGATTTTTTATTTTACAGTAAGAGCAATGACCAGCGAGGCTATCACCGAAGCTGCGCTCACCACGGTTGAAATCACCGAGAGTTTGTAGGCATTGTTTTGGTTGTACTTAGAATTGTCGATGCGAATCTGGTTAGGCTCAACATACACCACATCGTTCTGCTGCAAGTAGAAGTAGGGCGAAGAGAAGATGTCGCTCTGAGAAAGGTTGAGACGGTGGTAGGTTTGCCTCCCGTTCTCGTCGCGGATGACCAAGACATTGCTCCGCTCGCCATACTCGGTGAGGTCGCCAGCGGCACTCAGGGCATCGAGCACGGTGAAGCGCTCGGTGTTGACGTGGATGCGGTGTGGATTGTGCACCTCGCCCATCACGTTGACGTTAAATCCCATGAGCTCAACTCTGACAAACGGATCTTTGACCGATGCCTCCACTCGGGTTGTAATCATCTGTGCAATCTCGCTTGTGGTCTTGCCGGCAACGTTGATCTTGCCCAGCACTGGCATGATTATGTTGCCCTGGCGGTCTACTATGTAGGTCTGCAAGCGAGGGGTTGGTTGCGTGTTGATGTCGCCTTTAGTGGCATAGTTGGCCTGCGGCTGATTAAACATGGCAGTGGCTTCGGGGACGGTGCTTGTGACGACAATGGCAAGTTCGTCCTCTGGCGCAATTTTAATGCCAACGTTGGTGCCTTGTGGCAGCTCGCCCGATGGTGCCTGCAGGTTGCGGAAGTAGGAGAGATTGTTCTCGGTAACTGTTTTGCATCCTGTCAGTGCTATTATCGTGATTGCGAGTATTATTAAGTTGTTAAGTTTCTTAAGTTTCATGAGCCTATTATTTGTGTATTATATATCTATACTTTAACGTTTATTAGAGTTGGTTTATTGTTTGCCGACGCCCATTTTTTTGAGCAGTTTCTCTTGCAGCTCGTCGCGCATGTCTTTTGATAGCGATAAAAAGACAAGCACACAGGCCAGTAACATATAGGACACAAGCTGCCACCACGAGCTGAAAAGATGATAGGGTATTGCTCCCAGCACAATGATGAGCGCGGCAAGCTGCGAGCTGCGGTAGATCGAGAGCTTGAAGTAGCGTTTCATGTCGTTAAGGCGATAGAGGAAGAGCACCAGATAGGTGATGATGGAGGTGGCGATGGCTCCATAGGCCCCCAACCATTGTACCAGCACATAGTTGAGCACCACATTGACGGCGGCTGCCAGAATGATGGCGGGCAAAGTTCGCTTGGTGTCCTTGGCACACTGGTATCCCATGTCGAAGAACGCCGATAGCGAGAAAAACACTGCCGCCACTCCCATCGGGTACAAATAGTTAGCGCTCTCTTGATAGTTGACGTCGACAATGAGCGGATAGATGGCCTTTATGGTGAAGGTGTAGACAGTGAGTAAAATTGTCAGTATGCTCACGTAGCTGTTGAACATTTTAGAGAAAAACCTGTCGCGGTCGGGGCTGTGATACTGCAAGATAGCAGTTTCCTGCCACGCTTGGTAGAAGATGGTGGCGAGAGTAAAGATGATGCCGTTGAAGCGGAATGCCACGGCGTAGACACCATTCACGTCAAGCCCCATGAAGTGGGAAATGAACCAGCGGTCGCTGCTGCCTGTGAGCCACCAGCACAGCGAGCCAGGGAGCAGTGGCAATGAATACTTGAGGATGTCGCGCCCCACTTGCCTCATCGTGATGTTAAACTTGAAATAGGTAGCAACGATTTTCAGCTTCCATTCAAGATATAAAAGGGAGATGATGCGCGCCCCAATATTGGCAATGAATATTCCTTTGATTCCCATCCCCATGAAGGCGACAAAAATGATGCTCAGCACCCCAATTCCCAGCGACGACAGGATGCCAGCCATCACAAATTCCTTGTTGTTGCCCAGGCCGCGTGCCACTTGAGTGATGACCTCAAAAAGCGACATTGCTATCAGCAGCAAGAAGCAATACCACACATAGGCAATGCTGGTGAACAATGCAAGCAGCACCGTGGCAATGAGCGAGACGGCGGTGTTGGCAATGAGTGTGCGATAGATAAATGTGATGATGCGGCTGCGGTCGCCGCTATCGCTTGTCTCGAGCAGGAAACGGAAGGCCCCGTCGCGCAGCTGCAGCGTGACCAGAGGCATGATGAGAAAAATCACCGTCAGGCACAGGTCGTAGTAGCCAAAGTCGGCCGTGTCTTTGACGAAGAACGTGTAGAGTGGCACCATCGCAAATGTGATGATCTTCGATCCCAGATTTCCGATGGCATAAATGCCCAGGTCTTTTAAGAACTTTGACGAGCGTTGCTGTGTGGCTTGCGGTGACAAGTGGTTATGGGTTGTGTGTTATGAGTTTGGGCGTCAGTAGCTGTATATCACGTTGGCCACAGTTTGGCCCACTGCTTTGAGCACATCGGAGTCGATCCAGTGCAAGGTGTCGTCGGTGGTGTGCCAGCCGGCAAAGAATCCGGTGTCGCTATCGCTGCGTGTGTCGATGATGTCGATGCACTTGATTCCCATGCGGTTAACGATGATGTGGTCGTCGGTGATGGCACCGCCCAGGTTGTTGTCGAAGTAGGAGCTGTAGCCGCTCTTTTGAGCTATGTCCCACACCTCGTTGACCACCGATGATGCAAATTGCATAGACATGACCTCCTTGCTGAATTTGGCGCCCTTGGCTCCCACCATGTCGAGCAGGATGCCATAGCGTGGCGAGTAGTCCTCGACGTGCGGGTTGCTTGCCCAGAACTGAGTGCCCAGTGCCCATGAGTCCTCGTCGTCGTTTTGCCCCCAGTCCTCGGCATCTACAAGCAGGATGTCGACCCCGATGTTGGGCTTCTTGTCCTTCATCTGCCGAGCAAGTTCAAGCAGCACAGCCACTCCGCTGGCAGCGTCGTTGGCTCCCATCACAGGCTCTTTGTGCTTGGCTGGGTCAGGGTCATTGTCGGCCCAGGGACGGCAGTCCCAGTGTGCCAGCAGCAAAATGCGGTCGTTAGCTTCGGGATTGAAGGAACCCACAAAATTCTTGATATTCAGTTTTTTATTGTCGAATGTGGTGACTGTGCCCTCTTGCACAATGGTTGTGTCGCACGACTGCCTGAGTTGCTGTTCCAGCCAAGAGGCACACTTGCTGTGAGCTGGCGTGCCGGGCACTCTTGGCCCAAAGTCGCACTGCGCCTCGACCAGGTTGAAAGCCTTGTTGCCGTCGAAGGTGATCACTTGCTTAACGTCGTTGTCGTCGCTATTGACGCTGGCAGAATTCGTTGACTGCTGTGGCTTGCAGCTGGCGCAACCAACCATCACACCAGCAATCAATAGCAATAAAAACTTAGAAAATCGCATATTGATTTAAAACTTTATCACTTAACTACTTAATACTTACAGCTTGAGATCCTCCTCGTTCTTGGGCTTGGGAGGGTAGTCGACGGTGTAGTGCAGGCCGCGCGACTCTTTGCGCTCCTTAGCTTGGCGCATGATCAGGTAGCCCACATTGATAATGTTACGCAGTTCGCAGATGCGGCGGCTCACGGTGCTCTCCTTGAAGAGTTTCTCTGTTTCCTGATAAAGGATGTCGAGGCGGTTCCAGGCACGGTCGAGGCGCAGGTTGCTTCGCACGATACCCACATAGGCACTCATGATCTCGCCCACTTCCTTCTCGCTCTGGCTGATGAGCACCATCTCCTCGGGGTGCTGAGTTCCCTTGTCGTTCCAGGCGGGGATGTCGGTGCGGTAGTCGTAGTGGTTGCGGCAAGCGATGGCATGATGAGCGGCAGCATCGGCATAGACCACAGCCTCGATGAGCGAGTTGCTGGCCAGGCGGTTGCCGCCATGCAAGCCAGTGCAAGAGCATTCGCCCACGGCATATAGCCTCTCGATCGACGAGCAGGCGTTGAGGTCTACCTTGATGCCTCCACACAAGTAGTGGGCGGCAGGAGCCACGGGGATGTAGTCCTTGGTGATGTCGATGCCTATCTCGAGGCAGTGCTTGTAGATGTTGGGGAAGTGGTGCTTAGTTTCGTCGGCGTCTTTGTGAGTCACGTCGAGGAACACATGATCCTCGCCTCGCTGCTTCATCTCGCTGTCGATGGCACGCGCCACCACGTCGCGTGGAGCGAGCGAGAGGCGTGGGTCGTACTTGTGCATAAACTCCTCGCCGGCAAGGTTGCGCAGCACACCGCCGTAGCCACGCATCGCCTCGGTGATGAGGAAGGCGGGACGGTCGCCCGGGTGGTAGAGAGCAGTGGGGTGGAACTGGATGAACTCCATGTCCTGCACAGTGCCCTTAGCGCGGTAGACCATGGCTATACCGTCGCCAGTGGCGATGAGCGGATTGGTAGTGGTGTGATACACTGCGCCGCAGCCGCCAGTGGCCATGAGCGTGAGGCGCGACAGGAATGTGTCGACCTTGCCAGTTTTTTGGTTGAGCACGTAGGCTCCGTAGCACTGAATGTCGGGAGTGCGACGGGTCACTATTCGGCCCAGGTGGTGCTGAGTGAGGATTTCGACAGCAAAGTGGTTGTCGAAGATGTCGATGTTGTCGTGGGCTTTCACGGCTTCGACGAGCGACTGCTGGATTTCGTGTCCGGTGTTGTCGGCATGATGCAGAATCCGGAACTCACTGTGCCCTCCCTCGCGGTGCAGGTCGAAGTCGCCCTTCTCGTTCTTGTCGAAGTCTACTCCCCAGTCGATGAGCGCCTTGATTTGCTCTGGGGCATTAGTCACCACTTGTTTCACTGCCTCAGGATCGCTCAGCCAGTCGCCGGCAACCATGGTGTCGTGAATGTGCTTCTCAAAATTGTCCACTTCGAGGTTGGTGACGCTTGCCACTCCGCCTTGCGCGAGGTCGGTGTTGGCCTCATCAAGGCTTGTCTTGCACACGAGAGCCACCTTTCCAGTGCCAGCCACTTTAAGGGCAAAACTCATTCCGGCCACTCCTGAGCCAATTATCAGGTAGTCATATTTGTAAGTCATAAAAAATATCTTGTTTTAATTGTGTGTTTGTTGTGTCTTACTTGTTCACAGGTTGTGGAGAGCTGAAAGATTTCTTCACCCGATTGTCTATATCTGGATTGATGGGAGGCTGCTCTTCGGGTTTCTTTTCTTCGGTCTTGCCGTTGATGTCCTCATTGACGATATCCTTCATCGATTTGGGACTGCCGTCGGCCGAGTTCTGGTTGGGCAGACTGTCGTTATAAGGCTGATAGGAATCGTGGGCAATGGAGTCGCTCTCGTTGTTGCTTGGTCCCACGGCATTGCTGCATGACATGATGTAGCGGTCGAGCTCATGGTCGGCGGGGAAATTGCGGCGTAGCCGTGCGAAGTTGCGGTCGGCAGTCACCTTCTGCAAGAAGAGTCCCACTATGGGCAGTGCTGCCTTTCCTCCTTGTCCTTGAGCCGAGCGGAAATGAATCTGGCGATAGGCGCCTCCCACCCAAGTGCCACACACCAGGTCGGGGGTGATGGCCACAAACCATGCATCGGTGAAGTTGTCGCTTGTGCCTGTCTTGCCACCAATGTCCATGCCGTTAACATAGTTGTTGAGTGCGGCACCAGTGCCACCGGCGTCGGAGCACACTGCCTCGAGCATCTTGCGCATGCTGTAGGCTTGGTTGTGCGACATTGCTCGGTTGGGGTCTTCTTGTGCCCGGCTGTTGTAGATTTCTTCTTCCTCTCCCTTCTTGTTGGTCTTGACGATGCGAGTTACGAGCACCGGTTTTTTGGGTTGCCCGTCGTTGACCACGGTTCCATAGCAGTTGACTAGTTCCAGGAGGTTCACGTCGCTCGAGCCTAAGCACAACGATGGAGTTTCGTCGAGCGTCGACTTGATGCCCATGTCGTAGGCCGTCTGTGCCACTCGCTTGATGCCCACATCGTTGCCCACTTTCACGGCAATGATGTTGTTGCTGCGTGCCAGAGCTGCACGCATGGTCATGCTGCTATTAGTGAATCGGCCACTGGCATTTTGGGGCTCCCATAGCTTAGACTGCCCGGTCTTTTTGTCGGTGTCCATGAGCGGCGTGGCGAGTGGCGAGTCCATGTACTGGTCACACACCCTGCGCCCGTCGATGATGGCAGCGCTGTAGACAAAGAGCTTGAACGTGCTGCCTGGCTGGTGAGCGGCCCTCACGTTGTCGTATTGCCATGTCTTGTAGTCAACATCGCCCACCCATGCCTTCACTTCGCCTGTGTGCGGGTCCATGGCGATGAAGCCACAGTGCATCTTGTGCAGCATGTGCTTGATGGAGTCGACCGAGCTCATAGTTGCCTCGTGATAACGATTCTTGCTATAGTCAAAGAGCTTGACACCGCTATGCTTTTTGTTCATGTAGAATAGCACCGAGTCGATGTTCTCATCATATTTTGCCATGAGCTGCTTGTAGACATCGCTGCGCTCGATTTTGTCGTCGATGAAGCCCGCGATTTCGTTGCCTTTGTCGTCAACCCAGCAAGGGCGGTCGCCCCACTCGCGGTCGAAGTTTTGTTGCACCACCCGCATTTGCTGCCACACTGCCTGTTCGGCATGGTGCTGCATGCGAGTGTCGATAGTGGTGTAAATCTTGAGTCCGTCGCGGTAGAAGTCCACGTCGTTGTCGTCGCACCAGTCACGCATCTCCTCGGCCAGTGCGTTGAGGAAATAGGGGCACTCGTTGTTGTTCTCGGTCTCAGGAGTGTATTTCAAGTGAAGTTTGCGCTTTGACAACTTGTTGTACTGTGCCTGAGTGATGTCGTTGTGAACCAGAGCGTTGTTGAGCACTGTGTTTCGTCTTTCGAGGCATCGCTTGGGATTGTTGCGCGGGTTGTAGATTGAGGTGCCCTTGAGTATGCCCACGAGCATGGCGCTCTGCTCTATCTTGAGTTTGTCGGGGGTGGTGTTGAAATAGGTTTTTGCAGCAGTCTTGATGCCAAATGCCTGGTTGCCAAAGTCGACCGTGTTGGCATACATTTCAAGAATTCTCTGCTTGTCATAGAAAATCTCAATTTCGGTGGCGAGAATCCACTCCTTTACCTTGGTTATCACCATTCTCACTCCCGGGATGTGGCATAGCAGGCCACCAGTGTAGGTGCGAGTGCGCATCTTGAACATGTTCTTCACCAGCTGTTGCGTGATGGTCGATGCTCCGCGAGCTCGCCTGTGCACCACAAAATCCTTGGCGGCTCCCGCCATGCCGTGCAGGTCAATGCCCCAGTGACTGTAGAATCGCTCGTCCTCGGTGTCGATGAGGAGCTTGAAGAACATGGTGTCGATTTCTTCATATTTCACCGGAGTGCGGTTTTCCTTGAATAGCTTGCCAATTTGCTTGCCGTCGCAGCTGTAGACGTAGGAAGCGTTATATGGCCTTGGCTCCATGATTTCGAACAATGATGGCGACTTGCCAAAGAGCCACAGGAAATTCATGTTCACGGCAACAAGAGTGAGCACGATGGTGACAAAAAGAGTGGCCATGGCATACAATCCCTTCACATACCATGGCTTGCCGGCATAGAGCCGCTTGTACCATGCGTTGAAGCGCTTGTAGCGCTGCTTTGCGGCATGGAATGTGTCGCCTATTTTCTGCCAGATGCTTATGTTTGCCATTGTTAAACTTTTGCGATGTTCAGTACCAAACTGCAAAATTAGTAAATTACTCTTAGTAAGCTACCAAAAAAAACTTAAAAAAGCCTTATAGCCTTTGTTTTTATGGCTCATTTATGGATTTATGGCTCAATGGCACTTAATGGAGCACTGAAAAAGGGGAGTTGAGTGGCAACCAGTTGTTTTCGCAAGTGCTAACGTTAAGCTTTGTGTGGCATGAATCGCTTGATGTAGCTCGTCTTAAATGCCCAGCAGGTGTTTTGTTCCATCTTTAATGGTATGGGTGCTAAGTTCTTGGCCTCGACATTGGTACGCCCCATAGTGATCATGCCGTACACCCGCCCGTCGTTGTCGAAGGCTGGACATCCGCTGCATCCGTGAGTGATGTGCTCTACTGTGGCAAGGCGCTGATATCCGGCCAAGTCAGGGTCTTTGATTACGAGCCCTTGGGTGACTACTTGTTCCAGACCTCTGGGCTTCATCTGCCAGCACACGATATTGAGCGAGTCGTTGGGCTGGGCATCGGCATCAGACAGCGACAGCTGACTCTTGAGGCCAGGTAGTGGATACATGGCAATGTCGTAGCCGGTGCGGTCGTCGGAGGGTAATTGCTTGGGAATCCACTCGTCGAAGAGTAGGGGGTGATAGTCGGCACCATTGCGCACGTAGTAGGTGCTTGGCGAGAGAAGCACATGCCCGGCAGTCACAAGGTAGTCATTGATGACGAAGGCTGTGCCTGCAAACGAGCGTGGGTCGCCATAGCGGCGGAAGAGGGGCATTACATAAGGGTATATTTCGTCGTCTATCATTGAATTTGCGTGTTTCTATTAGTGTAAATTCCCGAGATGCAAATTCTATGCCAAAAAGCGGCGACCGTGGCTCATCGCAGTCGTCGCCGCATGATGGTGCTGGTCACAAGCGAGGTGACAAAGCCAATAGCTGCCACGAGCAGTAGCACCGTCAGGATGTCGGTCCACACCACGTGCACGGGATAGGCGTTGACAATCACCTGAGTGGGGTCGGCACTGAGCTTGAGCCACCCGAAGGTTTGCTGCCCCAAGCACAGCACCAGTCCAATGAAGATGCCCACCACCGCGCCCAGCATGGTGATGAACCACCCCTCGGCCACAAAGATGCGTGTGATTTGCTGGCGACTGGCACCCAGATTCTGGAAGGTGGCAATGCTCTCGTCTTTCTCGATAATGAGCAGCGACAGGGTGCTGATGACGTTGAAGGTGGCAATAATCATGATGAATGCCAGCAGCAAGAAGGTGACCCACTTCTCCACATTTACCATGCGGAACGACTCGGCTTGCTGCATGAGGCGGTTTTTTACTTGATAGTTGGGTCCAAGCATGTGCTCAAGCTCGTGCATGACGGCCTTCTCTTGAGCCTGAGGTTTTAGTTTGAGTTCGACTTGAGTGGCTTCGCTCTCATATTCAAAGAGATTGCGGGCAAAGTCGAGCGGCACTATGATAAGGTCCTGGTCGTAGTTGGCCTGTTGCACCTGAAACACCGCCGAGACAAAGAGCGAGTCGCTCATGAATGCGTCGATGGGGTTGGCAACGTTCACTCGACCCACACGCTTTGGGGCATAGACTTGAAGCATGCGCAGGCTGCCAGGCATGAGTCGCAGGTTGGTGGCTGGCCCCACTCCCACTACGGCAAAGTTCGACACATCGTCTTTGAGGGTATAGTTGCCGTCGATGATAGTGCTGTCGATGGAGTTGAGCTCGTGATAGTTGACAGGAACGCCCTTGAGCCTCACGGGCATCTGGTATTGTGAGAAGACAGCCAGCGCTTGGTCTTCGAGCACTGGCATGGCCATGTCAACGCCTTGCAGCTTGGTCACGGCGGCTATCACGCTGTCGGCATTGGCAATGGTTTTGCCATGCGAAGGCACAATGGCAACCTGCGGGTCGAGTTTTGCCAGCCTGCCCTGAATCACGTCGCTAAAGCCATTAAACACACTCAGCACACACACCAGTGCGGCAGTGGTCACCACCACCCCGCAAATCGAGATGATGGAGATGATGTTAACCGCATTGTGAGCCTTCTTAGACTTCAGGTAGCGGAGCGCTATTTTCAATGGCAATGACACGGTGTTAAGAAGTAAGAAGTAAGAAGTAGGAAGTAAGAAGTAAGTGTTTGGTGTTAAGTGTGCGGCTGGGGCGCATGAATGGTGGAAGATGATTTGCGTTTCACATTCCTTGTGCTCACCTTGTGCTCAGGTTTTACTTCTTGAGCAGCTCGTCGATGTGCTCGATGTAGTCGAGAGAGTCGTCGACGTAGAACACCAGTTCAGGCGTCTTGCGCAGTTGGTTGCGCACGCGCTGAGCCAGAGCATAGCGAATTGTCTTCACGTTCTTGTTCACACCATCAACTATTTCCTGTGCTCGTTCGCTTGGGAACACGCTCAAATGCACACGGGCAATGCTCAAGTCGGGCGACACACGCACGTTGCTCACTGTCACGAGCACACCGCGCATCTTGGCAGTGTCCTCGCGAAAAATCTCACTCAGGTCTTTCTGTATCTGTCGTTGTATCTTCTGTATTCTTGTTGATTCCATAAATGTTTAATATTTTATTCGTAGTGTCCAAATGCCGAAACGACTAATACTTCCACAATACCATCATCTATGCGATAAATAATTCTATGTTCTTTAGATAGGCGTCTTGACCATGTTTCTTGAGCATAGTGTTTTAAACGCTCAACCTTTCCGGTCCCAGAGCGTGGATGTTCTTTTAGTTCTGGCAATAATTTAATTAATTTTTTGAGAGCTTCAGGACTTTTGTTCTGCAGTTTTATTACGTCTCTTTGAGCTTCAGCCGAAAATTTTATTGAATACATAGCATTCTATTTACAAATTCTTCGGCCGATTCATTTTCTCCCATCTCTATAAAATCACCATTTTTTAATTGTTCCATTGAGATGTTTATTTTTTTGTCAAGTTCTTCCATGCTGTAGACGGAGTCGTCCTTTGTCACGGGAGTTATCTTGAAGCTACCGTGGTCGCGCGACTTGATTATAACGTCCTCACCGTTGCGGGCTTGGTTGAGGTAGCGACCCTGGTTGGCGCGAAAATCGCGAGTGCTTACTATTATCATAATATAGAAAAATTTAATACAACATCGTTATCACCTCGCAAAGATAATACATTTTCATGTAATGTGTACCAAAATGGCGCACATTATTGATTTATTTAGTTTTTTTTGTGATTTTCCGTGTTTTTTAATGAGAAGTTTTTGGTGGTTTATTGCTAATAATGAGAAATATACACAATAAAAAGGAGTGGTGTTAAGGTTTTTTGTAGAGGATGGTGAGGCCATCGCGCAGCGGCACAATCACGGTCTCCACTCGAGGGTCGCGTGCCACGAGGTCGTTGAAGTCGAGGATGCCTTGAGTCTGGTCGTCCATCTTCTTGCCGTGCAGGTCCACCACCTTGCCGTCCCACAGGGTGTTGTCGGCGATGATAAATCCGCCAGGGCGTACATGGTCAATCACGAGGTTGAAATAATCGACATAGTGCCGCTTGTTGGCATCGATGAACACCAAGTCGAACTCGCCGCCAAGTTTTGGCACTATCTCGTTGCAATCGCCAATGTGCAGCTTGATTCTGTCGCCCACAGGCGATTTTGCAAAATGCTCACGCAAGAAGTCTTCCAGCTCATCCTCCACCTCGATGGTGTGTACTATGGCGTCGTCGTTAAGCAGCCCCTCGGCCATGCACTGCGACGCATAGCCCGAGTAGGTGCCAAGTTCAAGCACTCTCCTGGGCCTGATCATGCGAACGAGCATCTTCAAGAGCCTGCCCTGCAGGTGCCCCGAGCACATGCGCGAGTATAGCAACTCGATGTGCGTGTCGCGGTCGAGCTCATGCAGGTGATTAGGCTCGGCATCGATGTGCGCCAGTATGTAATCTTCAAGTTCTTGTGTCATTGTTGTGAGTTGCGGGTTATGAACCTCGCTGATGATGAATGAGCTGAAGGCTCGCGCTACTCCATCATCACCGAGGCTGAGACCTTAAAAATTAACCATTTTCAGATTGTGCATTAAGCATTGCGTCGATAGACTCTATTGCCAGACGGTAGCTGTCGAGCCCAAAGCCCGCTATCGTGCCCACACAGGCGGGGGCTATTGCTGAGTGGTGACGCTCTGACTCTCGCTGGTACACATTGCTCATGTGCACCTCCACCGCGGGTGCAGGCACGGCTCGCAGTGCGTCGGCAATCGCCAGGCTGTAGTGGCTGTAGGCTCCGGCGTTAATCACAATGCCGTCGGCTTCAAAGCCCGCACGCTGAATCTCGTTGACAATTTCTCCCTCCACATTGCTCTGGAAGAAAGTGAATTGCACATCGGGATAGGCGGCGGCAAGAACTTGAAAATAGCTCTCAAGTGATTGATTACCATAGATTTCGGGCTCTCTCTTGCCTGTCAGGTTCAGGTTTGGGCCATTGATAATTGAAATTTTCATAACGGTTGTTGGTTAGGTTTAGAGTTACAAAATTATCAAATTCTGCCTATTTGTTCCAATTTTCCATCAAAAAAATAGTTATTTTGTGAGTTTTATATTATATTTGCAACAGAAATCATAAATTAGGCATTAATGAAGTGTATTAATTGTTACAGAGAGATAAAAGACGGTCTCAAGTTCTGCAATTATTGTGGCTCAAAGCAGCCCAAGGATCGTGAGGCATATGAGAGGGAGCATCCTGAGCTTGCCGATGCTATGCCCGAAAGCGAAGTCATGGAACAAATCAAGCTCGCTCAAGAGGAACAGCAGCGACTTGAGGCCGAAGCCGAGCGTCAGCGACTTGAAGCTGAGGCCGAGCGTCAGCGCCTTGTCCAGGCTCAGCAGTCGGCCTTCCCCAATGCCGAGCAACTTGCAGGCGGCAACGAGGAATATAACATACCATCGATGGGCGATAGTCCTCAAGCAGGAGTGTCGTTCTTTCCCTCGGCCGGCAATAGCCCGGCACCGGGCTCAGCGCCAAGTCCAGCACCAGGCCCAGCACCAAGTCCGGTGCCATCGCCAGTTGCTCCCTCGCTCGATGGCGGCGAGCCTGAGCAGCAGTTTATCGCCCCGGTGACACCTGTGGTAACACCCCGCGTGATTCCCAGGGCCGAGCCGGCTCCGGTGCCATCAATTCAGCCGGCCATGCCCGGTTCGCAGTCGATGCCCTGCCCCGAATGTGGCACACCGCTGCCACCCATGGCATCTACCTGCCCCGCTTGTGGCTACTCGATAGGGGAGTCGACCGTGCTTGGCCAGTCTCTGCAGCCAGTGCAGCCCGTTCAGCCAATGCAGTCACCATCGGTTCCCGTCATGCCAATGGCTGGAGGCACTCCGCCTTCTGCCTCACCCCAGCAGTTGCAAAACAAGGTGAGCAAAAACAAGAGTCTAATCATTGCCGCAGCAGTGGTGATTGCCGTGGCGCTGATAGGCGGCATCATCTATGCCCTTAACTCTGGAGGACAGGGTGTTGCCACCCATTCACAATATGCTACAAGCGGCACCGACGGTTACCAGTTAATGACAGGCATCACCAGCACCTCGGGATCTAACAACGGCGGCCTTGTGGAGCTGGGATCACCCATCAAACTTGAGGTGGCTGGCAGCGGCGACATGGTTGACCTCACGGCCGTTGTAACCCTCAAGCGCACGAGCAAGACTAAAGTTAACCACACTCCTCCCCAGCAAGTACTCACCATTGCTGGCCGTGATGCCGACAACAGCCATGTGTCCATCATCCTCAATGCCGACTCTGAGTCGTCGAAGAAGATACTGCAGTGGCTCTACCAGCCCGCAGGTACTGCTACCGATGTCAAGTTCAAAGGCCGGGTGAGAAAGCAAGACTTGGATTTAATCAACCACAAGAGCACCAACAACACAATCAAATTATAAATTAAGTCTAACATCAAAAAAAACTAAATAATGAAAAATATAGCGATTAAAACAATATTGGTGGTGATGGCAGCTGTGATAGTCGGTGGCCTAGCTTTCAATGTCCAAGCCAAGAGAAGAACGGCTGCCAGTGTCAAGCCGGTGAAGGAGCTTGTGCCTGACATCACAAGAAAAGTGAGCGAGAAAGTGCTTAGCTATGACGAGTGCATTCAGTACAAGCAAGCGATAGAGAAACTGGTTTTGCCTTATTTCAAGAAGTCTTTCGACCGCAATGCTAAAACTGCGCAGCAAAAGACGGTGGCAGTGCTTGCTAAGCTCGATAAGTATGCCGAAGACGAGCTCGAGGCAGGCTCAAACTTTGAAATGGCCGACGCCGGATATGTTCACGACATTGTGTACCGCTACAACACTTTCGCATCCTATTGCGAGCAAGTTGACAAGGCTCCCTCGGCTCAAGCACGCGATGCCATCAAGAGTGAGGTAACTGCCTGGTTGCAGCTCGAGAATGACTTGCGCCACTATTGCGAGAATGCCGCTCAGGTGCGTTGCCTTGGCGGCTCTATGGCCATCCTTGAAGTGGCAGGAAGTGGCTGGTCGATAGCCGAGATGCGTAGCAAGGATTTTAACTCACTGTTGAAGGCTGGCTTCAATTCCACTCCCGCTACAGTTAAGATGGGCGAAACAGGCCAGGTGGCCACTCAGCTGGTTATTGAAATGAACAATGAGGCCAATGATCTGAGCCAGTTGCTTATCGAGGATGACCTGCGCGATAATGCCGAATTTTACAAGCAGTTGTGCTCGGGAGTGACCGCCGCCGCCACGGGCATGACAGTTTCATTGCCCAAGTGGATTGAAGCACGCTACAAACTGCTGCAGTACTCTAAGAATCCAGATGCTGGTGTTGCCGCCACAGCTGCGTTGCTTGCCGCAATCAAGAAAACTGCGATTTACAACGAAGAATAGGCAGTGGGCTAAAGCACCTTAATCGGTGTGATTCCTAATTTTTTGCATAACCCTAATTTTTTGCATAACCCTAAATTTTTGCATAACCCTAAATTTTTTCAATTATGAAGACATTACTTGCTAAAGCATTGCCTGCACTGCTTGTTGTGCTGACGGTAGCATGCACTTTGCCTGATGCTCAATCACAGCGCCGTGCTAACCCTCGCAACAGCACTCAACGCCACAGCCGTGGCAACGAGGTTGATGCGAAGAGGAAGAGTAGCGGCCAGTCAACCAATAGTAATAACACAGTAAGCCCCACCACATGGGAGCCCGACAAGGAGGTGACGGTCACCTTCAATCAGTTCCCTACCAGCCTTGCCGAGTGGAAGCGCATGCAGGAGCAGTTTGGCACCACGCCCGAGGGTGCCGTGGCGCTGCAGATTATGGCGTTTGAGCTATACCGCAACAATCGCACCGACGGCGAGGCGGCACTGCGGCTCAACAACACCGGCACCAACTATAACAGCACCGTCGAGAGGCTAAAAGAGATAATGGGCAAGGACCAATACTATGCCCGCCCCTACATCGCGCGGGCTATGTTGCAAGGTGCCACGCCCGAGAACGGCTACACCGTGCGCCCGCCTTACACCATTAGCCTCAAGGTTGACCCCAACAAGAAGTATCAGGAAAGCCAGTTGTTGCATGGCACTGTCATCTACCTGCTCATCTACAGCAAGGGCTGGGACACCCCGTGGCGCGGCGTGGAGGTGGTGAAGCCCCAGGGCAGCGACTACTACGTGGTGAGCAACTGCCCCGCCATGTACACACAGTGCAAAGAGGCGATTAAATAATGCATCATTCACAATGCATAATACAATAAAATAACATTATTATTAATATCAAAATTAGTCAATTATGAGAACAAAACTACTAAAAATCTTTACCGTTGTGCTCATGGCGGCAACGGCGTTGGGCAGTGCAGCCCAAGAGTTCTCGGTAGGTGACCTGATGTACAAGGTGTATGGTAGCAGCGTCTATTGTACCGGCTTGACTTCAGCGGCCCGAGGCAAACCCAACCTCAGTGTCATCATTCCGTCGTCGGTTGCCTACAACGGCACCACCTATCGCGTGAATGGCGTCAACGCCAATTCTTTTAAGAACTGTACTAATATCATTGGTGTTACTATGCGCTTTGGTACGGCTTTCATCGAGAGCAACGCATTCGAGGGGTGCACGGCAATGACATACGTGCATCTGCCCAGCTCACTTAAGAGCATCTATAGTAACGCTTTCCTGGGTTGTACGGCATTGACGGCTGTATACTATGCCGGTTTCACTTTCCCTATGTCGGGAGTATATTCAAATGCTTTCCCCACCAAGAGTGGCATGTACCTGTATATCCCCTATCAGTCGCGCAAGACTCCAGCAGAGTATAAGGCGCGGACGGGGTTCACACAGTTTACCAACGTCAGCTACTCCAATGCTGCCTTCGATATATGGTTTGTTGACGGTGGCACCTATTGCATAGGCTGGCCCGACAACGACGGCCCCTCAGTGACACGTAGCGCGACACTCACCGGATATATCTCATCAAGTGATACTAACACCAGCGGTGGCACTCTTTACAAGCCCACTAACCATACTTATTCAGCTGATGGGCTGTCGTTTGAGATAGATACCATTGGTGCCGATGCCTTCCAGGGCCAGAGTAATCTCAAGACCATCGACCTGACAGCACTGACAAAGCTCAAGCATTTTGGTTCACAGTATCAAAACACTGGAGTGCAGAATGTAACCCGACTGGTGCTGCCAAACTCCAACTTTAGTATTACCGCCAATTCTTTCCTGTGGTTTAATTCGTTGACGGCTTTTGAGCTGGCCTCGGGAAGCAATATTTACTCTATCTACAGCGGTTGCCTTTACAACAAGAGCCAAACGACTTTATACAAAGTCCCCAATGCCAAGAGTGGCGCTATGAGTTATCCTTCTACCCTGACTAATGTGTGGAACTGGAGTCATGCCAATTGCTCACAAATCACTAACGCCATGTTGCCCTACGGCGTGAAGACTATTAACAATGGAGCATTTGCTAACACTACCAGCCTTGACTATGTGCGCATCCCCAGCTCGGTTACCAGCTTGAGCAACGACCGCGTGTTCAATGGCACCAAGAGCAACAACTACATTTACTGCAACATGGCCAACCCGCCCACGGTGACGGCAAACAACTACTTTGGCACCCACTCAGATATGCACCTGTATATTCCCTACGGCAGGGAAACGGCTTACTCAAATGCCGGGTGGACGGGATTTAAGTATGTCAACTACGATGGTCGTCAGGCTTTCGACTATCCCAACATAGTGCCTACCACTACCAGCTATCATTACACAGTGACCAGCGGCGCCAGTGTCACCGGTGCCGATGGCAACTCCTATGGTGGTCGGGCACGGCTGGTGTGCAACGGTGCCACCAGCTATAACAATGGCCCAACCACAATCACCGTGCCTGCCAGTGTGACCATTGGCAGCAAGACCTACGTGGTGAACCGCATTGGTCATGATGCCTTCAACAACCGCACTGGCAACTCCTTCACAGTTGATGGTTGTGTGAACGTTGACACCATTGGTGCCTACGCCTTCCAGAACCAGAAAATCACCTCCTACGCTTTCACCCATAACCTGAAGTACATACAGGGTTATGCCTTCGACGGCGCGTCGCTCACAGGAACCGTGGCCTTGCCCTACGGCGTGGCCTTGCTTGGAAGTTGTGCCTTTGGACATGGCAAATACAGCCGCTTGGTTGTGCCCAGCTCTGTTGGCACAATATATGGTGATTTTTGCTCTGGCACCACCTCACTCACCGAGCTGGTGTTTAACAAGAAAACCAGCAATTACTACACCTACACAGGGTATGACTTGACTGGTGTGCCCGCCACCTGCAAAATACTCGTGCCCACGGGCGTGGTCGACCAGTATAAGCAGAACAGCGCACTGAGCAGCCGCGCCAGCTACATCAGTGCTGGTGCCTACGACTATGCCTATAATAATAATTATGGTAATGGCTCCTATTTCTTGACCATAACAAGCACCTCGTCAACCACCTACAACGGTACTACCTATGACGGTACGGCGAAGTATGTATATCATCCTAATATCAAGGTCCTTAGCTCCACTGGCAATTATGGCTTCTCAACCTATGAGTTTGACAAGACCGTCAACAGCGACCAGCGCCGCTATCTCATCACCGAGATTGGCGACTCTACGCTCTACGGCTGCAAGTACACCGGTGGCGCAATTCCCGCTACGGTGAAACGCATTGGGCAGAGCGCGTTCCGCAGTAGCGATTATGCTGTCAACAACCTGGTGCTGCCCAGCGGACTCACATTCATCGGTCATGACGCCTTCTACAACAGCAAAATCACCGGCGAGGTGAAAATTCCAAGCTCGGTGACCACAATCGAGGAATATGCGTTCAACACCTCAACCCTGAGCTCGCTCTTCTTCTCCGACGCAGCACCCGCGATGGGAAAATATGTGTGGCATTCGGGCATTGGCACCGTGTGGGTTCCCAACGGGAATGCCAACAACTACCTGACAAAGGCCAACTCCTGGGGCACAACCTATGGCGACAAGCTGGCGCCATGGATCAAGCCCTATGCTGCCACACAGATGTTCAGCTCGGTGCTGCCCGTCAACCTCTCGGGAAGTAATGTGAGCGCTTATTATGCCAGCGACTACACCAAGAGCGACAACGGCAAGGAAGTAAGGCTCACCAAGCTCAACCAGGCTCCCCCCAGCACTGGTATGCTATTGGTTGACCTTACCGTTGACAAAGAGACCCGCATCAGTCGTCCCACCACCAGCGTCTCGGCACCGGCAACCAACTACTTAGTGGCAACGCCATCTGCGTCGGTCAATGTCTATAACCAGACGGTGGGCTACTACTGGGAATATCGCACGCCTGGCAACCTGCGCTTCGTTAGGCCAACCTCCAGCTATAGCACTGCCGCTGGCGGTGCTTACCTCAAGCTCAGCAGCAGCGAGGCCAGCGGCAAGAACGAGGTGTATACCACGCTCTACCCCAAGGTCAGCGGTGGTATTCCTGGCGACGTGAACGGCGACGGCCACGTGAGCAGTGTGGACATCACAGTTCTTTACAACTACTTGCTCAATAACGATAGCAGCGAGCTGGTGAACGGTGATCAGGACGGCGATGGCCACATCTCGAGTGTGGACGTTACTGTGGTCTACAACCTCATGCTCAGCAACAACTAAGCAAGAGTAGTGCTTGAGCTTGACTAAAGCTCTGGCCAAAGCAAAGTGGTCTCGAAGGTATGGTTCCTTCGAGACCACTTTTGCGTAAACATTTTTTAATGTGGCTCGTTTTGTTGTGGGTCAGTGTTTGATGCCTGCTTGCGGAAGTCGCCTGGCGACATGCCGGTGGCTTTGTTGAAAAACTTGCCCATGCTCGACTGGTCGGCAAATCCATACTCGTAGGAGATGGTTTTTATCGACTTGCCCGACATGATCATCTCTTGCTTGATTTTGGAGATGAGGAACGAGGTGATGATTTCCTTGGCTTTGTGTCCGCTCTTGATTTTGCACACCTCGCTCAGATATTTGGCTGTGATGTTGAGCTTGTTGGCATAGAACGAGACTTCGTGTTCTTTTTTGACGTGCTTCTCGATGAGATCGATAAAGTTTCTGAAGTAAACATCGCCTTGACCGTAAACAAACTTGCTCATGTTCTCGCTGTTGCCCCTGAGCATTGCCATGATGAGAATTAAGGAGCGGAAAGTGAGTGCCACAACTTCTTTGTGTCTTGAGCCTAATTGTGTGTGTTGCAGTCGCACGAGTGAGTCAAGATAGTTGGTGATGATGGCGAGCATGTTGCTGTCGTCAATGTTGACCTTGGGCTTAGTGTAGATCGATTCCATGAACCCGGTGGGAATTCCCACTATAGAGTTAAAGGCGAACGAAGCCATCGATATAACCACTACCGCCCTGAAGTCGTTGCTCATTCTTATTGTGTTCTTGTAGAGCACGTTGCCCATGCACAGGCAATCGCCCTTGCGCAAGTGATGCTCTTGCATGTTGGTGTCGAGCAGGGCATCACCTTCATAGCACATGATGATGCATGTGTATCTTGAATCGATGGGAGTGGTGGCGTTGGTGTCACTATTCTTGGTTAACTCAAAAACGCAGTAGCCATTTTTCTCTATTATATCTTTATGACTCATTTTTGTTAAGGTCCTTTCTCTTTTCTTTTGGGGCACAAAGATACATCTATTTTAATAAATATGCAACAAAAAAGATAATTAAACAATTAATATGGTATAAATGTAACAATTACGTAATTATTATTGCTTGAGCTTTTAGAATATTTTCTTGCCCTTGAGGTAGTAGTCCACAACAATGTTGCGCTGTGCGCCAGCGAAGGTCTTGAGCAGGTTGGTGCCAGGCTGGCAAGTGTATCGGTTTTTGGAGCGGCGATAGTCGTTGTGGGCTTTGATGATGGCTCGCGCATCGCCCCAGTGCAGCTTGGCCAGTGCCATGAAGAAGGCGAGCGTGTCGTAGAGTCGGCGCACCAGGAGCAGGCGCTTGCCGTCGCGCTCGGGCAGGTTTTTGTAGAGCAAGAACAGGCTGTTGCGGAAGTTGAGGTAGGTCTTGCGTGGGTTGCCTTGTGGCAGGCTGCCTCCTCCCAGGTGGAACACCTCGCTGGCGGTGACCACACGAATGTGGTGGCCGCTCAGATGCACGCGCCAGCACAGGTCAATCTCCTCCATGTGTGCAAAGAAATCCTCGTCGAGCCCTCCCACCTGCATGTAGAGGTTGCTGCGAACCATCAGGCATGCTCCTGTGGCCCAGAAGATGTCGATGTCTTTGCCATCGTACTGGCCATGGTCGTCCTCTACAGTGTCGAACATGCGTCCTCGGCAGTAGGGATAGCCGTGCTTGTCGATGAAGCCACCAGCTGCTCCGGCATATTCAAACATGCGCTTGCCGTCGTGTCGGTCGTGCAGCAGTTTGGGCTGCACTGCGCCCACGTCGGGGTTGTTCTCGAGGTAGCGGTACAATGGTTCGAGCCACCCTGCCGGTGTTCGCACGTCGCTGTTGAGCAGCACAGTGTATTGGTATTGCGTAGCCTCAATTGCCTTGTTGTAGCCACCGGCAAAGCCCAAGTTGCGGTCGAAATACAGAGTTTTGACACTTGGGAACTCCGTTTCGAGCACCGTGCGGCTCTGGTCGGTGCTGCCGTTGTCGGCCACAATCACGTCGGCAATGTCGGCGTTAGTGCCTTCGATCACGCTGGGCAGGTAGTCGCGCAGTAGCTGTGCTCCATTCCAGTTCAATATTATTACCGCTACAGGTTTCATTGAGTTATGATTTTTGATTTATATGTTTCTGATTTCCGCTATCTGGTATCTGACCTCTGACTTATGTGTTTTTATGGTTTGCGTAGAAATTGATTTCGCCCGCGCGGGTGTAGCCGTCGGGCAGCGTCACGGGTCGTTTCCAGCGCTTGTGGGTCCATAGCCAGTAGGCAGGTTGCTCGGTGATGCGCTGCTCGAGCAGGCGGGCATAGCGCGTGGTGATGGAGCCTCGTGGCTCGGCAGCGATGTCGTTGCTCAGCGGCACGAGTGTGCACTCATAGTGGCCACGGCTGAGTTTTTTCACATCAAAATAGGCGGCACGGCAATGTAGCTTGCGGCCTATGGCCTCGGGTCCTGTGATGAATGCCGTGGGATGATGCAGGAAGTCGAGCACATGACCCTCATCGTTGCTCAGGGGATGCTGGTCGGTTATAAACCCAATTGCCAGGTGCCTTTGCTGACGCTCGCAGGTTATCATCTCTCGCAGAATTGCGCGTTGCCTGATGCACACGGTGTGGAATCGCTCTCGAAGCTTCAGGAAAAACTGGTTGAACCACTGGTTCTCAAGCGGCTGATAGACTTGTCCCTGCACAGCATTGCTGTGGTGCTCACTGTTGAACCATAATGTGACCGAAGTCACCCACTCCCAGTTGCCGTAGTGGGCGGCATAGAGCACAATGCTTTGGCCGGCATCGAAGGCTTCGTCAATGACATGAGCATTGTGGAACACCATGCGCTCGCGCATTTGCTCATCACTGATGTGAAGCAACTTGATTGTCTCAACAAAATAGTCGGTGAAGTGGTGGTAAAACTCCTTTTCTATGGCCTTGCGCTCCAGGTCGTCTTTCTCGGGGAAGCACTCGGCAAGATTGTTGCGCACCACTTTCTTGCGATAGCCAATGAGGTGGTACACAACAAAGTAGAGCACACTGGCATGCGCATACACCATCCACCACGGCATCATTGCCAGCGCGTGCAAAGCCCATCCCAGAGGCGCATACAATATTTTAGAATACCATTTCACCTTATGAATTATGAGTTGTTGAAAGGACCGATGGTTCGAGTTTCACGGGAGCGATGCTGCCCACGAGCTCCTCGCGATAGGGCACGGTAACGCGTATGTAGTTGTCGGTGAAGCCATGCATCACAGTGCTGCCTGCCGGTGGCTGCTCAAAAAGCACAGGGCGCTCGGTTGCGATGAAACGCTCAATAAACTCACGTTGGCGTTGCTCGCTCAAGGCAATCATTTTAGCCACACGGGCATCGCGCTCGGCCTTGGGTACGATGTAGGGGATGCTAAGGGCTTGAGTGCCGGGGCGCTCGCTGTAGGGGAACACATGCAGGTGCTGCACTGGCAGCGAGGCGATGAACTGCAATGAGTCGTCAAAGCATTGTGGGGTCTCGCCTCGGGTCCCCACCATCACATCAACTCCAATGAAGCAATGAGGAATTGCGCTGCGCACGCGCTCTACTTTGCGTGCAAAGAGGTCGCGGCGGTAGTGGCGGCGCATGAGCTTGAGCACCTCGTCGCTGCCGCTCTGCAGCGGTATGTGGAAGTGTGGCATGAATGCTCTGGAGCCAGCGCACCAGTCGATTATCTCGTCGGTCAGGAGGTCGGGCTCTATCGATGAGATGCGGTAGCGCTCAATGCCCTGAACCTGGTCGAGGGCTTTGATCAGGTCGAGGAAGCTCTCGCCAGTGTTCTTGCCAAAGTCGCCAATGTTCACCCCGGTGAGCACAATCTCCTTGCCGCCGCGGTTTGCCACGTCCTGGGCCTGAGCCACGAGCGAGTCAATGCTGGGACTGCGGCTGCGGCCGCGTGCCAGCGGAATGGTGCAGTAGCTGCAGTAGCGGTCGCAGCCGTCTTGCACCTTGAGGAAGTAGCGTGTGCGGTCGCCGCACTCGCATGAAGGCGCAAAATGCCTTATGGCGTTGTGTGGAGTGACGGCCAGCTCCTTCTGCCTGTCGCTGAGCCACCGCTCTATGTAGCGTACCAGGTGGGCCTTCTGCTCATTGCCAAGCACGATGTCGACACCGGGAATCTGGGCGATGCTTTGGCTTTGGAGCTGGGCATAGCAGCCTGTGACCACCACCAGTGCTTGCGGATGCTGCTTGACAAGGCTGCGAATTTGCTGGCGGCACTTGCGGTCGGCGAGCGAGGTAACGCTGCAGGTGTTCACCACGCAAATGTCGGGCTCCTCGCCAGCGGTGGCAGCAGTGGCAATGCCGTTCTGGCGCAACTGCTGAACGATGGTGGCGCTCTCAGAGAAATTGAGTTTGCAACCTAAGGTCACAATTTTCACTTTATGCAATTCTTTGCCTGTGGTGTGCATTTGTCTTTTTTTTCAGGCTGCAAAGTTACGAACTTTTTCTGAAATAGGCTCAGGCGGGTGCAAGATTTCGGTGGTGTGTGGCGCCGATGGCAATTTTTTAGCATATTGCGATTACCTGAGCGGGTGAGTGCTGATATAGAAATAAAAAACAAGATTATTGACTGAAAAAATTTTTGAATTATGAGACTTTTAAGACTTTTTATCTCGTGTGTTGCAAGTGTTGCAATAGTGTTTGCGGCAAGCCCTGTGGCGGCGGCCGATGTAGGGCATAGCTGTGCTGTTACTGACGATGGCGTTGAGGCATCGTTTGTGTATGACAAAGACTTTGTTGAGCTGCTGGTGACGCTGCTCGACGCTTACACTCCTTATGAGGCTGGCTCCGGGCTGACACTCTCGAGCGTGAGCATGACTGGTGGTGACATTAACATCAACGCCACGGTGAGCCGAGCGGTGGGCTTGAAGCTGAAATCTAAAGGCCTTGACGAAATAGATTCGCTCAAGCATGACATGGCAGTGATGATCTATAGCTTGTTTGCACAATTAGGGCCTGACGACAATGGCGATAGTCTGGTGCAGAAGATGCAGGATTATGGAATAGGTGTGAACTACAATTTCTATGTCGACGGCGAGGAGCTGCCGGTGCTTGTAATGGCGCTTGCTGCCGGCTACATCAATGCTGCCGGCTCACAGGATCAGATGGTTTATTCAGTATAAAATGGGTCGCACTCCCTCCTCCCCGGCCTTCTCCTCCCCCGCGATTCTGCTGTGCGTTATTTAGAGTTAAAAACTTTTGTATGTCAAGATTTTGGATTAACTTTGTGAGTTGATAACCCACAATCTTGAGAATATGGAAGATTATAACCAAATAGTTAGCGACTGGTACATGAAACTGATGAATCTCTTCATCAACTACATTCGCAAGCGGTTGCCGGTGCTGCGCATCGAGGACATTGAGGACGTGTACAGCGAGACGTTCATTGCGGTGAGGCAAAACATGCTCGCGGGCAAGGTGGCAGCGGGCACTAACTGGAAGGCCTACATTTTCCAAATAGGCTATAACATGGCAGTGAACCGCATGAAGAAGGAGAGCAAGATGGTGCAGGCAGCTGACAGCAGCAGCGACGACGACATTGATGCCGACGAGAGGTTCCAGACCAAGCTGTCGCTACAAGAGCTGGTGGATGACTGCGACGACAAGGAGGCTGCAGAGCAGCGCATTGAGGTGCTCAAGCGCGAGATGGGCTACTTGCCGGAGCCTTGCGAGACCATACTGAAGGACTTTTACTACGGCGGCTTCTCGATGGCCGAGATTATGGCCGAAATTCACTACAACTCGGTGGACTCGGTGAAGTCGATGAAAAATCGTTGTATGAATCGCTTCAAGGAGCGCGTGCGTGTGGCTTTTAAAATGTTGAATTTAATTTAGACTCAAGAATAAAATGGATAATAATGATAATAGTAATAATGCTCATGAGCAATTTGACGCCTATTTGGCAGGAACCATGAGCGAGAGTGAGCGCAAGGAGCTGGAACAGAGGTTGGCCAGCGACTCCGAGCTCCGGGCTCAGCTGCAAAGTCACAAAGAGTTTGTGGCAGCGCTGCAAGAGGTTTGCGGTCAGGCCGACGACCAGTTTGAGAGGGCAATGCGAAACATTGCCGACGACGACCTGGCACGTCTGACCCATCAGCACAAGAGCGACACAAGCCAGGAGCGCCAGGCTCATCAGCCGGCAAAGGGTAGGGTGGTGCCACTGAGCAAGGTCTACCGCTGGCTGAGCGCGGCGGCTGTGGTGTTGCTGATAGCTGGAGTGGGTGGCAACATGTACTACAAGTCGAGTTCACAGGCTGCCATGGCCGATGCCATCGTGGCGACGCACACCTTTGAGGTAGGCGACATCGCCAGGAATGCCGGTGGCGACTATGAGAAAGCAATCAATCTTATCAACGAAGGTCAGACTGTCAAGGCCATTACTATATTGGAGAAGATCTACAAGGAAAGTGCGACCCCTGGCACTCCCGACAATCAGCTCAGACCCGACATTGGTGAGACGCTTGCCTACGCCTACGTCAAGAACCACGACTTGAAGAAGGCCGTCAAGTTCATTGAGGAAGCTAAAAAGGAGAACGGCAATGAGACTCCAGAGGAGCTCAAGACTCTTGAAAAAGCGTTGGAGAAGATTAAGTAAATTATTCAAGTTCCTAAAGCTCTAAAGCTTTATAAACTTGAAGGTTAGAGGTTATGGTTTAGAGGTGGGTCGAACTCACGTTAACCTATAACCCTCAAGTTTCGGTTACTTCAGCAACTCGAATAAATTTGCAGAGGTCAGATGTCAGTAAACCCCACTATCTTGTCATCTAATGCACCCGTGTGGTCAACTATGTGGCTTGGAATCTTGCACGACAGGGTGTAAATGTTGTAACTTTGCATCAGAGAAAGTTAAACCATCAAAGCAAATAACACAATGAAAACAGCAAGCGATATACTTATGACCCTCACAGCCATTGTTGCTGCTTCAATGATAATGATTGCCTGTGGCAATTCTAATGCCGAGAAGGCTCAGTCCGCGCAGCCACAACAGCAGCAGTATGTGCCACAGCAGGAGCAGGACACCACTGCTGCCGACTCGACGGCCGCTGTGCGCGACGGCAGTGACATAGGCGGTTCGCAGGCAGGCGTGGCGGGTCCCAAGTCGGTGGCAACGTCCGCGTCAAGTGCTCCCAGCAAGGCGGTGCCCATCAGCTCGAAGCAGTTCAAGGACTCTAAAAAGAAAGCTCTGCTCATTGGAGTTGGGACCTATCAGTATCGTGAGGACTGGGACAAGACCCTGAGCTCGGCCCGAGATGTAGAACTGCTGGCAGGCAGCTTGGGGCAGGCAGGGTATGAGGTGACTACCCTCATCGACCACCAGGCAACCCATGAGGGCATTGAAAAGGCATTTAAAGAGCTGTTGAAAAACTGCAACGCAGGCGACGTGGTGCTGATTCATTTCTCGGGTCACGGGCAGCAAATCAAGGGTGGCTCACAGCGCAACGAGAGCGACAACCTCACCGAGACCTTTGTTGCCTACGACGCCCGCAAAGAATATCGTGCCGGCGGCTACGACGGTAAGCGTCACTTCACCGACGATGAAATCGACAACTACGCCACGCTGTTAAGAGAGAGATTGGGCAAGAAGGGAATGCTACTGCTCAGCTTTGACACGTGCCATAGCGGAACAATGAGCCGCGATGCCGTTGAGACAAAGAAGGGCGACGTGTGGCGCAGCGTGGACATGCCCATCACCATCCCTAACTACAAGCCAGTGGCGCAAGCCACCGCCCGAGGTGCACTGGCTCCTGGCATAGAGCTGAGCGCTTGCCAGGCGGGTCAGCTCAATTTTGAATACATTATCGAGAACAAGCAAAACAAGAGCAACGCAGGTAACCGCTACGGGTCGCTGTCCTACATGATCTACCTCGCGCTCGGCGACGGCAAAACCGAACCACGAGCCATTGCCGACTATGTGATGAAAAACTACAAGACCAAGAAAGTGATGACACGGCAGCAACCATGCGTCTACAACATGTGACATCAGAAATCAGATGGCAGACCACTGTCCTCTGATTTCTGATTACCTTTTTACTCAGGTGGTGATTAAGAAGTAAAAAAACATTTTACAACTATGAACACCATTATTTTCAAGAAAAAACTATTGCTGCTTGTAAGTCTGCTCTTGGCATCACTCACCTCACAGTTGTGCGCGCAGGAGGTTGTGATTAACGGACTGTGCTATTATATTAGCACTTATGACAACACAGCCACAGTCACGAGCTGTCAGTCCACCGCTACCCAGGTGTGCGACATAAACATCCCTGCTGCTATCTCTCACGATGGCAAGTCCTATACTGTGGACGGAATTAATTATGAAGCTTTCAAGGGCTGCACAGCCTTAACCTCGATTAGGATTCCCAACTCGGTGACTGAGATCGGGACATCGGCTTTTGAGGGTTGTTCAAGCCTCGGTGCTGTGACAATTCCTAACTCGGTGAAGGCTATCGCCAGAAATGTTTTCAAGGGCTGCACGGCCTTAACCTCGATCAGTATTCCCAACTCGGTGACTGAGATCGAGGAATCGGCTTTTGAGGGTTGTTCAAACCTCAGGGATGTGACAATTCCTCAGTCGGTGAAGACTATCGGCAATAATGCTTTTAGAGGATGTGCTGCGCTTGGCTCAATCACTTCCCACATCAACAATCCTCAGAGCGTTCATTATGGGAGTTGGGCAAGTAGTAACAATCAAGTGTCACTGTTCACTGCTGTAGACAAGACCAAGTGCACCCTGCACGTGCCCAAAGGCAGGAAAGAATTGTACATGGCCACTGCGCCCTGGAGTGCGTTGAATAATATTGTGGACGATGCCACAAGCAAAGTGGTGTCGCCTGTCGACACGATTAGCGATGTGGAGCATCTCAAGGCACTCTTCACCGACAACTACTTGGATGACCCCTCCCTTGCCTGCGAAGCCGCTCATAAGTTGCTGTCCAATCCAGACTTTGTGGTCGACTCATGCAACGCTCAGTTTATTGTTGAAATCGCAGATAAGTGTAGGTTGGAAAAATGGTATGTAGATGCTGCAAAGGCTTACGAAGACGCAATCAACATCTATAAGACATTGCATGGCGACCACAGGCAAGAGTTGCTGACAATCTCGTTGAAGATGGCACAGTGCTGCTGGTGGCAGAACAATGATGACCTTGCAGTCAAGCATTATACCGAGGCACAAGCAACCTTTGAGCAGATAAAAGAAGCCATTGCTGATGGTCAGATTCTCAAGAACATGGGCGATGCCTATATGTTCACTCACAATTATAGTGGGGCGCAAGAATGTTATCAAAGCGCCCTTCATTATAAGAAAGAAGAGACTTCTCATTTTAGTTCTTTTATTAGATCTAACTCTATTACTGACATCCTTTATGGGTTGTGCAAATGCAGCATTGCCAATGAGGATTTTGACAAGGCGTCGGTTTATCTACAGCAGGCCGACAATTCTCAAGGCGGTAACAGTATAAGCAGAGGTATGGTTCTGTCGTTTTGCAATAAATTGTTGCGTGAGAAAATGGACTCCTGTTTTGGGCATCAACAATATGCCCGCGCAATAGCCTATTACGAACAAGTCAAAGAATTTGTGCAGAGAAATAATCTTTACAATTATATTATTGGACAGATCGACTCATATAATGCCCAAATGGCGGGCCGATGCTATCACTGCCTTAAAGATTATGACAAGGCATTGCAGTGTTATGACGATGCCCAGTCGACATTGGACATTAGGCATAGATTTTTCTCTGACGAAAGACTCATGCTATGGTCCGATAGGGCACTGTGCTACATGGACATGGGCCAATATGACGATGCCATTGTGGAATTAACATCGGCCATGAGGCATCAGGTTGAGAATACGGTTTTCTATTTTGGAAGCAACTCGGCCAGCGATAGAGAGAATTACTGGAGCGACTATTCACAGCTGTACCATAGCGTCTATCCAGCTGCTGTGCTGAACTATGTGACTCAGCCGTCGGGCACAAGTTATTACATTGGCGGGTTGACGCCTTATCTCTATGATTACTCAGCACTGTTTGCCAAGGGATTGCTACTTAATTCAGAAACCGAATTGCAACTAATAATAAAAGACAGCTCCAGCCCCGACTTGACTGAAAAGTTCAATCATCTGATGTCGATAAAGGAAGAAATCATCCAGCTATCACAGCAACATGGCAACGAAGGCCAGAGTGATGACAATTATATGTTTGAGCTGAAAAATGAAGCCGACTACTGGGAAGAATATTTGCTCAAGGAATCGACCGCATACGGCGATTTCAAGCACAACTTGCAAGTCACATGGCAGGATGTGCAACGCAGTCTTGGCGACGACGACCTGGCAGTGGAGTTCCTCTCGTTTCCCAAATATGGCACCGACAGCGTGATCTATGTTGCACTCACCCTGCGCAACGACACCGTCTACGCTCCTCGCTTGAGGGTGCTCTGCTACGAGGATAAGCTCAAGGCTGCCACCGACAGGGCTTATACCAGCAGCGAACTGAGCAACCTCATCTGGGGGCAGCTGTGGAGGGCTGGAGATCTCAAGGGGGTGAAGAACATCTATTTCTCGCCTTGCGGACTGCTGCACACCATTGCCATCGAGAGTGTGCCGCGATGGGACAATCCTAATGTGATGCTCAGCGACTCGTCGCAGTACAACATCTACCGCCTGTCGTCGACGCGAGAGCTGGCGCTGCATCGAGTGCCGGTGGCAGCGAGCGGAGCAGCCGTCTATGGCGGCATCGATTATGAAACCCCATTCAACAAAATGGGTGCCGCCGATGCCAGCAACAATGGCACAGCCACACGAGGCAGCGATGACGGCAGCCTGTTGCTGCCTTCGCAGCAGCTTATAGACCAGATGGGACAGAGCAGCGCAGCAAGCGTCTCACGAGCCTATGAGATAAACACTCGCTCTGATGGCTCCGGGCACCTGCAATGGCGCTTCCTTGCAGAATCTGAAGAGGAAGCAATGATGGTCAGCACCATGCTCACCACTCACGGCATGAATGTGGACTTCAAGTCAAGGTCGCAAGCTACCGAGACTTCATTCAAGAACCTCAAGGATAAAAGAATAATTCACCTCGCCACACATGGATTTTACTGGACCAACGCCACTATGCTGCATGATAAACTGGAAAACCGCATCAGCTTCATGCCGGTAGACTATGAGAGCCAGTTAGCCCAGAACCGAGCCATGGTAACATCGGGTATTCTGTTTGCAGGAGCGCAGCACACCTTCGATGGCGAGAAGAGCACCGAAGGCCTGGACGACGGCGTGCTCACGGCTCAGGAAGCCTCTTGCCTCGACCTGCGAGGGCTTGACTTGCTCGTGCTCTCGGCATGCGAGACGGGGCTTGGTGAAATCTCGGGCGATGGGGTATTCGGGCTGCAACGAGGCTTCAAGATGGCTGGTGCCAAGAGCATTGTCATGAGCCTGTGGCAAGTTGACGACCTGGCTTCGCGCGACATGATGACCGCGTTCTATTCAAGACTCAACGCCGATCTGAGCAACAAGCGCTGGGCATTCCTCGAGGCGCAGCGCCAAGTGAGAGCCAAAGAGCTGGCAGGGGACTATGACAAGAAAAATCCCACCACCCAGGAGCGAGAAGCCGACCTATGGCGTAAGCAGCACAAGCCTCACTGGGCAGCGTTCATCCTGTTGGATGCCACACAGCAGTAACGGCCTCTTCCATTCTGCCATCACCCTGTGGCACACAAACCTTATAGCTGTTTTTGTTCTCCTGTATATCCTGTCTAAAAAGAAAGACATGATGTGCGGGAGTTACAAGAGCAGCATGTTCTGAAATCTAACCTTTTAATGCGTGAGATTCAGCCCAAGGCCTGTGAGCCACAGTTATTCTAATCGCCGTTATCTCATTGAATATCGGCATGTTACATCTCAATTTCATGGAAATCGAATTATTTTTTGAAAAAAATTGATTACCTCTCTGTGTGGTGCTTGATATAGAAGTGTAGATGATTCTTCAGCGCCTCATTTGCGAGGCTTGAAAATCGAGAAAAAACTCTTTTTTTTAAAAAAAGAATAAAGTTTTTTCTGTTACGCAAAAACACTGCGCAGCGACTTCGGTACTTTGCAGTGTCAAAACAAACTCAAAAGCGTTCTTCTTGACATGATGATACACCTTGATGCTAACACGACTGTGGTGAAAATGGTAGACACGCCAGACTCAGAATCTGGTGGACGCATTGTCCTTAAGGGTTCAAATCCCTTCGGTCGTACTAAAAGAGAGGTGCCGTAGGCGGGAATTTCTTCGAATCTTAATCTGGGGGGTGCAGGTTCGAGTCCTGCATCTCGCGATGTAAAGCGAGAGAAGCTAAAATGGTTAAAGCACCAGAATGAAGTCCTACCGATAGTTGCCCTCTTTTCTATATTGTCCTTGAAGCTCACATGGTAGAGCGGCGGCCTGTTAAGCCGAGGGGTGCTGGTTCGAATCCAGCCTGGGGCGCAAATTGTGGCATGGTTCATTAGTTAGATGTGGACACCTGACTGTCACTCAGGAAAAACAGGTCGGTTCGAATCCGATATGCCCTGCCAATGGCGTTATAGAGTAACTGGTCAACTCGTCGCTCTTTCAAGGCGAAGATTACGGGTTCGAGTCCCGTTGACGCTACAAGAATGACTTCGTAGCTCAGATGGTAGATGCACTTGACTTTTAATCAAGGGGTCGTGGGTCCGAGTCACACCAGGAGTACAGAAGTTTTTTTTATGGGAGTATGGCCGAATGGTAAGGCGGCACACTGCTAATGTGCAGAACCGGCATGGTTTTGGAGGTTCGAGTCCTTCTGCTTCCGCATTGTTTTTTCATACCGAATAGATTTCTCGCCCTCATGGTGTAGTTGAAAAGCTTAGAGTTTGCGAGTGTGTTCGAATCTCACCTTCGGTAGATATTAAACAGATAAAAATGAGGTGCCGTAGATAGGAACTTCTTCGATTCCTATTCGAGAGATACGGGTTCGACTCCCGTCTCCTGTACAACGACAATTATCCACTCACACAGGAGTAGCTTAACGGTTAGAGCACTAAAGTCCTGTCGCTAATTGCCCTCATTAATAATTGACTTCGTAGCGCAGTAGGTAGCGCAGCTGACTCTTAATCAGCGAGTCGAGGGTTCGAGTCCCTCCGGGGTCACCATTTTACTGCCCTGAAGTGTTCAGGCTGCACATCACACTTTGAATGTGGGAGGCCAAGTTCAAGTCTTGGCAGGGCAACTCATAAAATAAAACCTTAAAGCCACCATGCGCATGGTGGCAAAACAGGCAGGATGCCGTCGAGCTACGGTTACTTCACTGTAAATGAATTGTTAACCCCGTAGCCATCCATTGCTCCTGCTTTCAGTAAAAGCTGCCCTGGTGCTGGTTGCCGTGGGTTGGAGATACTTCGATGTTTTTTTGTGATGTAAAATCTCCTGCCGCTTGTTGCACCAGTTTTGGGCAGTTTTTTGTAACTTTGCACCTGTAATGGAAATTAAGAAGAAAGGCTATATCGAAAGCCTCATCGAGCAGGGTGAGCACGAGCATCAGGATTTCAAATATCAAATTAGCGATGCGCGCAAGATTGCACGATCGATCAGTGCCTTTGCCAACCACAGCGGAGGGCATCTGCTCGTGGGCGTGAAAGACAATGGCAACATTGCCGGTGTGAGAAGCGACGAGGAAATCTACATGATTGAGCAAGCCGCGCAGCTCTATTGCCAACCCGAGCAGCAAGTGCGCTGCAAGGTGTATCGCGTGGCGGGGAAGAACGTGGTCAAGGTCGACATTGATGAGGCGGCCGACAAACCCGTGAAAGCACCCGACGAGAACGGACAGTGGCGCACCTACTACCGCGTGGCCGACGAGAACGTGCTCGCCAGCAGCACTCACGTCAAGGTGATGCAGCTCAAGAGCGAGCCGGCAGCAGAGGATGTGGTCATCAACCTCACCCAGAAGGAGGAAATTTTGCTCGATTATCTGCAGTGCCACGGTGGCATCTCGCTGAGTGGATATGAGCGACTGGCCCACATCTCGTTTCACACAGCCCAGCGCACCATCGTGAAGTTGTGCGAGATGGGCATTGTCGACATCGAGTATCATAACAACCAGTGCCTGATTACATTGGCAAGTCCAGAATAATTGCCTCACACGCAGCAGTGGCGAGTAATAAAATGCAACATTGAGGAAATGTCCTCGATGTTGCATTTTACTGTTTCAGAACTCAATGTGGCTGTCACTTTTTGAGGGTGATGGGCTGGCGCGAGCGCTCACTGATGTCGCCATTGCGGTAGGCCTCGAGCAGTCGCTTGAGATCGTTGATCTGGTCTTCGAGTTCATCACCTATGTCGGTGTCCTTCACCATCATGCGGTGGTTGGTGAGCTCCACCATTTCATAGGTCGACTTGATGTCGAGTCCTTCCTCAACAGCACGCGTGATAGATGTGAACGGCTCATGCTGCACGAGCTGGAAGCCGCGGCTGTGATAGACCAGAGTGTAGCCGGCAATGCCGGTTTCGGGTTGATAGGCCTTAGAGAACCCGCCGTCAATCACCATTAGCTTGCCATGGGCCTTGACTGGATTTTCGCCCTTGATGGTCTTGACGGGCACATGGCCGTTGATGATGTGTCGATACTGCCCTTTGACCTCAAACTCGTCGAGAATTGAGTCGACCACCCGTTCATCGTCGCGCAAGGCGTAGTAGTGGCCTTTAACCTCTTTGTGAGTTGCCTTGTCTACAATGAAGTAGCGCTCAAAGGTTGCCATCTTGTCCTTGTCGAAGGCTGGAGAGTCCTTGCCGCACCACAGGTACCACACGTAGTCGCCGGCAAACTCTTGATTTTCCTTGTTCTCGCAGCCAAAGTAGGCATCGCGAATCAGGGCACCCACCTTCTTGAGCAGCTCTCTGCCATGATACTTCTCGCCCTGGATTTCCACATCCTTGAGGCTACCATCTTCGTTAAGGGGGATAGAGGCGTGGTAGAGCAAGTTGCCGTTAGCCACCTTGTAGACGCATCCGTATCGGAAGAGGCAGCGCATGTGTGTGCGCAGGCGTCCACTGCCGGTGAAAGAGTTGTGCAGTTTCTCCACAATCTCTTCCTCCTCGGGGGTGAGGCGGTAGGGGTCTTTGGGGTCCACAGTGGGGAAATTGCAGTCGGTCATCTCATAGTCCACGCCGTCGATGGTAATGACCTTGCGTTCGTGATCAATCTTGTCGAGCAGCAGGCGGTCTTGCATCTGAAACTCGGGGCGGCGGTTGATAATCTGCGCCTCGAGCTTGAACTGGATGATGCTGATGGCCTTGTGCATCTTGGCGATGAGCGGCGCGAGCTTGTTTTCCTTAGCCTCGCCTTTGGGAATGAACTTCTCGCAAGGGTCGTTGCCATAGACGTCCATGGCAAACGTTGCCAGTGGCAGCATGTTGATGCCATAGCCGTCCTCGAGCACTGCCTGGTTGCCGTAGCGCATAGCAATGCGAATCACATTGGCAATGCAGCTGTCGTTGCCACTGGCGGCTCCCATCCACAGGATGTCGTGGTTTCCCCACTGGATGTCGAAGTTGTGATAGGTGCACAACACATCCATGATTTTGTCGGGGCTGGGACCACGGTCGAACACGTCGCCCAGGATGTGCAGCTTGTCGATGGTGAGCTGCTGAATGAGGTAGCAGATGGTGATGATGAAATTGTCGGCACGGCCAGTGGTGATAATGGTTTGAACCACTACGTCGACATAGGCCTGCTTGTTGCGCTCGCTGGCATTCTCGTGAAGCAGCTCCTGGATGATGTAGGAGAAACTTGTGGGTAGTGCTTTGTTAACCTTAGAGCGGGTGTACTTCGACGACACGTTGCGGCACACCCTGACCAGTCGGTTGATGGTGATGAAATACCAGTCATATAGGTCGCTTGGATCGTCCATGCTGTTCTTCACCAGTTCGAGTTTGCGTTCAGGATAGTAAATGAGAGTGCACAGCTCTTTCTTGTCGCGGTTGCTCAGGGTGTCGTTGAATATCTCGCCCACCTTTCGCTTGATGGTACCCGAGGCATTGCGCAGCACGTGCTGGAACGCCTTGAACTCACCGTGCAGGTCGGCAAGGAAGTGCTCGGTGCCCTTGGGCAGGTTGAGAATTGCCGAGAGGTTGATGATCTCGGTGCTCGCCGTTGCCACATCGGGGAAATTGTGAGAGAGCAACTTCAAGAATTTCAAGTCGGCTTCTTTCTTTTCTTTCTTTGTCATTGCCATAGTTTTTTTAGTTTTTGAGTTTATGAGTTGGTATGAATTACTATGAATTGCTATGAGTTAACTGGGAGCTACTGGGCATTCTACATTTTGCTTTAATCGCTTGAGTTTCGGTATTCTTGTGGCGTCATGTTGGTGTAGGTCTTGAAATAGCGGTTGAATGTGGTAGCCGATGTAAAGCCCAGTGTTCGAGCTATTTCATTCACTGGCAAGTCGGTGCTTTTGAGCTGGGTTTTAGCGTCCATTATAATTAGGTTCATGATGATGTTTTGGGCAGTCATGCCAGTGGTCTTGCTAATTACGTTGCAAAAGTGCGACAGCGTGAGTGAGGCTTCGTGGGCATAGAACGAGATCTTGTGCTCGGTGCGATAGTTCTCAAGTGCCAGTTGCATGAACTCGCCCACAATAGTCTGGTCGCGCGATGAGTTCTTGAGTGTCGCTCCCTTTACCATGTCGTGACTGATAGCTCCCGCAAGCATGTCGATGGCCACAACCAGAGCGCTCTCGGCAATACTGTTGGTCATGAACGAGCTTCCGAAACTTGCCGCCTTGGTCATGATAGAGAAACTCTCGCGGTAGAAGTTGCCCATCTCCTCGTTCAGAGAGAACACGGGGTTCTTGATGGCATACTGCATGATGGGTGAGATAATCTTCCAGAAGTTGATTTTCTTTAGGAATGACGATGAGTAGCCTTCAAAACTGATGAGTGTGTCGTCGCTCACCTCCTTGACCTGTAGGAATCCGCCTGGGAGCAAGACCACAAAGTCGCCAGCCATGACATCGAATTCTCCCAGATTGATAGTGGCTTTGAGCCTTCCGCTCACCACATAGCACAGGCAGCACGACTCAATCTTGCAAGGGAATCGCCCGTAGTAGCCCATCAGGTCTTGCCCAATGCGCTCGTGCACGACAAAGTCGGCACTCACTTCGAGCGGAGGCTGCATCATGCTCAATCTCTTGTTGTCAGCATTACTAATCATAGGGAGGCTGTATTATATTAATGTGTCGAGAAGGGATATTTTTTACAAATGTACACAATTTTCTAATACCAGCAAGCGAAAACTACAAATTTGTTCATTCGGTTTATCGATTATCATTTTTCGCTCATCAATCAAATAAAAAAAATTTTTTCCACAAACCTGATTACCTCTTGCTTTGTGTGGTTATTAGGAATAAAGAGAACAAAAAAATTGATTCATTCACGTCAAAAATCATATAGTTATGAAAAAGTTTACAACTAATATTGTCAAGAGCAAAATTGATAACAAGTTAAACGACATCAGCGTCATGGTATCGGAGCTCAACACTGAGGTGAAGAACATCTTGCTCAACATTGTCACCTTTTTCACGGCTCCACAGTTGCAAGTGGCATGGGCCTGAACTGGCAATGCTGTGAATGCAAAGTCCAATCTGAGACACAGAATCACGAATAATAACTATTAACAACATTTATCATCATGAAAAAGAACATTTTAATTGGCCTACTGCTTGGAATGCTTGCTCTGTCGAGCTCGGCCGTGGCCCAGGAATTTACACCAGGCAAAGTGAATGTGCTTCGCACCGCCCAGTTTGAGGAACTCTTCCTTAACGATAAAGTGATAGATCGCCCTGTAGTGATTGACTTTAGTGCCGAGTGGTGCGGCTGGTGCCAGAAGATGCATCCACACATTGCCGAACTTGCCCAGAAGTACTCAGGCCAGATTGACTTTTATCAAGTGAATTATGAGACCGACCTTGATCTTATCAGAGCTTTGGGCATAGGATCGTTTCCAACTTTAGTTTACATCAAGACCGATGGCTCAATGGTAGTAGACGAGAATGGTTACCGAACGACCTCGGTTCTTGACGAGACAATTCAAGAAGTTTTTTATGGTAAATAAGAAACAATCAATTTCACACAACATTAATTATTAACATTTTAAAAAAACATTACAATCATGAAGAAGATTATCGTCGCAGCAGTAGCTGCAATCGCAGTAAGCGCAGTGAGTGCAAGTGCAGCAAGCGTAGCAAGTTGGCCCGCCGAGAGCTGGCCCGGCACCGAGGTAGCAAGTTGGCCCGC